>JAZNUR010000180.1:0-25865 GCA_045592405.1 Oscillospiraceae bacterium
GCCCCTTAAGGGGCAGTGTCAGTATTATGCCCTTATAGGGCTTTCTCAAACCACCCGTTCTACGGGTGGTTTTGATTATGCATACTTTTCGTGGGACGAGCATAGGATGGAACAGAAAGGGAAGTGATGCATATGCAAGCAGCAGAAAATCTGAAAACCACACTGGAATATCTACCGCAGTCAGTTCGCAGTGCCATCCGAAAACTACCAGCGGATATGCAGCAGCAGACACAGGAAATACGCCTTCGATGTTCCCGCCCCGTAGGGATCTGTATCAACGGTAAGGAGCGATTTCTGACAGAACAGGGAGTGCTGACGGATTCATCTGAATGTGCAATCAGAATCGGTGCCGAAGAAATTGCACGTTCTTTTCAGGCAGTATGTTCTTATTCCGTTTATAGTCATGAGCGGGAGGTTGCGGAAGGCTTTGTTACCATTCGTGGAGGCTGTCGAGTCGGGATATGCGGTACTGCCGCATTGCAGGTGAATTCTCCGATGTCACTTCGACATATCAGCGGATTGAATTTTCGTATTGCAGGCGAACACATAGGGAGTGCAGAACAAGTGTGGCAGCAGATCGGATCCGAGCCAGTGGGAATTTTGATTGCCGGAACCGTCGGGAGCGGAAAAACCACCTTGCTTCGTGATTTTTGTCGTCTGGCAGGAAATCGTTATCCCACTTCTTTAATTGATGAAAGAGGAGAGATTGCAGCGGTACTTCGTGGAACACCACAGCATGAAATCGGACAAAAGACGGATGTACTTGATGGGTATCCGAGATCAGCAGGAATTCTGACCGCATTGCGAGTTCTTACGCCGCAATACATCATTTGCGATGAAATCAGCACACAATCGGATGCGGAGGCAATTTTGCAGGCTTCAGGATGTGGTGTGAAGTTCATAGCAAGCTGTCATGCAGGCAGCTTGGAAGATCTGTATAAACGCATCGTTCTGCGTCCATTGATTGAAGCGGGTGTGTTTCGATATTGTGTGTATCTGGAAGGTGCAGGCAAGGTACGTACCATCAGGAGGCTGCAGCAGCGATGAAATGGCTTGGTATGATATGTATTTTTTTGATGAGTACAGGAATCGGTGTATATGCATCGCACAAAATGCGGACAAGATTCCTGCACACGCAGAAACTGAATGCTTTACTTGCAGACTTTTCGTCCTATATTCGTTACCAGTGTACACCGCTTGAGGATCTGCTGCATCTGTTTGCAAAACATCCGAATTACAGTGAGTTCTCGTTTTTGCAGAATAGCAGTGCCCGTTTTTCTGCAGGAACCCCTCCTCAGATTATCTGGCATGAATCAATAGCGGAAGATCCGGCAATTACACCAATGGCAAAGGAGATTCTGTATGATGTGGGGAATACACTTGGAACAACAGATGTGGAAGGACAGCTTGCTACGCTGGAACTGCATCGAAAACAGTTGGAAGTGCTTGCAAGCGAATTGAAGGAAAACTATAGAATGAAAGGTGAACTCTATCGACGGCTTGGTATGATATTGGGTATCATGCTTGCAGTGATATTGCTGTGATCGTATAATATACAGGCAGAATAAGGAGAAAACTATGGAAATAGACCTGATTTTCAAAATTGCAGGCACGGGCATAATTGTTGCTGTGCTGAATCTTGTGCTTAAGCGTGCGGAACGAGAGGAGCAAGCAATGATGACAACGCTTGCAGGGCTTATTGTTGTCCTTATGCTGATTATTGATCAGATCAGTGAATTGTTTGATACTGTGAAATCGGTGTTTGGCTTATGATAACGGCTGTTGCATTCTGTATCTGCGGCTGTGTGCTTTCTCTTATGATCCGACAATATCAAAAGCCGCAGGCAGTACTTCTCGGGTTTGGAATATGCTGCATGGTGCTTCTGTCTCTGATGCCGCAGATTGAGGATATTATTTCAGCAACCACAGAGCTGTTTTCGGGAAGCGGCATGGAATATGAATATTTTCTGATACTCTGTAAAGCAGTCGGCATAACATACCTAACGCAGCTTGGCATGGATTTCTGTAAGGACTGCGGAGAAAACGCCATATGTACTGCAGTAGAATTATTTGGAAGGATCAGTCTGATTTCGTTGTCGCTGCCGCTTTTTACAGACCTCGTGCAGATCGTATTGGAGGTGATCGGGTGAAACGATTTCTATTGTGTTTGTTTTCTGTGGTTTTAGGAATCTGTCTGTGTACGCTTACCGTCTCTGCCGAGGAGGAAACTGTTTCTTATGATGAAACACTTTCTGCCCTTTTTGAGGCAAGCGGCATGGAAGAATTACTGGATGAACAGGATATGGGGCAAATTCTCAATGAGCAGGGGATTCATGCGGACAAGCCCGAAACTCTGACAGCCCTGTCATTCTCCGACATTCTTGATCATCTTGCACAGCAGGCAGTGGATGCCGCAGCATTACCGCTTCGTACATTCGGACTGCTTCTGGGGGTAATACTGCTGTCAGCAATTGCGGATAGTTTACGAAATACTCGGGCATCGCTCAATACTATCTACGAGATGATCTGTGTACTCTGTGCAGTGGGCATTATAGCACAGCCCATCAGCAATGTCTTTCTGCTGGCGGCTGACCGTCTTGAGGCAAGTGCGGGATTTATGCTGCAGTTTTCCGCAATTTTTGCATCAGTTCTGACAGTGTGCGGCGGTGTGACTGCAGCAGTGGGATATCAGGCGGCAATCCTTTCCGTATGTGAAATCACATTGCAGATTGCAGTTCATGTAATGCTGCCTGTTTTAAGCATGGGACTTGCAATGAGCATTGTGGATGCGGTCAATCCGTCGATATCTCTTGATGGCATCGTAAAGCTGTTTCATAAGTGCATTGTCTGGCTGCTCGGACTGTTGATGTCCATATTTTTAGGGATGCTCTCGCTTCAGAGCATGACGGCAGTGACATCGGATAAACTTGCATCCAGAACAACAAAGTTTGTGATTTCAAATTTTGTACCTTTTGTCGGTGGTGCAGTTTCCGATGCGTATTCTACAGTGCTTGGAAGTATGGGGGTTTTGCGAACCACAACAGGAGTGATTGGTATTTTTTCCATCATAGCTCTCTTTTTACCTGTACTTCTTCAGTTAGGGATTTATCGTTTCCTGACAGCAGCTGCTTCTGCAATTTCTGAATTATTTGCAGTACAAAGGATGACAAGGCTTCTGAAGAATACAGAATGTATCATTGCAGCTGCATTTTCTGTGTCCGTCAGTTTCTCTTTGATTTTCATTGTTTCTACCGCTATCATGCTCACATTGAGCGGCAATCTGAATTCAGGCTGATACAAGGCAGCACCGCACAATCCTTGAACGGTATTGCCATAATATCATGGAGGTAAGTATGGAACAACTTAAAACTCTGATCACTATGTCGTGTATGCTGAGCATTACAGTCGGGATATGCAATATACTGAAACCAAGCAATTTGTTTGAAAGACAGGTGCGGTTTCTGATTTCCATGATGTTTGTCCTCGGACTTGCTGCATCTCTGTTGAATATTGACTGGCAGATCGTGTCGATTGCACCAAGAGAAAAGACCGTCAATGTACAAACTGCAAGTATGACACTGGAAGCACAGAATCAGATTTTATCACAGACCGCTGCCCGTACAGAAACCGCATTGCAGGAAGTATTCAACCAAAACGGAATCAGATATTCTGAATTGCAAGCATCCGTACATATCGACGAAGGACAACGCATATATATTAGTGAGGTCAGTACAGTGTGCAGTGATACCCGGAGAGCGTGTGAAATACTGCGTACAAATTTAGGGGAGGAGGTGATACTCCGTGTTACAGAAATGGTACAGTCGGATTTTGAAAAAGGATAATATGCTGTATGGGATCGTTCTGCTTGGGATTCTGGGAATGGGATGTATTCTTATATCATCAGTTCTGACAACGGATAATAAAAACACACAGGAACTGAAAACAGAATGTCTTGCAGAAACACCTGAAGAATACCGTCATCGGATGCAGAATGAATTGTCGGACCTGTTGTCCAACATTGACGGTGTTGGGAAAGCACAAGTGCTTGTCACTGTAAATGGCAGCGAAGAATATCACTACGCCAAAGAAGGGGACAGTCTTATTACGGACGAGCAGGTGAAAAGCAAGAGCACTTATGTAACAATCGGAGGAAGTTCAGGTAACGCACTGGTGGAACATATTACCCCGCCTCCGATTATTGGCGTTGTGGTTGCCTGCGAAGGGGGTGACCGCAGTACAGTACAAGAATCCGTCTATCATGCTGTATCCGTTTCATGCGGCATATCAACAGCCAATATTTATGTGACCAAACTGAACAGTGCCGCATAGGCACAGGGAAGGAGAATCTTATGAAAAAACCATCCATCATTATCGGAAAACGTCAGATCATCTTGTCATGTCTGACAGTCATGCTTGCCATTGCCGTGTACATCAACTATTCACTATCAAAATCAGATCTGAAGGTGACAACTCCTGCATCTGAGATTTCCGCAGAACAGGATAATTACGGAGATACGGAATTTGTCAATGCTGATGCAGCAAAGGAACAAAATGCAGCTGCGGATGCCGGAGCATCGGAGGATTTCTTTGCACAGGCGAGACTTGAGAAAACAACAAATCGTGATGAGGCGGTTCAGACCTTACAGATGATCATGGGAGGCGGCGATCTGACAGAGAATGAAATCATCACAAATGCACTTGGTGCAGTGGAAGTCTCCAATCTCATCCAGTGTGAAGGAAATATTGAATCTCTGATCAAATCACAGGGCTTTGCTGACTGTGTGGTGTACCTTGACGGAGAAAGTGCAAAGGTCGTTGTCAAGTCCGATGGACTGGAAGCAGCGGATGCCGCACTGATCAAAGACATCATTTTAGGTGAAGTTTCAATTTCTTCAGAAAATATCAGAATTTTTGAAGTAAAATAGTTGTACTTTTCTGATTTTTTTGGTATAATAGAAGATAGGTAGAGATATTACTGAAAAAATAGGCCTAAATTACCAAAATTAGGAAATTTTTGCTTAATTTGTCAATGAAAGGAAGTTGTATCATGGAGAAAGTACAATCCGGAGAAAGAGCAATTAAGATTTCTGATGAAGTTCTGAGCAAGGTAGCAGCACTCGCCGCAAAAGAAATTGAAGGTGTTGCAGGGCTTGCAGGAAGCAGTACAGGAATGCAGAGCCTGCTTTCTGAGCCTGTGATCATCCAGAACATGGGTGGTGCAATTGCAGTAACGATCAAGGTGATTGTTAAGGGTGGTTACCGTGCTGCAACAGTTGCTAAGCAGATTCAGCAGACTGTAAAGCAGAGTGTGCAGGACATGACCGGTGTAACAGCGGTTAATGTCAATGTGGAAATCAGCGGAATAGAATTTAACGCATAATCATTTCATACCGGTATGCAGCATACCTGCATACCGGCATATGTGCGTGTAGTAGAAATCATTAGGAGGTAACCATGACAAGACATCAGTGCAGAGAAAATGCATATTTGATTTTATTTGAAGCATCACTTCGTGATGATACTCCCGAGGAACTGTATGCCATTGCTGAAGAAGTAGAGGAAATTACGGTGGATGATAATGTCAGACGGCTTGTAGAAGGTGTGCTTTCGCATACAGAGGAGCTTGACGGCATCATTGCGTCCTACAGTAAAAGACGAGCTGTCAGCAGAATTGCAAAAATCAATCTGATTTTACTTCGTATGGCGATTTATGAAATCAAGTATATGCCGCAGACTCCCGTCAATGTGGCAGTCAGTGAAGCAGTTGCCATTTCACAGAAGTATACTTATCAGGACGATACTGCTTTTATCAATGGTGTGCTTGGTGCGTTTACACGCAGCCTTCCGAAACGTGAAAAAGCAGAAGCCTCTGCATCGGAGGAAGAATAATGTCCCTGTATCTGGGATTGGATACCAGTAATTACACAACATCGGCTGCATTATATGACAGCTGCAGCGGCAGTATCGTGCAGAGCAAAAAACTTCTGCCTGTAAAACCCGGAGAAAAGGGGCTGCGTCAAAGTGATGCGGTGTTCCATCATACTGTTCAGCTGCCTCAGATTCTGTCACAGCTTACCATTCCGAAGGATTCACTTGCCGGAATCGGAGTCTCGACACGCCCGAGAAATATTGAGGGTTCCTATATGCCCTGTTTTCTTTGCGGTGAGGGAACTGCCCAAATGCTTGGACAGGTGATGCACGTACCGGTATTTCGTACAAGCCATCAGGTGGGGCATATTCTTGCTGCACTCCATTCTGCCAATCAATTGTCGTGGATGCATTCGCCTTTTATCGCATTCCATGTCAGCGGCGGAACAACGGATTGCGTGCTGTGTGAACCGGATGATGAGGTAATGCTGAAAATAACTCCCATCTCTTCTTCTCTCGACCTGAAAGCAGGTCAGCTTGTCGATCGTGTGGGGCTTATGCTTGGATTGCAGTTTCCCTGCGGCATGGAACTGGAACGTCTTGCCATGGAAAGCGAAAAAGAGTTTCGGTATAAGCCTACTATGAAGAATCTGGATTGCTGTCTTTCGGGTCTGGAGAATCAGTGTAGGACTGCATTGAAAAACAGTGAGCCTCCCTGCGATATTGCCAAGTGGTGTCTGAGTGCTATTTCCGATGTGCTGCTGGAAATGACAAAACGTGTCATTTCAGAAATTGGGGAATACCCTGTTATTTACGCAGGCGGCGTAATGTCCGATGTTCTGATACAAAACAGACTGCGTGCAATTCCCAACACAGCGTTCGCACAACCTGCGTTCTCCTGTGACAATGCTGCAGGTACTGCACTCTATGCTGCACTTTGCAGTGAACTTACAGAGGTATAGTATGGCAATTTTAACCGTTTCCCAGATCAATCGCTATATGGCATCCAAAATACGGGATGATCATAATTTACAGCGATTCATGATCAAGGGAGAGATTTCAAATTTTACAGCACATCGGTCGGGACATTTTTATTTCTCCCTGAAAGATGCCGATAGTGTGATAAAAGCTGTTATGTTTCGTGGGATGGCGTCCCGACTGCAGTTTATGCCGGAAAATGGTATGCACGTGATTGTTAGTGCAGGACTTACCGTATACGAACGTGACGGTGTGTATCAGCTTAATGTCACGGATATGCAGCCCGAAGGCGTGGGGGCTGTCCGACTTCAACTCGAACAGAGAATACGAAAACTTCGTGAGGAAGGTCTTTTTGAGGAATCTTCCAAAAGAGCTTTGCCGCCAATGCCGCAAACAGTTGGCATTATTACTTCCGGAACAGGTGCGGCATTGCAGGATATATTGAATGTCCTGAAACGTCGATGTCCGACAGTCAGGGTGTTGGTATTCCCGGTTCTTGTACAGGGGGAACAGGCTCCATTGTCCATCTGCAGTGCATTGAAAGCTGCACAGCAGCATCATTGCGATGTGCTGATACTTGGCAGGGGCGGCGGTGCATCAGAGGATCTGCAGGCATTTAACGCAGAGTCCGTTGCGTATGCCTTATTTGATTGTACGATCCCTGTGATTTCTGCAGTTGGACATGAAACCGATGTAACGATCGCAGATGCTGTGGCAGATCGGCGTGCCCCGACACCGTCGGCAGCTGCTGAACTTGCGGTACCGGATATCCGTCATCTGGATGAGAAAATCAGTATTGCACAAAGACAATTAACAAACACTTATCGTACACGGCTGCAGCATGAAATACAGAAACTGGAACGTCTTAATAGTCGTTTGCAGCTTTCATCTCCGCAGCATCGTTTTCAACTTCAGGAAGAAAAACGAAAGAAACTTACGGAGAAGCTGCAAAAAAATATGCAGCTGTATATAGAACGAAAATTGTCCGTCTATACCGCATTGCAGGAAAAACTCATACAGCTTGATCCTCTGCGGATTCTTGGGCGTGGATATGCTGCGGTGTATGACAAAAATGGAGATATTTTGCCATCGGCAAAACAGATTCAGGTTCAGGACACCATCCATATACGAATGCAGGATGGTTCCATTACAGCAAAGGTGGAAAAAATTGATGAATTACGAACAACAGATGCAGCGTCTGGCTGAGATCACTTCCATGCTGGAGCATGAACAGCTTTCTCTTGAGGAAGCTGCAAAACTCTATGAAGAAGGAATGCAGCTGTCGACGCAGTGCCATAAAATATTACAGGATGCGGTCATGTCCGTACAGGAAATTCAGGTGCCGCTCTATGAGAAAGCGTGAATACTATGAGTGACGTAAAAACACAACTGAAAAGCTATGCACAGAGAATTGAAACGTATATGCTTGAAAAGGTAGATGAAATGCAGTCAGCCACCAACATGGATCTGGATTCTCTTTACAACGCTATGCGGCATTCACTTTCCGCTGGCGGCAAGCGGATCCGTCCCGTACTGGTCTATGAGTTCTGCAAAATCTGTGGAGGTTCATTGGAATCGGCAGATGCAGCATCCTGCGGTATGGAAATGACACATACATCCTCTCTGATTTTTGATGATCTTCCGGCAATGGATGATGATGACATTCGTCGCGGCAAGCCCTCCTGCCATAAGGCGTTTGGAGAAGCAACCGCAATTCTCGCAGGCGATGCCCTTATCTGTGCACCATTCATGCTGATTGCCAATGATCGGTATCTGACTGCCGAACAGAAAATTCAGCTGATTGCCGTGCTTTCCGAACGTGAAGGTGCCAATGGAATGGTGGGTGGCCAGGTCATGGACATGAAATTTGAAACGCAGGAAAATGTAACTGCAGATAAACTGACAACCATGTGCCTCGGTAAAACCGGTGCTTTGATGGAAGCGTCCTGTAAAATGGGATGTATCTGCGGCGGTGGAACTTCACAGCAGCAGGAGGCGGCAGCTGCATATGGACGCAGCATAGGTCTTGCATTTCAGATTATTGATGATATTCTTGATGTGACGAGTACAGCAGAAGTGCTTGGCAAGCCCATTGGCAGCGATGCTGATGAGGAAAAGAAAACATTTGTGACAGTACTCGGAATAGAAGAAGCACAAAAAAAGGCAGAAGAACTGACAAGGTTCGCACATGAACAGCTTGAAATGTTTGAAAACACGGAATTTTTACACGCTCTGACGGATGAACTTCTGGTGCGTGTACAATAAAGAAAGTGGGGAAATCAATGTATAGTCCGATTATGTGTGCCGGCTTTTTTGGATGGGCAAGTGCACAGATTCTGAAGTTTATTTTGTTCTTTTTTCAGCATTCAGATTTTAAGGTGGAACGACTTTATGGTTCCGGCGGTATGCCAAGTTCTCATTCTGCCCTTGTATGTGCAGCAACCTTCGCAGCAGGCAGAGCAGAGGGATGGGCATCGTCCGCCTTTGCCGTTCTGTGTGTTCTCAGCGTAATTGTAATGTACGACGCAGCCGGAGTACGACGTGCTGCCGGTATGCACGCAAAAGAACTGAATCTGATCCGACTGAAAATTTTCTCTCAGGATGAAGATGCGGAAAGTAAAAAGAAGGAGTTAAAGGAACTGCTGGGTCATACACCGCTGCAGGTTTTCTGCGGTGCCGTTCTTGGTATCATTATTGGCTTTGTAGTACCTCTTACAGTGAATTAAGTATGGATGTAATGTATAATCTCGATCAGAATCATGAGATGCAGGAATTACGTCTGGAAGACCTTCAGCTTCCGCAGGATCTGAAGAAGCTCAGCTATTATCAGTGCCGCAAGCTTGCAAAGCAGATACGTACACTGATGGTGCGGGTGATTTCCAAAAACGGCGGACATCTTGCGTCCAACCTCGGTGCTGTGGAATTGACTATGGCATTGCATAGAGTGTTTGATTCTCCGCAGGACAAGTTTATCTGGGACGTTGGTCACCAATGCTATCCGCATAAAATTTTGACGGGACGCTGGAAGGAGTTCCATTCCATTCGCAGAGAGAATGGTATTTCCGGTTTCCCAAAACCGGAAGAATCACCGCATGATATTTTTATCAGCGGACACAGCAGCACTTCCATTTCCCTTGCGTGCGGAATTGCGGAATCCATGCGTCTCAAAGGCGATACACATCACGTTATCGCTATCATTGGTGATGGTGCAATGACGGGAGGCTTGGCATTTGAAGGCTTGAATAATGGCGGTAAAAAGAAGAACCTGATCGTCATACTCAACGATAATAATATGTCAATTTCCGGAAATGTTGGCTCCGTATCCCGTTATCTACGTTCCATTCGTGAAAAAGAGGGATATATCCGCACAAAACAAGCGGTAGAAAAAATGCTGGTTAACACCCCTCATGTTGGTATGCCCGTTGCCAAGGTGTTGAAGGGCACAAAGGACGGCGTAAAGAATATGCTTGTGCGTCAGTCAACATTGTTCGAACAGATGGGGTTTGTGTACTTCGGTCCCGTTGACGGTCATGATCAGCAGGAACTGGAAGAAGTGCTTCGCACAGCAAAATGTTGTGATTCTCCTGTTTTTATTCATGTTAATACCACCAAGGGCAAGGGATATCTGCCTGCGGAAAAGAATCCCGGACAGTTCCATGGTGTTTCCAAGTTTGATATTATGACGGGTAATCCTGAAGTATCGGGATCGGATTGCTACTCCACAGTTTTTGGAATGGAGCTTGCAAAGCTCGCTAAGGAAGATGAGCGAATCTGTGCGATTACTGCGGCAATGAAATATGGTACGGGACTCCAGCATTTTGCTGCTGAGGTACCCGAACGATTCTTTGATGTCGGAATTGCCGAGCAGCACGCAGTCACCTTTGCGGCAGGACTTGCCTGTACGGGTATGATTCCTGTTTTTGCTGTATATTCTACATTCCTGCAGCGTTCCTATGACCAGCTTGTGCATGATGTGGCAATAGGCGGACAACACGTTGTTCTCGGAATTGACCGTGCCGGTATTGTTGGCGAGGACGGAGAAACTCATCAGGGTATGTTTGATGTTCCCATGCTGACTTCCATTCCGGGTACTGTCATTTATTCACCTTCCTGCTATGCAGAGCTTCGTCTTTGCCTGAAACGGGCAGTTTTGGAAGATACCGGTTTGACGGCAGTTCGTTATCCTCGTGGAAACGAAAAGGATATGAAGTTCCCGATGAAGGAGTTAAATACCGACTACACCTATACAGAGGATAATGCGGATATTCTGTTGATTTCTTACGGAAGAGTGTATGATGCTGTCCATCGGGCACACGTTACCTGCAAATTGAACGGTTATTGCAGCAGTCTGCTGAAGCTGACGAGAATCTTCCCTTTGGAGGGAGAATTGCTTAAAATTGCACAAAACTATAAAACCGTTATGTTTTTTGAGGAAAGCATGGGCAATGGTGGAATTTCCACATTATTCGGAACAAGGCTTGCGGAAAGTGGATTCATCGGAAATTACGTTCGGGTTTCTTGCAGCGATTTTATCAGACAATCGTCTATTTCTTCCGCACTGGACAAACTGCATCTTTCCGAACAGGCAGTATGCCGATATATTTATGAGTATGGAAAAAAGAATTGATATTGCATTGGTGGAACACGGTCTGTGCAAAAGTCGTGCCAGAGCACAGAACCTTTTGAAAGAGGGACTTGTGCTCCTTAACGGTAATCCCTGTACCAAGCCATCGGTGCTTGTAACAGAAAACGACAAGCTCTCACTGTCGGGGAATGATATCCCGTATGTGGGCAGGGGAGGCTTGAAGCTTCAAGAAGCACTGGTGCGTTTTTCGGTTTCTGTCAAAGACAGAATCTGCATGGACATCGGTGCTTCGACAGGGGGATTCACGGATTGTATGCTGCAGCATGGTGCGGCGAAGGTTTACGCAATTGATGTGGGACACGATCAGCTGGATCATTCCCTGCGTGAGAACAGAAAGGTTGTCAGCCTTGAAGGCATGGATGTGCGTCAGATGCAGCGTGAGGATTTACAGGAAATTCCAGACTTTTGCAGTGTGGATGTTTCGTTTATCTCTGTGAATCTGATTCTACCGTCAATTTTCAACCTGACACAAGACCATGCTGACTATGTAGTATTGGTGAAACCACAATTTGAAGCCGGTAAATCCAATATAGGTAAAAAAGGAATCGTAAAATCTGCTTCTGTTCATAAGCAGGTACTGAGCACCGTCATTGATTTTGCAAGAAATATTGGATTTACAGTACATGGGCTGTGCCTCTCGCCGGTTCGGGGGGGCAGCGGCAATGTGGAGTATCTTGTACATCTGAAAAAAGGGTGTACAGATCCTGAGATCGAACCGAATCTAACAGAAATTGTGAAGCAGTCAGGATTGGGCAGGTGAGAAATATGCTGAACATTGCAATATTCCCGAATTTTCAAAAGAAAAATGCACTTCCCTGTGCCAAACAGGTCTGTGAACGTCTGCATAAACTTGGTGC
Organism: Oscillospiraceae bacterium; assembly: GCA_045592405.1. GTDB lineage: Bacteria > Bacillota > Clostridia > Oscillospirales > Ruminococcaceae > UBA3855. Next base: position 12,349 of record JAZNUR010000180.1, read on the forward strand.
AATGATATTTATGGATGAATCCTATTCCGCAGAATTTTCAGAGATGGAATACATCCATTACGGCGTGTTTTCTTCCCTTGTGTATTCCATGGATGTTGTGATTGCTATCGGAGGTGATGGAACGATCCTCCGCTGTGCAAAGCAGATGATCGGTTCAAAAGCACTTCTGCTCGGTGTCAATACCGGACATCTCGGATTTATGGCAAGTCTGGAAGCGGATCAGCTTGATGAATTGTCCAGATTATTTTCCGGCGAATATCAGCTTTCAAAGCGTATGCTGCTCAAAGGCGAACTACACGGTGACGGCAAGAAAACTTGTTTCACAGCACTGAATGATATTGCCGTTTCCGGCTTGTATGGGAAAGTGTTTGATTTTTCGGTTCTTGCCGATGATTTTCTTGTTGGACGTTATCGTGCGGATGGCATGGTTTGCAGTACACCGACCGGATCGACCGCCTATGCATTATCCGCAGGAGGGCCAATCATGGAACCGGAGCTTTCCTGCATTGAAATCGCACTGATCTGCCCGCATTCCTTATTTAACAGACCTTTACTCATGTCATCGGAACGTAAAATAACAATCAAACATACCGCAGGGTGCGAACGCAGCATTTATCTGAGTGCGGACGGAGAACCGCCCGTATCCTTTCCGCCTTCCTATCAGCTGGACATTCAGAAATCTACCCATGAGATTTCTTTGATTCATTTTAGGAACGGAAGCTTTTATGATTCCATCAACCGTAAACTGATGCAGTCGATCAAGGGATTTTCCGATAACTGATAAGACATTGAATCAATCTGCAATCCCTCAACCATCGGAGGTTATAGAATGAAGAATGCAAGACAAGAAGAAATCATTGCACTGATTTCGGCAAATACAGTCAGCAATCAGGATGCCTTGCAGGTGCTTTTAAAAGAAAGAGGATTTCCTGTCACACAGGCGACGATTTCCCGTGATATCCGTGAACTGAATCTGATCAAGAAAGCTGACGCAAACGGCGTATATCGCTATGTTGCACCCGATGCACCGATGCCGCATTCCGACTTTTTTTCCGGAAATATTGTATCGGTGGACTATGCGGGACATACTGTTGTGATCAAATGCCATAGCGGCACGGCACAGGCGGTCTGTACCGTCCTTGACGGTGTTGTTCGTCCCGAAGTGGTTGGAACGCTTGCCGGAGATGATACCATATTTGTTCTTATCCGTACATCCGACCAGGCAAAACGTTTTGCAGCGGAACTGCAGCAGGAACTACAGGGCAGGTGAGTGAATGTTAGAAGAACTGTACATCGAAAATCTTGCGGTAATTGAGAGAGCCTGCATCAGCTTCCGCAATGCGTTTCATGCCTTTACCGGCGAAACCGGTGCCGGAAAATCCATTCTGATCCACGGTATTCAAGCTGTTCTTGGACAGCGAGTTTCAAAGGACTGGGTTCGTACCGGATGTGAACGTGCAACGGTAACGGCACTTTTCAGTGATCTGCCGGATGCTGCGGTATCCTTGCTGTCAGAAATGTCCGTTCCCTGTGATGAACGTCAGGTTACGCTTACCCGTGAAATCCGTGCGGATGGGGGGAGCGTTGGCAGAATCAACGGTAAAACCGCGTCAGTCACCGCTCTTCGTGAAATCGGTATGCTGCTGATTTCTATTCACGGACAGCATGACAATCAGATCCTGCTTGCTTCCGAGCATCACCTGCAAGTGCTCGATGATTTTGGTGGAGACGATTCTTTTTTGATGGCGTATCAGAATTCTTTTCGTCAATTGCAAAATGTTGCAAGAGAGCTTGGAAAACTGAAGCGTGATGAACAGAATCGCAGACAGAGGGCCGCATTGCTGCAAAAGCAGATACAGGAAATCGGTGCACTGCAGCTGAAAGCAGGCGAGGAGGATGAATTGGAAACCGCATTGATACAGGCAGAAAATGCAGAGCGTATCATGCAGTCACTAAACACTGCTTCGGGAATTTTATATGGTGAAGGCGACGATAATATCGTGGAAATGCTGCATACGTCAGTACAGCAGCTGCGTGAGATCGAAGATGTGTATTCCGGATTGGAAGATCTTTCCGAGCGACTGAAAGCCGTGATTATCGAAGTCAAGGATATTGCCGAAGATCTGCAGCGTATGGCGGATGGTGTGAGTCTTGATGAAGCGAGAGCACAGAAGCTTCGTAATCGCTACCACGCAATTGCACAGGTTAAGAAGCAGTTCTTTTGTGATTTTGACGGACTGATTGCTTTATATGAAAGTGCAAAGACGGAAATGAGTACGATGCAGGGTGACTCTGATCGGATCTCACAGCTGGAAGCACAAAAAACAAAACTTCTTGCAGATGTGACAGAAAAGGCGAAGGCACTTTCGGACTATCGGAAGGAAACAGGAAAACGGTTTGTAGAACGGGTTTCTGAGGAACTTCGCTTTCTGGATATGCCGAACGTCGTGTTGACCGTACAGCAGGAAAAGGGAAAGCTGACCATTCAGGGAATGGATTCGGTTACTTTTCTGATCTCAGCAAATAAAGGAGAGCTTCCAAAACCCATATCCAAAATTGCATCCGGCGGCGAGCTTTCCAGAATCATGCTTGCCCTGAAATCCGTAATTGCCGATCGTGACAGCATCCCGACATTAATCTTTGATGAAATTGACACCGGTGTCAGCGGTAAGGCGGCACAGAAAATCGGCATCAAGCTTCGTGAAATCAGCAGAAGTCGCCAGGTACTTTGCGTGACGCATTTGTCGCAGATTGCGGTTATGGCAGATACTCACTATATGATTGAGAAACATACGGAGCATGAAAGAACCGTTACCCAAGTGCATTTGCTGGATTTCAACGGCAGAGTGGAGGAAATCGCCCGTATTATGGGAGGCGAGAATCCAAGCGAACTGATGCTTGAAAATGCAAGGGAAGAACTCAAACGTGTCGCACAGTCATAAGGAGGAATAGTATGGGCCCGTTTTATTATGTGATTACGGATATTCAGGGGGATTATGCCCAACTGAAACGCACGGATATTGACAGCACGGAAATTCTTCCGGTTGCAATGGCACTGCTCCCAATGGGAAGTGACGTTGGCACTAAGCTTTGCTGGCAGTGGGGAATCTATGAAATCATTGATTGATTTTTGTAAAATCTCCCCTTGACAAAGCTTTGAAATTATGCTATACTATAGAAAAATAAGAGAAACGCTGGGAAGAAAACGAGTACCGTACATATCGCTTTCAGAGAGGTCTTGGTTGGTGTGAAAGACTAAGCGAGGTGCGGGAAATACATTTCGGAGCGGATTTCCTGAACTCACAGTAGGGAAATACGGAGTGGCACACGTTACTGAGCCAAGAGGTTATTTCTTCGGAAATGACAAACTGAGGTGGTACCACGAACGCAATCGTCCTCTGCATTTTTGCAGGGGACGATTTCTTGTTTTAAGGATGGTTTTTATTGATGCTTTCCTGTACTTTCTCAGAATCTCTTATCTATGAAATTTAACCATAAGTTAAATAACAATCTAAATGGAGGAGCAAAAACAATGACTGTATTTGAAGAACTGCAAAGAAGAGGTCTGCTGGCACAGCTGACTGACGAAGAGGAGATCAAAGAGCTGATCAATGAGGGTAAAGCAACATTCTACATCGGGTTCGATCCGACCGCTGATAGTCTGCACGTTGGTCACTTTATGGCAATGTGCCTGATGAAGCGTCTGCAAATGGCAGGTAACAAGCCCATTGTACTGATCGGCGGCGGCACGGCTATGATCGGAGATCCTTCCGGCAAGACGGATATGCGTAAAATGATGACGCCTGAAACGATTCAGCACAATGTAGAATGCTTCAAGAAGCAGATGAGCCGTTTCATTGATTTTGCGGATGATAAGGCAATTATCGTAAATAACGCCGACTGGCTTCTGAATCTGAACTATGTGGAACTGCTGCGTGATGTCGGAGCACATTTCAGCGTCAACAGAATGCTTTCCCATGAATGTTACAAGCAGAGAATGGAGAGAGGCCTGACTTTCCTCGAATTCAACTATATGATCATGCAAAGCTATGATTTCCTCGAACTCTTCCAGAAGTATGGCTGCAATATGCAGTTTGGCGGAGATGACCAGTGGGCTAATATGCTTGGCGGTACCGAGCTGCTCCGCAGAAAGCTCGGCAAGGATGCATATGCTATGACGATCACATTGCTGCTCAATTCTGAAGGCAAGAAGATGGGTAAAACCGAAAAGGGTGCAGTGTGGCTCGATCCTGAAAAGACAACCCCCTACGATTTCTTCCAGTACTGGAGAAATGTAGCAGATGCTGATGTTATCAAGTGCCTCAAAATGCTCACATTTGTTCCGATTGAGGAAATCGAGGAAATGGAAAAAACCATGGAAGGTGCTGCTTTCAACAAAGCGAAAGAGATTCTTGCGTATGAATTGACTGCACTGGTTCATGGTGAGGAAGAAGCAAAGCGTGCACTGGAAGCTGCAAAGGCTGTATTCGCTGGCAGCGGAAATTCCGAGAATATGCCCACAACTGAATTGAACGCAGAACAGTTGACAGATGGTGCGATGAATATTCTGGATATGATGCTGGCTGCAAAGCTGATTCCGACAAAATCAGAAGGCAGAAGACTGGTACAGCAGGGCGGTGTCAGTGTAAATAATGAGAAGGTGACAGATCCCAATGCTATGATCAAAGTTGAAGGTGAAATCATCATCAAGAAGGGTAAAAAAGTATTCCACAAAATTGTACTCGGCTAACATACCAACCGGACTTGCTTTACAATGAAAAGCAGGTCCGGTTTTCTTATTGATCCATGCTTGAAATACGTAATCAAATATGCTATAATACAGATGTCGGTTATATGTTTGAAACGTTCGAAAAAAGTATGAGAAGGAGTAAATATGAAAATACATGGTCGTTTATCAATTCTGCTGCTTTGCCTGTCTTTGCTTTGTACAGCCTGCCAGACGCAGGAAATTACAGGTGACAGCTCCGTTCCAACTACGGAACAAACAAATACAATCATTTCGGCACCGGCTGATAAAGAATATATTTTCACAAGCAATGCACCTGTATTCTCGTTAGACGGCAGCTTTTATAATGGCGATATTTCCGTGGAACTGAAAACAGCGGAAACTGCTGAGATCTATTATACAGAGGATGGCAGTGAACCTGACAAATCCGCTATGCATTACACTGCACCGATTATTTATGAATCTGACAGCATGGATCATCCAAAAGCTCACACCATCAAAGCAAAAGCATATTATGCTGACGGAACTGAATCCGATGTATCCGTACATACTTATTTTACAGCTCTTGGTGTGAGTGAACGATTTTCCGAATATGTATTCTCCATCAGTGGTGATCCGTCCGTATTAACGGAAGAGCCGGACGGCATCTTTTACAAGGATAATTATAAACTGCGTGGAAGAGAAAGTGAACGTGAAGTGTATCTTTCAGCATGGGATACAAAAGGGGAGCAGATACTCGGACAATATTGCGGCGTGCGTATTTACGGCGGAAGCTCCCGTGAAAGCAGTATCAAATCCATGAAGCTTTTTGCAAGAAAGAGCTATGCATCGGGGCTCGGTGCATTTCATACGGATTTGTTTCAGACACCTATTGCTGACAATTCCGGCTCTGTGATTGATGAATATGACAAGCTGGTTATCAGAAACAGCGGCAACGATTTTCAGTTTGCATTCATCCGTGATGAACTTTGTCAGACGCTTGCAATGCAGGCAGGATTTTCCGATTATGAAGCGGTAGTTCCGGCGGTATGTTACCTTAACGGGGAATACTACGGCTTATTCTGGCTGCATGAATCCTACTGCGATAATTATTTCAAGGACAAGTACCCAAACGATACAAATCTTGGCAAATTCATTGTATGTGAAGGCACAGACATAGAGAAGGATGTTGATGAGGAAGATTCTGAATCCGTTCATGCAGTTGCATTCAATGAAATGTATGCAGAGTATTCTGAAGCAGATCTGACGGATGATGATGTATATGCACAGCTTTGCAGCTTGATGGATGTGGAAAATTATCTTGATTATTTTGCATTCAATATCTACATCAACAACAGGGATTGGCCGCAGAATAATTTCCGCTGCTATCGTTATGTACCCACAGAGGATGAAACAGCAGGGGAGGATGTGTATGATGGAAAATGGCGTTTTCTGCTGCATGACATGGACTATTCCATGGGAATGTACGAACAACCGGAACTTCAGGCAAATTACAATAACCTTTCCCATATTCTCAAAGAAGGGGATGAACGTCATTCACCCTTGTTTGCAGCATTGATGGAGCGTGAGGATTGCCGAACATATTTCGCTGATAAAATCTATGAGCTTGCCGATGGTGTACTGGATGGTGAAAATATCATGGAAGTATGTTCAAAGCTCAATGGTTCACGATATTCGGAACAGATGATGTATTACAAGCATCTGGAGAATCTCCGTAATCAGGGGGATCAAAGTATCTGGACATATTCCGGACATCTCAACGGTCAGCTTGGAATCATACGTTCCTTTGCTGAAAAACGTGAAAAGTATATGCTGCAGTATCTTGAGGAGTTCTTGCAGGGATATAGCGAATAAATTTTGAACTGTGTATTCAAAAAACATCAGAAACCCATCGAACACGAGAAATCTGCTCCGGTAAAAATTTTGAAATATTCTTATCATGAATTGATAAAAAACGTTGACATTTAGGGATGAATATTGTATAATAGTCATATGGTGCGTGAATTGCTTTATTGGAATCATGCAATCTGATATAAAGGGAGGAGTTTTTATGAGATTTCTTGGTATGAAAAAAGTAGTGGCTCTGTTTGCTTCTGCTTGCATGGCGTTTCAGTTTGTATGTAATGACGCTACAAATCTGACGTCATTTCGTACACAAAAGGTGGATGCCATCACAAATTTCAATAATGCGTCAGTTGCGAGTCAGGGCAGTAAGAAAAAGGATGCTGTGATACGTGGCGGCAGTGCACAGGTTGTGTATGACAGCACACTCAAATCTGATGTTCTCAGTCTTGATGGTGATGCATTCGGTGCAGGATGGCTTCAGCTTCCATCGCTGTTTGAAGACGGTGTGTCCGACGGTTTTTCTCTTTCCATGCAATTTCAGCTGGAAGACAATGCCGAGAACTATACCAGAATGTTCCAGCTTTCCAGCATTCCGTTCGGAACAGGAAATGCACCGAGTTATACATCTCCTGATATCTCTGTCGATCTGAATAACATGGAAAGTTATCGTGGCAGTATTTTTGTCGGCAAAACATCTGCAACGGCGGATGATGATGCACACCGCAGTATCTTTAACATTCAGAGTAAACCCGAAACAGGAAAATGGCATCAATTCTGTGCGGTATATTCCGCAGATAGTGTAGGCTACTATCTTGACGGTGAGCTTCTGCCCATCGAAGAATCTGAAACACTTGCAGCAACTCTGAAAAATCTGTTTGAGGAAAATGTTCTTTCTTCCTACACCTATAACGCAATTGGTCATTCTCTGTATACCGACCATGACATTCGTGCAAAATTCGATGATATTGCATTTTACAATTATGCTCTTACAGCATCTCAGGTAAGCAAATTGCCTTCCGACGCTGCATATCTGTATACGTTTGAAGAGGATACTCTTACAGAGGGCGATGCGACCGCTGCACCGGAAACTACAGTTTCGCTTTCTGGTGCATCACTGACAAGTATTCCGTCCCTGCAGATCACATCCCCCGATAAAACTCTGATAACCAAAATCTGGGTCGATAATAAGGGCAGCTATTATTATTCAGTTGACAAGTTCAGCGGCGGAAAGACAGGAACTGTTATTGAGCCTTCAAAGCTCGGTCTGACAACTACAACCGAGGATCTCTCTTCCGGATTTTCTCAGACAGCCCCAAATGCTACAAGAAACTATGTGGATCAGACCTATACGATGCCCAACGGTAAGCATTGTGAGATCCGTGATGAATACCACGAAATGTCCTTCCCCCTCATTAAGGGTGATAGTGTCCTGACCGTATTTTTCCGTGTCTATAATGATGGTATGGGCTTCCGTTATGCACTTAATCACGGTGCAGACATCAAATCCGAGCAGAGCGAGATTGTTTTCGCCGACAACAGTACGTTCTGGGGTTCATGGCCGAATGCGACCTATGAATGGGAGATCCCCGAATTCAATACGCAGAAGATGAAGGATGCATGGGCGGATTATTCCGTACCGCTGCTCGGTAACATCAACAACCGCTATTGGGCACTTGTATCCGAAGCAAGCGTATTCAATGAAGAAACACCCTACTGTGCAGGTTATCTGAGAACCGTCGGCGGCAGCCGTGCAATGACATGGAGAACCGGTATTAAGGTGGAAAATGTGAGTATGCCGGCAGCATTCCATACACCTTGGCGTGCAACGATCATTACCGACAATCTCAATGATCTTTGCGGCAGTGACATGATCCAGAATCTCAATCCGCCTTCCGTGCTTGAGGATACCAGCTGGATTCATCCCGGTAAAGTTGCATGGTCATGGTGGAGCAGTGGCGGAGATTCTCCGATTGAATATCATACACAGAAGGATTACATTGATTTTGCTGCTGAAAACGGATGGGATTATGTATGTCTGGACTTTGGCTGGGCACTCTGGGACGACAGTGCATCAAAAGTCAAGGAACTTTGTGAATATGGTGCAGAGAGAGGCATTGGCATTTATCTGTGGTACGGTGTAAACAACAAGGGACATTCCGGCTATAAGGACAGTGCAGGAAATCCCGCATATCCCTATTACTCACTGCTTGATGAGGCGACCATCGTCCGTGAATTTGAACGCATCAGCGGTTTGGGCGTTCGAGGTGTTAAGGTTGACTATTACGAGAGTGATACACAGGAAACCATGAAGCAGATGCATCTTTGTGCAGAGATAGCAGCCAAGAATAAGCTCATGGTGCTGTTCCATGGTTGTACCATGCCCAGAGGTGAGAGCAGAACATATCCTCATGTTATTTCCTATGAAGCTGTCAACGGTACGGAGTTCTACAAGTGGTTTGAAACGCCTTCGCTGACAAACCGTGTTACCTATACATTCCTGAGAAATGTAGTTGGTTCCGCTGATTTCACTCCCACAGGTGTGCCGATCCCCGGCATTCCTGCAACTGCAGGTTTTGCACTTGCCGATGTTGTTACCATTGAATCGGGTGTACAGCATTTTGCACAATCAGTGTATACCTATGAAGGTTCCACCGCACTTGCATTCCTTAATGATGTTCCCGTAAAGTGGGATGATTTGCACATTGTGGACGGTCATCCTCTGAAATTCAATGTCACCGCAAGAAGAAGCGGCAAGGACTGGTATGTCGGTGCGGCTACCATTGATGCACGGAAGATCCAGATCCCGCTTGGCGACTTCATTGAGGATGACGGCATCTATAATGCTTATATTTTCGGAGATAACGCAAATGGTTCCGCTATTGAAGTTACAGTACTGAATAATCTTACCAAGGAAAGTGTCATTGAAAAGGATCTTATGAAAAACGGTGGATGTGCAATCAAAATTACAAAAGGCACAATGAAGCTGACAACACCGTATTCCAATTACAAGTTCTACGAAGCAGAATACGCAAAGCTCTCCGGTGAAGCAAAGGTAAGTGAAGGTAAGTACTGCTCCAACAACGCTTATGTTGGATATGTAGGCGGTAAGAATTCAAACCATGTTACATTTGATAAGGTTACTGTAGATGAGGCAGGAGAATACGTCCTTCGAATCTATTATATTTCCGGTGAAACAAGAAGTCTTCAGGTTGATGTCAATGGTTCACACGCAGCAACACTGAATGGTCTTTTTGCAAACAGAAATGACTGGTCGGGTATTTGTGCAGCCAATGCGACGGTTAAACTGAATGCCGGCGAAAACGTCATCAAGCTCTACAATAACAATGCATATGCTCCGTCAATTGACCGAATTGCAATTGCAATTCCTGCTGACGAAAGCTATCTGTATGGCGATCTGAATTTTGACGGATTTATCAATAGCTTTGACGTAGCACTGATGAAACGTGGCCTGCTGAAAGAATTCCAGAACGACAAGCAGGAAAAGGTTGCTGATTATAATCAGGATGGTAAGGTTGAAATCATCGACCTGATCGCCTTGACACAGTTCATTCTTGGTGCATAACATGAAATAACATAGAAAACCGTACAGAATCCTTGAATTCTGTACGGTTTTTCCATTACTGTGTTACCACCTTAACAAGCTCTACTTCATCCTTGTCAAGCTTTGTGCTGCCATCCATGTAATCATAGATCTCAAATGCAACTCGTCTGACTTCCGGGGGAACTTCTACCGTAATTTCAGCATTTCCGTTCTCATCAAGATCAAATTTGCCGGTGGAGATCTGGAACCACTTTCCTTGTTTTCCGGTATCCGGATCTACATAATATCCATCGTAATAGCCCCAAGCCGTGTTGATCGTGTGTCCTGCTTGTGCATGAACATTGAATGTCACCGTTCTTTCACTCAGGCCGTCGGTCATACGCCATGCACCGGCTTTTTCCTTTACAAAGCCTACGGACATGATTGCCTTTTCATCCGTTTTACCTTCCTGAATTTTTCGTTTCAGGATACAAAGATCAAATGCACTCAGATTTGTATCCTCAGAGAGATCGGCGTTATTTCCCGAAATATGAGGAATCTCACGATTGAGCAGATAATCCTGCAATCTCTGCACATCCTCTGCATTCACACAGCCATCCTCCGTGCTGTCGCCCTTAAGATCAAATTCTAGTACGTGCAATGTTTTACTGCTCGTGTAAGTGCACTCGGCAGGATCCGCAGTGTTGCGGAATACCTGCGTAGCACAGTTCCATTCCTTGACAATCGGAATATCTGCACTGCCCAGATAAACAGTATTGTCGTATACCTTGTTATTCTGTCCCCAGCCGTCAAGCTGCACATTCATATCAAATGCATACACCATCTTTTCGCATCCGTTGCGATACCCCGTGTTGTAGCGGACAATGCATTCATTTCCCTTGACCTCAACGAAACTGTCACCGCCGTTCTGTCCCATGATTCCCGTACCGTCAAACGTGCAGTATTCTACAAGGTTACCAACCGTGTATTCCTTGATATCCACATGATCTGCAGTGATGTTCGGCCCGAATTTACATCCTCTGACGGTGTTGTAGTGACAATCAAAACCATATTCCGTTGCCTTATGGGAACTTCCGATGTAGACACCCTCTCCGTATTGCGGTGTATCTTTTCCGGTATCATGAACATAACAGTTTTCCACGAGATTATAACTGCTGTCATCAATGATGTGGATTGCCTCACCGCCGATGTCATATACTTCACATCCCGAAATAATACTGTGTTCCGACTGCTCAAGGAAAATTCCTTTCGCTGCCGTGTGGATTTCAAGATCACGAATTTCCCAGTAACTTCCTTTAATTCGCAATCCCACCTTATCTGTTACGGATTTGCCACTAAGCACAGCAGGGTGTTCCGGATCTTCACTTCGGATAATGATTGGTTTTTCCGCTGTACCATTTGCTTCCGCATAAAACACAGCCCATACACCAACCCATTCCTCTTGTTTGTATAATCCCTCTTTGAGGATAATCTCGTCACCGGATTTGGCATCATCCAAAGCGACGAGTAGTTCCTCCGTGTTGCTGACAAGTACTGTACGTGTACCATCGGCTCTTGCAGTTTGCGGAAAAAAAGCAATTGTCATTGCGGCTGATAAAATCGCAGCAATGTATTTTTTTGTACGTTTCATATCTGTTAACCTCCAGTGAGTTTTGTTTCATATGTATATTCTACCATGTTTTAAAAAATAACGCAACAGAATATTGTATAATTAACACTAAATTTCCAAAATATCCATGTATTGTTTGTGCAGTTTGTTTACGATGAGATATGACCGGCAGAATGAAGTGTCCGTTTATTGATAGGGGATATCCTTCAATATTTTCCCTGATCATTGTATGAATTTGATCATAAATCCTTTAATGTCTTGACATGTTTTGTGTAATTTGGTATAATAAATACTATAACGGTACTTTATACAGAAACGAGGCGTACACGATGAATGGTGCAGTTAATGCAAAACATAGAAAAATCAGCATAAAATCCTTGTTGTTCTCAGTTTTAATTGGCTTGTTTGTGGGTGCAGCTATTATTTTTCTGATACTGTTTTTGTACGCAGAACCCGAGAGTCTATCCACTAAGGTTGTCTGTGCTCAGGCGAATCCCATGGAAACAATGATTTTGAAGGAAACTTCGCCGCCAACCGAACCGACAGAGCCAACGACCGAACCGATTGATTATGAAATGCAGATTGACTTGCAGCGTGCCAAGGACTATCATGCTGTAAATAAGGAAGTAATTGGCTGGGTTTACATAAACGATACAGCTGTCAATTATCCGATCATGCAGGCATATGATAATGTATTTTACATGAACCATAACTGGCAGAAGCAATACAGCTACAGCGGAAGTATATTCGCAGATTGGCGTTGTCTGATTGATGAAAGTGAAAATTCCCTGTTGTATGGGCATAATATGGGGAACGGTTCGATGTTCCATGCTGTAAAATACTATAAAGATCCCGAATGGGGGAAAGAACACCCGTATTTCGAGGTTGCAACATTGGAAAAACGTTTTCTTTACAAGGTGTTGTCTGTGAATGTTGTTAACGGATTGGAAGGTGCGGACTTCGAATACTGGAATTGTGTAAATATGAACCGCAGGGAATATGCTGAATATGTTCAGAATATCTATGATACGTCAACTGTGTGGTATGGTGATGAGGAGCATCTTCCGCAATATGGAAAGGATCGGCTGATTGCTCTGCAAACCTGTGATTCGGGCAGCGGAAATGGTATACGCTGTGTCCTGTTCGCACAATGCCTTGGTGAATTCTGATTTATCAAAATGTAATATGTCCTGTGTAGCATTGCACAGGACATTTCATTGCAATGGAAGGGAATAAGTAAGCTATGAATTATCAGCATACTGTACGAGCTTGTTTTGTTGGATATATTACACGGCTCTGTGAAAAAATCTCTGTAAATTAATCAACTGTGATAAAAATTCTTATTTGGAGTGGCTTAAAAAAGCTGCTCCAATTTTTTTTACAGTATACAATGGATACTGTAATTTGTCAAGATACTTTGGATATGCGATTTACTGCAAGTGGGCGGCTGAGAGCAACGAATACAAGATGCCCTCCCGTAAATTCGGCATTGAACTCAGCAAGCGACTTATCAAAAAAATGAAAAACGGCTGCGTTCACTATCAGGGCATTTCCTCACCAGTTTCTATCAACCAGTAGGTTCCGAAAAATAAACTGTGTAAATGCGTATAACACCAAAAAATAAAACAACACTAAAATCGCAGTCAAACAGGGCAACGCTGAGGAGCGACCCGACGCAGGCTGTGAGATAAAACGGTAGAGACAGCGGCAGAGATGTCGCTGTTTTTTCTAATCTACCGGATATCTCCAAGCGG
>JAZNUR010000181.1:0-2806 GCA_045592405.1 Oscillospiraceae bacterium
GATTGCCGTACCACTGCCCATATCGGGTAATACCGAGTTTTGACTCACCATCTTCGGCAAGTATATAGTTTTTTACGCTTTCTCCATAGCCGATCTGCGTTTCTGCCACAAGAACAAGGTCGTCCGCCCATTGACTGGTCAGCTGGTCTGGCAAAGATGCCTCCCAAACAGCTGCAGTTTCGAGATCAGCAGTATCATCGGAATAGCAGGACAGCTTATGGATGTGCTCTTCATAGCCACACAAATATGTAATTTCGTAGCAGCCATCGGTATGAATGTGTTCTGTGGTTTCCTCAGTAGCTTCTGTTGTTTCGTTGGTAATAGTTTCTTCTGTAGAATAACACTCATCTGTGTGAGTGTGTTCCGGAGAAGAACAGCTCAGATTCCGTTGAATCTCATAGCACACATCGGTGTGCTCATGCCCCAGAGCACAGGTAAGGATCGACTGGGTTGCATAGCAGGTTTCTGTATGACCGTGCTCCTGTGTGCATATCAGATTAGATTCTTGGATAAAACAGTTATTTCCATGTTCGTGTTCCTCGTTACAGGCCAAGGTTGTAACAACCTCATAACAACTGTCATCATGTCCATGTTCCGCTGAGCAGATGCAAGTCTCTTCGTCCCTGTAGCAGCTGTCCTCGTGTTCATGTGTGGCAGTACAAACAAGAACTCGTTCCTCCGTATAACAAGTGTCTCCATGTTCATGTTCTGCGAGGGCACACACTAACTCCGCTTTTTCCACATCTGTATCAACAACAAGTTGGGTATCATCAGAGTTATTGTAGACTGGATCGGAAAAACCGCAAATCAAGTTTTTCTCCACCAAGCATTCCTCTGAATGCTGATGTTCTTCCTGCCCACAAAAAGCTTCATTTGCCATGGTGATACCAGTCAGGCGGAGGTTCCAGGAAACGCCGATTGCAACAAACAAGGACAGTACGAACAAAACGGATGCCATGCGCTGCCGACGACGCTTTTCAATATGAAATTGTGATAAGCATCGTTCAACGATTCGCATTATCCTTGCATCCTCCTTCTTAAACTAATTGATAAAACCCAAACTATCCAACGGCCAGACTCGCAGGAACACTTTTCCGACAATCTGGTCTTTTTCTACGCAACCTATCATTGTATTACGAGAATCTATAGAGCTTTCCCTCATATCTCCTAACAGAAAGTATTTCTCCTGGGGGACTTGATAAGGGAACTCCAAATCACACTCGCCTAAAGCAATTTGCTCAACATAAGGTTCTTCCAACCGCTCGCCATTCAAATATACCGTTCCATCGGTATCTATTTCAATCCAGTCACCAGGAATTCCAATCACACGTTTGATAAGTAGTTTGTTATTCCAGGCAAAGGCACAAAGCTCTCCTCGATCAAACTCAGTAGTATTTGTCAGCAGAACGATGTCACCGTTTTTCAAAGTCGGTTCCATGCTTGTACCTTCGATTTGAAGAACAGGAAGAACAAGCGTAGCAATCAACACAGCAACAGCGGCAACAATCGTCAACACATAGACAGTACCACCCAAGGCTTTGTTATATGCTTTTTGTCTGCGGTATCGCTTTCGTTCAGTTTCAACCTGTTGTTTGGTTGGTAAAGAACTGATTTCTCTTCTGCCATGCTTCATGTTCTTCCCTCGGTTACTCTATATCTTTAAAAAGCTCTCTACATTCTCTTAGAATTGCATCCACACTAAGATCCGAAGGTTTGCACGGTGTCACCGAAGCATTTTTCTTCGTTCTTTGCGTATCATCAATAATCAAAGAAGCCTCGTCTTTTGCTTTTTGAATTATCTGCCGTGCTTCTTCCTGCGCAGCTAAAATAATTTGTTGCCGTTCTTTCTCGGCAGTTTCTCGGACTATTTGAATTTCAGATAAATACTGCGCCGCAGCATTTTGAGCAGATCGAAACACGTCATTTAGTTCCAATGCCGCCTCCGCAATATTACCAGCGTTCTCCATCCGAATTCTTTTGCTGCGCAGTTCTTCTTCTAAGCGTCTGTTTTTATCGGTCAGTTCTTCTTCTCGGGTCTGAAGCTGGTAAATGATTTCAATCAGCTGGGAGCGACTAAGTCGTTTGACTTCCTTATCCGTCATTTTGAAAACTCCTTCCAAGCGTTTTAATCAATTCCAGCATCGCACTACAAAAAGCACATTGTCCTATCAATATCAATAATGATCTCTACACTACCTATATGGCTGTAACATCATTAAATCGCTCCACCAACTGCATAGGATATACGCCAAGTTCTCTTATCATCTGAGAAGTGTTTTCAACGGTATCATAGAAGAAGATCAGCGACAAATAGGTGCTCCAAGACATCGTTCTTTTTCTATTTTCAATTGCATAATATGTCTGTCTTGATGTGCCGATGATGTTCGCAAGGTCTTCTTGGGAGATATCTGCATGTGCCCGTAGTGCGGCGAGCTTTGAGGTTAGATTTTGAATATACTCATCTTTTTGGGCCTGCGTGAGTTCCCAACACTTTTTATTTCGGATTATCAAATGCTGACCTCCTCTAATCACTTTGCGCGCTATTGTCGGGTTTCGTGAAGTATCTAACTTCACGATTCGTGATCCAGCACAAAACTCTATCATTTTATTATACAAATTGTTGTCAAATTTGTCAATATGATGTGCCATTAATGCAGAAAAATAGGCTAAATTCTTCTGCTGAAAACAGTGGAAAGAAGAAAGCTGCGGAACAGATTTTAATTTCTGCTCACAACGCCGCAATCAAAGATAATTTAAGAGGAGGATCAACATCATACGTCCAGAAGGGGGAAAACATGTATCGGAG
>JAZNUR010000182.1:0-2517 GCA_045592405.1 Oscillospiraceae bacterium
GACGGACTTGCAGTCACGCAGTGCAGTGGTTCAGGTGGTATGGGTGGAAAGACAGGACTCTATCTGATAGACATGAACTACCCACCTACTCTCACAGATAAAGCCCGATGTATTACAGCACGTCAGGACAGTGGCGTGAGTAAGCATAAGGGTGAACATTCCGCTGTATTCTGCGACTTGAATGAAAATCCACAGATTACGGATAACGCAAGATGCCTGCACACGAGATATGACCTCGGAGTTAGCACAGGAAAGCATAAAGGTGAACGCTCAGGCGTTTTAATTGAGGATGGTCCAAGAGCCATCCTCAATCCATTTAAGGAAGAAGTCTATCAAAACGGCAGAAGAATAAAAGAACCAAATGAGCCGATGTTTACGCTAACTGTTGTAGACAGGCATGGCATCGTCCATCAAGGCAGAATCCGCAGACTGATGCCGATTGAATGCTGGCGACTACAAGGCTTTACAACCGAGCAGTTCCGAAAGGTAGAAGCCGCAGGACTTTCCGATGCACAGCTTTACAAACAGGCTGGCAACGCTGTTACGGTAAATGTCGTAGAGGCGATTGCCAAAAATCTAATTGAATTTGAAAAGGAGTTAAATGCGTATGGAAAATGTAATTCAGACATTTGTTAATGAGGAATTTGGCGCGGTGAGAACGCTCATGAAGGACGGTCAGCCGTGGTTTGTTGCGAATGATGTTGCAAATGCGTTAGGCTATAGTAAGCCGAGAAATGCAGTAGCTACTCATGTTGATGAGGATGACGCCCTGAAACAGGGCCTCATCGACAGCTTGGGTAGAACACAGCAGATGACCTTTATAAATGAATCCGGCTTCTACAGCTTGGTACTTGCGAGCAGACTTCCCAATGCAAAGAAATTCAAGCGTTGGGTGACAGCTGAAATCCTCCCCACCATTCGTAAAACAGGCGGCTATGTGGGCAACGAGGATATGTTCGTGGAAAGCTATCTTCCTTTTGCTGATGACGCAGTAAAGAACCTGTTCCGACTGAACCTCATTACAATCCGTCAGCTGAACGAGAAAATCAAGAAGGACGAGCCTTTGGTTCAGTTTGCGAACCAGGTAGCGGATACGGAAAATGTCATTGATATCGGTAGAATGGCAAGGCTTGCCAAAGCTGAGAATATCCGCATCGGCAGAAATCGTTTGTTCCGTTTTCTCAAGGAATGCGGTGTGTTCATGACAAATAATCTGCCGTATCAACAATATATTGAGCGTGGCTACTTCGTAGTAAAGGAGTCGCTGTTTGAGGCACATGGAGTGATGAAAACCTATCAGCAGACGTATGTTACAGGCAAGGGACAGCGTTATGTGATTAAACTGCTGAAAGAAAGATATAACGAGGAGGGATGTTAATGCCAAACCATATAACAAACCTCATCAAGCTTGATGGCGACAGAAAACAGATCGCAAAAATGCTTGAAACAATCAAGAATGACGAGCTTGGTATCGGAACGGTATCGTTTGAGAAAATTATCCCTATGCCCGAAGATATCTACAGAGGAAATCTCGGCAAAAAGGAAAGAGAGCTTTACGGCGATAGGAACTGGTATGACTGGTGCAGAGCAAATTGGGGAACGAAATGGGATGCCTATGGATATGAGGGCGGCAGAGATTATAGCAAATCAAATCCTTTAGAATTCCTCACAGCCTGGTCTGCACCGCATCCGGTTATACAGAAGCTGTCGGAAATGTTCCCCGAAATCGAAATCACTCATGAATGGGCTGATGAAGATATCGGTATGAACTGCGGCAGGCACAGCTATCTCGGAGGCGAAAGGACTGAGGAATACTACCCCGAAAGCGAAGTAGACCGAATTCAGTTTGCCGCGAGGGTTATGGAAATCGATCCGCAGGATTACGGACTGTATCTCAATGCTTCCGAAACAGGATATATCTCCATGCCCGATGAGGACTTCGAGCTGATTGAAATTGCAGATCAGACGGCGCTGTATTCAGAAAACAGATACAGGAATGCAGATATACCGTCAGGCTTGCAGTATTATCAGCTTCGAGAAACGGATGACGGTGAAAGATTTGCGACACTGGAACGTAATGTAAGCGTAAACTTCGGCGGTACAGTTATCACGAAGGAATGCATTGACTTCGGCAGAGAGCAGAGCATTGAATTTGACGAGGAATCCGAGCCTAATTTCCTCGGTGAACGCTGTCAAATGGACGATTTCATCGTAGGAGATTATGGGCAGGAAGAAGAAATGGGACTGGTGGTGACAACATGATGCATCTTTTCATAGGAATGCTCCTCGGCATGATCATCGGGCTTGGTATTGGCGGTCTGAGTGTTGCTGTGAAATATTCCACATACGAAATCAAGAGGCTGAGAGCCTATTAAAAAAGCCCTCGCAGAAGCGAGGACAGAATCAGTTGCCGCCGGGACCATCATGACGCTCACGAGTGTCAGGCTTCTCCTTCTGATGCGTGGTTACCCACTGATTGTCAGTAGCGGTCTTCGGATTAAGTCGGAGGCCAAGCGG
>JAZNUR010000183.1:0-1978 GCA_045592405.1 Oscillospiraceae bacterium
CGATAAGACCGCCGTCGATGTTGGGCTTAGCAAGAAGCTCAGCAGCGTTTGCAGCATTCATAGAACCGCCGTACTGGATGGTAACAGCCTCAGCAGTATCTGCATCATAGAGCTTTGCAAGCTGTGCACGGATGAATGCACATACTTCTTCAGCCTGATCCGGAGTTGCTGTCAGACCTGTACCGATTGCCCATACCGGCTCGTAAGCGATTACAGTGTTCTTTACCTGCTCAGCAGTCAGGGACCACAGATCCAGCTTGATCTGGCGAGCGATCACTTCCTCAGTGATATTGCACTCACGCTCCCACTTCAGTTCGCCAACGCAAACGATGGGCTTGAGGCCTGCTTCCAGAGCAGCAACAGTTCTCTTGTTGACAGTTTCATCCGTTTCGCCGAAATACTGTCTTCTCTCGGAGTGACCGATTACGACATACTCAACACCCAGCTCTACGAGCATATCAGCGGAAATTTCGCCTGTGTACGCACCGCTCTTTGCAAAGTGTACGTTCTCAGCACCGATCTTTACATTGGAACCTGCGGTAACATTCATTGCAGTTTCGAGGTTCGTGAAAGGTACGCAAGCGATTACCTCTACATTGCCCTCAGCGTTTGCCACGAGGGGCTTGATTGCTTCGAGCAGAGCCTTAGCCTCTACTCTGGTGTTGTTCATTTTCCAGTTGCCGGCAATAATTGCCTTTCTTACATTCTTGTTCATAGTAAATACTCCTTATTCATAAAATTAAAAATACCCGCCGCAAATGGTAATTACCCCCATCAGTGCCAGAAGCAGACCGATCAGCAGTTGGGAAATACCCGCACCCTTGCTCCAGCTGTTTTCCGGAACATAGTTTTTTGTCTGTTCGGGATTTCCCCTGCGGCAATAAAGATGTACTGTATCATCCTCTGCTATTGCATTATAAACAGTTTTCTGATAAACCTTGCCCTGATAGGAATATTCAACTTTACAGTTAGTGATCTTTCGCATTTGTCCTGACGGACGGTTCGGAATTCCCGTTTTCGCCGAAAGATCAGCCCGATGGAATTCCTGCCAGACTTCATCTTCTTCTGTTGCAAGAACCTTTGCGTCCACTTCATCCCAGAACAATGGGCAGGGGCGTGCATTCAGCGGTTTTCCCATTAAAGTGAGGATGCCACTTCGAAGTGACCACCAGATTAACCAAACATAGAATCCGACACCCAGCACAGGGATAATCAGTGTCGGAAGATCCATTGTGGTGTGCGTATTTCCATATGCAAATTCAAGTGTCATTCTGCATCGTCCTCATCCTTGCAGAAGCCCTCATTATTCTCAATGTTGTTATTGCTGCCGATGGTGACTCCGGCCTTGACAGGGGATGCTAAGAAACCGATGATCGTCCCTGTCAGGATGCCCAGCGTGAAAGCAAGATAAATCGGGGTATTTTCGTTCTGTTTGATTTTGTCGATAAGATTCATCGTAAACCTCCTGTGTAGCACAAGAAGGACGGTGCAGAGCCAGCACCGCAATACGCATGGATAAGCCTCTCAAAACCGGCAGCTTACTGCTTGCGTCCGACACTTGTGCACATATAAAAGCATAAGGGCGGATACGAATATTCGCCCTATACTTGTATAAAACTTACGCCTTTTCAGCGATAACAGCAACGCCCGGCAGAACCTTGCCCTCGAGGTATTCGAGAGATGCACCGCCGCCTGTGGAGATGTGGCTCATCTTGTCAGCGAAGCCCAGCTGCATAACAGCTGCTGCGGAGTCGCCGCCGCCGATGATGGTTGTAGCATCTGTTTCAGCCAGAGCCTTTGCAACAGCAATGGTACCCTTTGCCAGAGTCGGGTTCTCGAATACGCCCATCGGGCCGTTCCATACAACAGTCTTTGCGGACTTTACAGCCTCTGCAAAGAGTTCCTGTGTCTCGGTGCCGATGTCCAGACCCATCTTGTCAGCCGGGATCTCCATGGAGGAAACAACCTCTACAGCGAT
>JAZNUR010000184.1:0-26064 GCA_045592405.1 Oscillospiraceae bacterium
ACCTTGATACCGCAGACATTGCCGCGTTCCTTGTCCACCTTGTAATTGGTCAGACCATAGCCGCCGCGTCCCTGAATGCGATACTGCTCCAGTGCACAGCGCTTGCCGTAGCCATTTTCGGTAACAGTCAGTACCGCAGCACCTTCACGCACTCTTGCGATGGAAACCACCTCGTCGCCCTCACGCAGCTTGATGGCACGCACGCCATGCGCCGAACGGGACTGCGCACGAATCGCATTTTCTTCCAGACGAATTGCCATACCATTCTTCGTGGCAACGATGATCTGTGCATTGCCGTCCGTCATGCGAACGCCTGCAATTTCGTCGCCCTCGTTCAGACCGATGGCGATCAGACCCTTGCTGCGGACATTTCTGTAAGCCGCAAGCGGTGTTCTCTTGATCTGCCCCTGTTTTGTGACCATGACAACATAGCTGTCGCCCTCGAAATCCCTCGTCTTGAGCATTGCGGAAATCCGTTCGCCCTCCTGCAGATTCAGGAGATTTGCAAAATGGAATCCTCTCGACGCCTTTGAACCATCGGGAATCTGGTAGCACTTGAGCTTGTGCATCATACCCTTGTTCGTGATGAACAGAATATTGTCGTGCGTCGAGCAGATGAACATTTCGCTGACGAAATCCTCCTCACGCTGCTTCATGCCCGAAACGCCCCTGCCGCCACGCTTCTGCGTCTTATATGCGTCAAGTGCCATACGCTTGATATAGCCATTATTCGTGTAAGTTACCACGCAGTCCTCAACGGCAATGAGTTCTTCAATATCCACCTCGCCCGAAACAGAAGTAATCTCCGTCAGACGCTTGTCGCTGAACTTTCTGCGGATCTCCTCCAGTTCCTCGGAGATGATCTCATACACACGCTGTCTGTCAGCCAGTGTTTCCTCATAATCGGTGATCTTCTCACAAAGACCATACAGCTCATCGGAAATCTTCTGACGCTCCAGACCTGTCAATGCACCCAGACGCATCTGCACGATTGCCTCCGCCTGTTCCTCGGAAAGACCGATGGCGTGTTCAAGGTGTACCTTTGACATATCATACTGTGCCCTGTCCAGAAGTGCGGACATATCCACGTCCTTGAAACGTTCCATCAGGCGTTCCTTACCCTCGGGAATCGTCTTGCTCGAACGCAGAATAGCAATAACCTCGTCAATATAATCGGCAGCCAGCATGAAGCCCTGCAGGATGTGAGCACGTTTCAGTGCTTTTTCCAGCTCAAACTTCACACGGTTCGTAATCACTTCAACCTGGAATGCAAGGTAATGCTCCAGAATCTGCTTGAGCGTGAGCACCTTCGGCACGCCGTCCGCCAGAACGAGCATATTCACGCCGACCGTATCCTGCAGCTGTGTATAAGAAAACAGCTTGTTCAGGACAATATCCGCAATCGCATCCTTACGCAGTCCGATCACAACACGCATACCGGCTCTGCCCGATTCATCACGCACGAACGTTGCACCGTCAATACGCTTTTCCTTGATCAGTTCCGCAATATGCTCTACCAGACGAGCCTTGTTGACCATGTACGGGATCTCATGCACAATGATCTGCTGCTTACCCTTGTTTTCCTCAATGGAGGTCTTGGCACGCAGTATGATCTTGCCCCTGCCCGTGCCATAAGCCGCACGGATGCCTGCCTTGCCCATGATGATGCCGCCCGTCGGGAAATCCGGTCCCTTGACGCATTCCATCAGATCATCCAGCGTGCAGTCGGGATCCTGAATCAGAACATTCAGAGCGTCGATGATCTCTCCCATATTATGCGGCGGAATATTGGTTGCCATACCAACGGCAATACCGACCGCACCGTTGACCAGTACATTCGGGAAACGGCTGGGGAGAACCTGGGGTTCTTTCAGACGATCGTCGTAGTTCATGCCGAACGGAACGGTATTTTTCTGAATATCCGTGAGCATTTCCACGGAAATCTTTGACATTTTTGCTTCCGTATAACGGTAAGCAGCGGGCGGATCGCCGTCCACGGAACCGAAATTTCCGTGACCGTCCACCAGCGGATAACGCAGGGAGAAATCCTGTGCCAGACGCACCAGAGCGTCATACACAGAAGCGTCACCATGCGGATGATATCGACCGAGCACCGCACCGACAGTATCCGCACACTTACGGTACGGCTGATCGGGGGTAAGCCCGTTTTCGTGCAGGGTATAAAGGATTCGGCGGTGAACGGGTTTCAGACCGTCACGCACATCCGGAAGTGCACGGGACACGATGACCGACATTGCATAAGCAAGGAAGGAATCGTGCATTTCCGTCGCAATATCGACCGGAATGACCTTTTCCGGATTCTGCAGATCCGGCTGATTAGTTTCCATTTCGTTACTCATATTTCACCTCAGCGTGAATTTTATTTTCTAATGCTTCACTTGATTTTCGACACAAATCCCTTTCCGAGATTCTTCGCAAACTCCGACCGCAGAACCCCGATCTCCTCCTCCGAAAAATCTTTTTTCGGCAGCACATAGAAATTGACTTTGACCATGTACACGATAAAGAAATCCTTGTATTCCGTCACCTTCATAAACTTTCCGTAATGAAGCCTTGTTCCGGAAAAATTCTCCTGCGGGGCATCCTCAAAGAGGGCATCCGCCTGTTCCTGTTCTTCGGAAACCTCCTCATCGGGGAGGATCGTGCCGATCTCCAGATAATCGTGAAATACCCTTATCTCGTAGAGATCATTTTCCAGTTCACGCACCGCATTCATAAGATTTCTGCGAACCTTGCGTGGATTGAACCATTGCAGACCGATCATCAGGATGCAGAACAGGACAATCATGCAATAGATCGGCCGCTGCTGCTCCGTTGCAACCGTGATCTGGTAGGCATAAATCAAGCCTGCCAGCAGAAAAATCGCCATGATCAGGTAATTTCTCGGATACACATATTTTCTTTGAAACGCAATGAACGCATTGCGGAACATTTCAATGGGAATGTGGTACTGCTTTGTCAGAATCGGCGTTGTGCTCAACTTTTCTGATTCCATCGGCGTTCCTCCTTTTCCTCACCGCCTGCGGCGATGCTGTGGGGGCTTTCCGCCCATATTTAAAACCCTGTTATACATCAAGATTCTGAACGGACTTCGCATTCTTCTCGATATACAGCTTTCTCGGCATAACCTTATCGCCCATGAGAATTGTAATGATCTCGTCGGCTCTTGCTGCGTCCTCCATTGTTACTTTAACAATGGTTCTTGTTTCGGGATTCATCGTGGTTTCCCAGAGCTGTTCGCTGTCCATTTCACCAAGACCTTTGTAACGCTGCACCGCAACTTTTGCGGAACTGCCGTTTACGTCCGCAAGCTGTGCAATGTACTTATCTCTCTCCGCATCGCTGAAAGCGTAGTACACCTTCTTGCCCCTTGCGACTCTGTAGAGCGGCGGCTGTGCAATATACACATTGCCGTTCTCGATCAGCGGCCGCATAAAGCGGAAGAAGAATGTCAGCAAAAGCGTTCTGATGTGGCATCCGTCCACGTCGGCATCGGCCATAATGATGACCTTGCCGTAACGGAGCTTTTCGATATTGAAATCTTCGCCGATGCCCGTACCCAGTGCCGTTACCACGGGCATGAGCTTGTCATTGCCGTAAACTCTGTCGATTCTTGCCTTTTCCACGTTGAGCATCTTGCCCCAGAGCGGCAAAATTGCCTGATACATTCTGTCACGGCCGCCCTTTGCGGAGCCTCCCGCAGAGTCACCCTCGACGATGTAGATTTCCGTGCGTTCGATGCCCTTTTCCGTGCAGTCTGCAAGCTTACCCGGCAGGGAAGCACTCTCCATTGCGGATTTGCGGCGTGCGGTTTCTCTGGCATTCTTTGCCGCTTCTCTTGCTCTCCTTGCCGCAAGGCACTTGTCCATAATTTCCCTTGCAATCGCAGGATTCTGCTCAAAATAGTTCATCAGCTTTTCCTGCACGAGCTTTTCCACGAACGGACGCACCGCAGGATTACCGAGTCTGCCCTTTGTCTGTCCTTCAAACTCGCACTCCGTAAGCTTGACCGAAACCACTGCCGTCATTCCCTCACGGACATCATCACCCGAAAGCTTTTCATTTTCTTTGAGAAGCTGGAAATTCTTTCCGTATTCATTAATGACCTTTGTCAGTGCATTTTTGAAGCCGTTCTCATGGCTGCCGCCGTCCTTGGTGCGGATATTGTTGGCAAATGACAGGATCACTTCATTGTAGCTGTCATTGTACTGCATGGCAATTTCCGCAAAGGAATCATCCTGTGTACCGGAAATGTAGATCACATCTCCCACAGTTTCGTAACCCTTTGTGGTGTGGATATGCTCGACGAACTGACGGATACCGCCTTCATAGTACAGTGTTTCCGACTGGATTTCACTGGAATTACGCATATCCGTGAACACAATGCGGATACCTGCATTGAGGAATGCCTGTTCACGCAGTCTCTTGAGCAGTACTTCGTAATCGAATACGGTTGTTTCAAAGATCTCCGGATCCGCCTTGAAGGTGACCGTTGTACCGGTTTCATCCGTATCGCCGATGATTTTGAGGTGTTCGCTGTATTCGCCACGCTCAAACCGCTGGAAATGCACATTCTTTCCATCCTTGACCGTCAGTTCCAGCCATTCCGACAGAGCATTGACAACGGACGCACCCACGCCGTGCAGACCGCCGGAAACCTTGTAACCGCCGCCGCCGAATTTACCGCCGGCGTGCAGTACCGTGTAAACAACTGTCGCCGCAGAGATTCCCTCCGTCGGGTGAATACCGACAGGAATGCCTCTGCCGTTATCGGATACACGAATGATATCATCGGGGAGGATCTCCACTTTGATTTCCGTACAGTATCCTGCCAGTGCCTCGTCAATGGCATTGTCCACGATTTCGTAGACAAGATGATGCAGACCGTCAATACTGGTCGAGCCAATGTACATACCGGGACGCTTTCTTACAGGGTCAAGACCCTCCAGCACCTGAATTTGCTCGGCATCGTACTGCATATTCTGCTGATCCATATGTTCACTCTCCGTTTCAAAATATTGTGAAACTGTCCGTCTGTGACAGACTATTCCACATATTCAACATAGTTTTCAACCTTTTTTGTTGATAACCAGTGTCGCAATACCGTTATTTTTCAGAGTTTTTCACATTTTCCACTTTTTCAGCCGTTGAAATTGTGGAAAATTTAAACTCACCTTGCCAAAAAATAGCATTCTGCAAAGAACGTTTCCGTCACTCACATTCGGGACGAAGCACGCCTTCCCGCATCAGAAAAACCTTGCCTTTCTGTTCTACCCGCAGGGAGGAGGGGTGGCAAAGAGTGATAAACACCTGCATATCCGCCACCATATCATAAATCAGACGCTGCCGCCTCTCGTCAAGCTCACCCATCACATCGTCGAGCAAAACCACGGGGGAACGCTGCATTTTCTCGTTATATAAATGTGCCTGTGCAAGCTTTAGCACAAGTGCAGTACTTTTCCGCTGCCCCTGCGAACCGAACTGACTGACGGCATAACCGCCGATATCCAGCAGCAGTTCATCCCTCTGGATGCCTCTCTGGGTATATCCAAGCCGCAGATCCTCTTTCAGGTTCTCCGAAAGCTTTTGTTCATAGATCGCCGCAAGCTCGGCGGTCGGTTTTTCGGGAAGCTCCGCATCGCCGTAAACCGCACTGCGGTACGCAGCATTCAGAATTTCACTGCCGCCCGTCATCACGCTGTACAGTTCCCTGCAAAGCGGACGGATACTGCGGATATACGCCGCCCTCATGCAGCTGATCCAAGCACCGGTTTTCGCAAGCTGTGCGTCAAACATCGTCACATCCTGCCGGCGGATCCTGCCTTTCAGGCAATTCTGGATCGCAGCATTCCGCTGTGCCAGCAGCAGGGATGCACGGCTGACATATTCCATGCTTCTCGGATGCAGCTGGCAGGCACACAGATCCATAAAAGTTCTGCGGCGATCGGGGGAACCGTTGACGATTTCCACATCAAATGGCGAAAACGCCACGCAGTGGAACGCCTCAAAAAGTCCGCCCGTTTTGGCGGTATCCACGCCGTTAATGGTAATTTTCCGCTTTTTCTGCAAACCACGTTCCATGCTGTAGGTCATCCGCTGTTCACGTCTGCCGTCATGAAAACGCATATCACACTGAAAGAACGGGGCATCAAAGCCCATATAATGCCGTTCCTTGATTCCGTGAAAGCTCTTGCAGCCCGTCATCAGCCAGATGGCATCGAGGAGATTGGTTTTGCCCTGTGCATTATCGCCGATAATGACATTGAATCTCCGGTCAGGTTCCAGCCGCACGCCCTTGAGATTACGGAATCCATCAGCGGAAAATGACGTAATATACATAAAAACTACTGTACCTCAACAATGAATCTATCCACGGAAACACGGTCGCCCGGGCGAATTTTCTTGCCCCTCATGGTGCAAACCTCGCCGTTGACGGAAACCGCCCCCTGCAAAACAAGCTCCTTTGCAAAGCCGCCCGTATCGCAGAGCCCTGCAAATTTCAGCAGGGAATCAAGCTTGATGTATTCCGTCTTAATAGTGACGGAGATTTTCTCTGTTGCCATATTTATTCCTTTCTGTGGATGGGTTCGTGTAACTGACAGGAACTATGCCTTCCGTAATTCTTGCCCAAGAATGTAATTCTTACAATTCTAACGTTTTGCCTTTGTCCCCGTAGGGGGCAATGGCGAAACGCTATGGGATTCTAAAGGGATGCACATCCCTTTAGCAGGGGTTGCAGGGGGCAGAGCCCCCTGTTCAGTTACAACGTTAATTCTTCAACTGAATGGGCAGCGGCGAACCGCCGCCGGTGAGCCACTTCCTTTGTGCTTCGCACAAGCGGAAGTATTAGTTCTTCAACTGAATCGGCATAATTAAATAAACAAAAGACTCCCCATCCATGGGTGTAATTTTAATTACCTTATTGCAGCCGCTCATATGAATTTTGATTTTATCACATTCGCACGCACGCAGGGCTTCGAGCAGATATTTATTGCTGAAACCGATGGTCACGCTTTCACCGCTGATATTTGCAGGAATGCGGTCATTGATCACGCCGATGCCCGTTTTGCAGGAAATCTCCATAAAGCCATCCGCAAACACACAACGCATCGGAGCTTTGTTCTTGTCATTGATCAGCAAAGCACAGCGTTCCGCACAGCCGATCATATCACGGGTGTTCATAATAACCTCCGTCTTAGCCTCCGACGGGATGCTGCTGCGGAAATTATGGAACTGTCCCTCCAGAAGTCTTGCAAACAGCTCAAATCCATTTACCGAAAATACGATGTGCTTGCCGTTTGTTGCAAATTCACACGGTGTTTCTGCGTCATCTTTCAGCAGCATGATCAGCTCTGACAACGCCTTTTTCGGCACAACAAAGCGGAATGTACCCAATTCTGCAAGCTTTTCCTGACGCATAGCCAGTCTGTAGCGATCCATAGCCACCACATAGAACATATCCTCACCCGATTCAAACAGTTCACCCGTCAGTATGGGCTTATCTTCTTTAATGGACGCTGCAAAGCTTGACTGCTGGATCATTGAACGCAGAATCGGCTGGGAAACTGCTGTTTTCTGTGTGGTTTCCACTACGGGAAGTGCGGGAAATTCCTCTGCGGACATCGCAGAAATACGATATTCCGTGTTTTCGCTTGCAATTCTTGCATTCAGCGTCTCGTCAATTTCAAATATCACACGCTCACCCGTCATGCGGCGTGTCATTTCGCTGAACAGTCTTGCATTCAGCACAAAGGAACAGCTGTCCTCGCAATCTGCCTGAACTCTCGTGCGGATGCCGATTTCCAGATCATAGCCTGTCAGAACCACAGCACCCGGTTCCAGCTGTACACAGATTCCCTCAAGAGCCGGAATCGTGGATTTCTGGGAAACACCCTTTGATACATGGGCAATGCCGTTGCACAGATCATTCTTATTACATTCAAATCTCATTCTTATCAACTCCAGACTTTGATTTCAACAGACGTTTTCCTCTGTCGGGAAAGTTTTCTGTGAATCAATCTCATCAATCATAAATAAATTTTTAGTAGTAGTAGTAGAGGGGGCGGAAAAGTTGAAAATTCCTAAAACCAATGGATCCACGGACTTTTTCAATTCTTTTTCTTCCACACACCGCTTATTGAAAAAAAGTGAAAAAGTGAAAAACAACAGATTCTGTTTTTTCTTCGTGGAATTGTGGGGAAATTGTGGAGTGGAAAGGGAAAAATTCTTGAAAAATATGTGGAAAAATTTTGATTCCGCCATCTTTTTTCACATTTTGTGGAATTACAACTATCTGAAAAAGTGGAAATACCACTGTCAATCTCACAATTCTATGGAATTTATGGAAAAAGTTTTTAAACTCACTTTTCAACACTATGTTGAAAAATTGGTTGAATACTGTTGATATCCGTTTTTATGAACATATCCCCTGTAGGTTGCAGGGGATGGGGGATCTTAACAGCATATGGAAGTTACACTTAACGCAGGATGCACCTTGCTGAGGGCATCCTGCTGTTAATCACGTATGAAATTATCAATTGTGAATTTCTCACGCAGTGGGAGGATTGGGATTCTTCTCACGGATATCCTTGATGATATCTTCAACAAGCTCCTTGAGGTTAGCATCCTTCTTCAGAGCTGTGGTCACATTATTGATGGCATACACGATCGTGGAATGATCTCTGCCGCCGAATTCCATACCGATTGCCGCAAGCGGCATACCTGTGATCTCACGTACTACATAAGCCGCAACCTTTCGTGCGGTGGAGATCTGGGAGGTTCTCTTGCTGGAACGGATGTCCTCGGGTGTGATGCCGTAAACATTGGCAACCTCTGCAATGACCTTTTCCACCGTGATCGGAATCGGCTGATCGTCGGTGAGAATGTCACGGATAACGCTCTGTGCCATGGAAATCGTCGGTGAACTGTTTGCCAGCATCTTCAGAGCCTTGAGCTTCTTAACCGCACCTTCCAGCTGACGGATGTTCGTCTTGAGGCGGTTTGCGATGAATTCGGTTACTTCATCCGGAATCTTCAGATCCAGCAGCTCTGCTTTTCTGCGGATGATGGCAAATCTTGTTTCAAAATCGGGAATGCTGATATCTGCGATCAGACCCCATTCAAAACGGTTGCGGATACGTTCTTCCAGTGTTTTCAGATCACGTGGCGGCTTGTCCGATGTGATGACAATCTGCTTGCCCTCGGAATGCAGCACGTTGAAGGTATGGAAGAATTCCTCCTGCATACGCTCCTTGCCGGAGAAGAACTGGATATCGTCAACGATCAGGACATCCGCATTGCGGTACTTGTCGTGGAATACGGAAGTATCTCTCTGGTCAATCGCCTTGATCAGCTCATTACCGAAGGATTCGCCCGTTACATAAATTACCTTCTTGTTCGGTTCACGCTGCAGAATCTCGTGCTTGATCGCCGTTACAAGGTGCGTTTTGCCTAGTCCGGACGGACCGTAGATGAAAAGCGGATTGTAGGTCGTGCCTGCATCTGTCGCAACAGCCTTGCAGGCTGCAAATGCAAATTCATTGGATCTGCCGACGATGAAAGTATCGAAATTATAATCATATTCCGCAAACTCATAGCTTTTACGCAGTTCCTCATGCTTTTCGTCAAGTGCGTCAAAGTCGGGCAGAACGGATTCGCTTCTGCCGGAAGCAGTGTGCTTGTTTTCAAAATTCACAACAAGACGCAGCGGAAAACCAACCGTCTGCTCCAGTGCATTTTCAAGAACGGTTTTATAAGTCGTCAGAAGTACGCCCTGCTGAAATTCCGTATGCACATGGAATACAGCGTCGCTTCCTTCAATGCCGACCGGTGTCATTGCATCGATCCAGGTCTTCATGGCAACGTCGGAAATCAGCTCGTGCTCCGTGCAGTACCGCTTGACCTGATTGAAGACTTCGTCAAAAGAATTCATGTCACAACCTCCATTTTATCAATCATTGCAGCCCGACATTTTGGGTGCAATCTACTTATAATATATACCACTATATATTCTAACATATTATTGTTGAAAATGCAAGCCTTTTTTTAAATTTTCCACAATGTATTTTATCATATAATAATTCACGGATCATCCTGCGAGAGGGGGCGAAAATCCCACTTCTTTGTTTAAAATGACGATTACCACGGTCGGAATCTACCGAAAATATGACTTTTACGGAAAATTTGCAAAAAACTCTTGACATGGAGGGGGGAATGAGATATAATAGTAGGGTATAAGAGTAATTGTGCTCTGAAAAGACAGGTATGCATCATCGGCGAGGTGCTGAGGATCATGCCGAAAGCGAGAGGAGGAGAACGCATGAAAAGAACATACCAGCCTAAGAAGATCCACAGAAAAAAGGAACACGGCTTCATGAAGAGAATGTCCGATAAGAACGGCAGAAAGGTTTTAGCTCGCAGGAGAGCAAAGGGCAGAGCAAGACTTTCCCATTGATGAGCCAGACCACAAATTCCGATTTGTGGTCTTTTTATTTAGGAAATTACGGGAATATCGCTTATATTTCGGCGGTATTGCGTGATTCTCTATGATGAGAGGTAATCGGCAATGATGTATACGGAAGTGATGCGGCAGAATAAAGAATTCCAGCTGTGCTACCATCGTGGCAGGAGCTTGGGAACATATTTTGTTGTGATATATGCACGGAAAAATCATATGCCGATCAATCGTCTTGGCATCACTACGGGAAAAAAGGTCGGCAATGCCGTTGCAAGAAGCCGTGCAAGGCGGCTGATTCGTCAGGCATGGCGTGAAAATGAAATCCATGCTCCTGTGGGGCTGGATATTGTCATTGTTGCCCGCAGTCCGCTGACGGAAATGAAATCCACACAGCTGAGCGAATATCTGCGGACAAAGGCAATTCCTGCACTGCATAGTATTTATGCAGGCGACTATGAATCGGAAAAGAAACGGGAAAAGCGAGGCAAGGCATGATTCGCCGTATTTTGATCCTACCCATCCTGTTTTACCGGAAATGTATTTCTCCGCTGTTTCCGCCAACCTGTCGTTATTATCCGAGCTGCTCGGGATATGCGATGCAGGCGATCATGCGGTTTGGTGCGGTCAAGGGGCTGATTTTGGCAGTTTCCCGACTGCTGCGGTGCCATCCCTGGGCAAGGGGCGGCATTGATGAAGTGCCGGAAACGTTTGAATGGAAAAAACTGCCGGCGTATTTTTGGCAAGATAACGGATAATTGCCCGTTAAGGATGAAGGAATGAGGTAACAAAATTGAATATTTTAATTGATCTGGTCGGAACCCCGCTTGGCTTCATTATGAAGTTTATTTACGATTTTGTTGGAAATTACGGTGTAGCGATCATTCTGTTTACACTGGTAACCAAGCTGATCGTATTTCCCATTTATTATAAACAGCAGAAAAATGTGGTGCATCAGCAGCTGGTTCAGCCCAAGCTTGCAAAGCTCCGTGAAAAATATAAGAATAATCCCGAAAAATTACAGATGGAACAGATGAAGCTCTGGCAGGAAGAAAATATCAATCCCTATGCATCCTGTCTTCCGATGCTGCTTTCTCTGGTGATCCTCTGGGGTGTGCTCGGCGTTGTATATGAGCCGATGAGCCATATTCTCAAATACGATAATGCCATTGTCAAGGAAGCGACGGTGATTGCTTCCGAATTCAATGAGAAAATCAATCCGGAAAAAGAAGATCTTCGTATTCAGCTGATGATCATGGAAGAGGTTGTCAAGCATGAGGACGAATTCGCAGAGAAGATGTCAAAGATTGATGAGAACTTCGTTCCGGAGGTTTCGGAATTTGCGAAAACCTTTAATATTCTCGGCGTTGACCTGAATCTGACGCCGCAGTGGAGCGACGTTACGAAGAACTTCCCGCTCTTTATGATTCCCCTGCTTTCGGGTATCGTACAGCTTGCGATGACCATCTATATGCAGTGGAATCAGAAAAAACGCAACAAGGATATGCCCAACATGGGGGCAATGAATATCATGCTTTACGGTATGCCTATTTTCTCTGTCTGGCTTGCATTTACCGTGCCTGCCGGTGTAGGCTTTTACTGGATCTGTTCCTCCGCATTCTCTTTCATCCAGAGCATCGGTCTGAATCTCTGGTTCAATGATAAGAGAGTTGAAAAAATCGGCGAAGCAGAGCGTAAGAAGGCAAAGAAATCCAACCGCCGCCCCACCATGATGCAGAGAATCATGGATCAGCAGGAGGAAATGCTGCGTCAGCAGCAGAATACGGGTTCGGGCAAGACGAACCGTAATGCTTCGAATCATGTGAGCTATTCCGATGATGATGAAGTCAGATTCTCCCGTTCTGAACGTGAGGAATTCAATAC
The DNA here is from genome assembly GCA_045592405.1 of Oscillospiraceae bacterium. Taxonomy (GTDB): domain Bacteria; phylum Bacillota; class Clostridia; order Oscillospirales; family Ruminococcaceae; genus UBA3855. Next base: position 12,359 of record JAZNUR010000184.1, read on the forward strand.
CGCAGCCATCCGTGAAGCAAGACGCCGCATGGCTGAAAAGTATGGTGAGAGTGACAAATAACCTGTACAGGAGGTCATAAAAATGACAGAAATTTTTACTGCGAAAACCGTCGAGGAGGCAAAAGAACTTGCCGCACGTCATTTCGGAGCGTCTGTTTCCGATATCTCATTTGAAGTGATAGAAGAACCGAAAAAGGGTTTTCTGGGCTTTATGAAGGGCGAGGCAAAGGTGCGTGCGTCCTACACGTCCATTGACGTACCGATGGTGGACAAGAATTCCAATGTATCTGCAGCAGAAGAAGCTGCGGAAGCTGTAGTCGATGAGGCTTATGCAGAAGCTGCGGAAGACGCATTTGAAGAGCTTGTAGAAGAATCTGTAGAAGATATTACAGAGGAAATTCCCGTAAACACGGAAGAAACGACTTTTGAGGAAACATTCGAAGAGGCAACGGATGACGATGAACCCGTTGACGTTCCCGATGTGATCGAAGCAGTGGCAGAAGTCATTGAAGAGAAGAGCGTTTCTGAGGAAATGAAGTCCGACGAAGACATGATCACAGGTGAGCCTTCCGAGGAAGCTCTTGCAAAAATCGAAAAGGCAAAGGCATATCTTGCAGGTATTCTGGAAAAGATGGGCGTGGAAGCAGAGCTGGTCGTAACAGCAGGTGCAGAAAGTGCTATGATCGACATTGTTGCAGCCAATAATGGTACCGTAATCGGCAAGCGTGGCGAAACGCTTGACGCTCTGCAGTACCTGACATTCATGATTGCAAACCGTGGCGACAGAGAATACTACAGAATCATGCTCAATAGTGCAAATTATCGTGAACGCCGCCGCAAGACTCTGGAGGAGCTTGCAGCAAAGATTGCGAAGAATGTGCTCCGCAGCGGCAGACAGACTGCCCTTGAGCCGATGAATCCATATGAAAGAAGAATCATTCATTCTGCCATTGCAGAGATCGAAGGCGTAAGCTCCAAGAGTGTGGGTGAGGAACCGTACCGCAAGGTTGTGATTTCCTCCAATAAGCCTGTACGCCGCCGCCGCAATGACAAAAATGACCGTGGTGACCGTCAGGGTAATCGTGGCAATCGCAGAAACGATAACAGAGATCGCCGCCGCAGAAATCCCGATGAACCGCCGACGAGAATCAACATGGATTCCATGAAGACCAGCTTCGAGATGGACTACAAGCGTCCCAAGCCCGAGGATGATCTGAATGCAGGTCTGTACGGCAAGATCGAATTTTAGTGCGGAGCCCGCACGGGCAATACGCAAGGGTAAGCTTTGGAGTGTAGAACATTCCTTGCTTGCGTTGTACAATCTTGAAACACTTGCACCTTTGCTACGCAAGAGGTGCGGCGTTATTAAGAATTCCTTTTTGGTGCGGAGCCCGCACGGGCAATACGCAAGGGTAAGCTTTGGAGTGTAGAACATTCCTTGCTTGCGTTGTACAATCTTGAAACACTTGCACCTTTGCTACGCAAGAGGTGCGGCGTTATTGAGAATACTTTTTTGGTGCGGAGCAACACATAAGTGATCTGCACATTATGAAATAATTCTACAGAGGAGGGTGGAGGTTCACCCCCCTCTTTTTATTGGAGGCATTATGGAAACAATTGCAGCCATTGCAACCCCCCATGGCACGGGAGGCGTTGCGGTCATCCGCATCTCCGGTGAATATTCCATTCGCCGTGCGGATGAAATTTTCCGTCCCCTGCATGGCAAAATCCCTTCGCAGATGGATGGCTATACCTGTGCTTACGGGCAGATTTTGCGTGAGAATACGGTGCTTGACGACTGTGTGCTTACGGTATTCCGTGCACCGCATAGCTACACGGGCGAGGACGTGGTGGAAATTTCCTGCCATGGCGGCAGATTTCTTACACAGAAAATTCTACGCACGGTGCTGTGTGATTCCGTCCGGCTTGCAGAAGCAGGAGAATTCACCAAGCGTGCGTTTTTGAATGGCAAGCTTTCACTCACACAGGCGGAGGCGGTTGCCGATCTCATCTCCGCTTCGGGAGAGAATGCCGTAAAATGTGCCAGAAACCTTCGTGACGGTGCGACCTTCCGCAGAATTTCGGGATTTTCAAATATTTTGCTGGAGCTTCTTTCCGATCTTGCCGTCTGGGCGGATTACCCCGATGAGGATATTCCCTCCGTGGATGGTACCGCACTTGAGGAACGTCTGCAAACGCTTTTGCAGGATATGCAGCGTCTGATGCAGACCTACGATTATGGCAGAATTCTTCGTGAGGGGCTGCATACGGTTATCGCAGGCAAACCCAACGTCGGTAAATCCACGCTGTTCAATGCCCTTAACGGGTTCGAGAGAAGTATTGTCACCGATATTGCCGGCACAACTCGTGATGTTGTCGAGGAGCAGATTCGCATCGGCGGCTATGCCCTGCGGCTTTCGGATACTGCCGGCGTGCATGATACCGATGAACAGATCGAAAAGATCGGCGTCGAAAAGAGCATCGCATTTTTGCAGGATGCCGACCTTGTGCTTGCCGTGTTCGATGTGAGCCGACCTCTGGAAGCGGATGACGAGAATCTGCTCTCCCGTCTGCCGATGGAGCGTACCATTTCGGTATGCAATAAAACAGATCTTGGCAGGGTTTGGGATCTGAATGCTTACGAATTTTTCGATATTGTCGAAATTTCGGCAAAAATGCTTGATGGTATGGAACAGCTGGAACACGCTGTGGAACGCTTTGCAAGCCGACAGGCAACCCCAGCAGAGGATGGTATGATTGCCAATGAACGTCAGCGTGCCTGCCTTCAGGATGCCATGATTGCCGTGCAGGAGGCTCTTGATGCACTTCGGCTCGGGCTTGCTTATGATGCCGTCACTGTCAGTCTGGAGGGTGCAGCGGATGCCCTGCTGCAGCTTACGGGTGAACGCATCACCGATGCTGTGGTGGATGCCGTCTTTACAAGATTTTGTGTCGGAAAATAGCGGCGATTCGCCTTCGACAAGTATCTTGTTACTTATAGAATTACCATATTTTACCAGTTAGAGGTGAACCATGAATTACGAAATGGGGACATTTGATGTCATAGTTGTGGGTGCAGGACACGCCGGTGTAGAAGCTGGTCTTGCGGCTGCAAGGCTTGGCTGTCATACGCTTTTACTGACGATTTCCCTCGATCAGATTGCAAATATGCCCTGTAATCCGTCAATTGGCGGTACAGCAAAGGGACATTTGGTGCGTGAGATCGACGCACTTGGCGGAGAAATGGGACGAGCAGCGGATGCTTGTTTTATCCAGAGCCGTATGCTCAACCGAGGGAAAGGGCCTGCTGTGCACAGTTTGCGAGTGCAGGCGGATCGTGTAAAATACCACGCTTATATGAAGCAGATTTGCGAGCAGCAGGAAAATCTCTGTGTCAAGCAGGGAGAGGCTGCGGAAATTATCGTCGAAAATGGCGAAATCAAGGGAATTATCACTCGCCTTGGTGCTGTCTATCATGCAAAGGCTGTCATCATCGCAACGGGAACCTATCTCAAAGGAAAAATCCATATCGGTGAAGTATCCTTTGAAAGCGGACCGGACGCTGCTTTGCCAAGCAATGCACTGTCCCTGAGTCTTGCAAAATACCTTCCGCTGCGGCGTTTCAAAACGGGAACTCCGTGCCGTGTGCATCGCAGAAGTATTAATTTCGATGTACTGGAAAGGCAGGATGGTGATTCGGATATCACACCGTTTTCCTTTGAGCATTGCGGTGCGGATATGCAGAACATTGTCAGCTGCTATATTGCCTATACAAATGCGGAAACGCATCGTGTGATCCGTGAAAATCTGCATCGTTCGCCGCTTTACGGCGGAAGAATTGAGGGTGTCGGCCCTCGATATTGTCCGTCTATCGAGGACAAAATTGTTCGCTTTGCGGATAAGGAACGCCATCAGATTTTTGTAGAGCCCATGGGACTTTCCACGGAGGAATATTATTTGCAGGGAATGTCCTCGTCGCTTCCCGAGGATGTACAGCTTGCATTTCTGAGAACTGTCAAAGGTCTTGAAAATGTCGAAATTCTGCGGCCCGCTTATGCAATTGAGTATGACTGTGTGGATCCGACTTCCCTGTATCCCACGCTGGAAACAAAGGCAGTCCGTGGACTTTACGGTGCCGGACAGTTTAACGGAAGCTCCGGCTATGAGGAGGCTGCCGCACAGGGACTCGTTGCTGGTATCAATGCCGCAATGTCCGTCATGGGAAAACAGAAACTTATCTTGGAACGTTCCGGCTCCTACATTGGCACTTTGATTGATGATCTTGTGTGCAAGGGCTGCAGTGATCCGTATCGTATGATGACTTCCCGCAGTGAATATCGCCTTGTGCTGCGGCAGGATAACGCAGACTTCCGTCTGATGCCCATTGGACGTGAAATCGGGCTTCTTCCTGAGGAACGTTATCAGGCAATGCTTGAAAAATACGAGCTTGTTGCAAAGGAAATTCAGCGTGTGAATAAAACAAACCTTGCTCCTTCCGCTGAAATCAACGCTATGCTCACGGAAATGGGAACATCTCCGCTGCAGACAGGCTGTAAGGTTGCTGATCTGATACGCCGTCCGCAGCTTGGATATGCACTGGTTGCACCGTTTGATCGGGAATGTCCCGAGCTTCCACAGGAAGTCAGAGAACAGGTGGAAATACAGATCAAGTATGAAGGCTATATTCAGCGGCAGAATCAGGCAATTGAACAGGCTTTGAAGTTGGAACGCAAGGCACTTCCCGCAGATCTTGACTATACCACCGTCCGTGGATTACGCCTTGAAGCGTCGGAAAAGCTCAATCAGAGAAAGCCTGTCAGCATCGGTCAGGCGTCCCGTATTTCGGGTGTTTCGCCTGCGGATATTACGGTGCTGCTTGTCTGGCTGGAACAACATAAGGAGGGTGACTATGCTTCCGGAATATAATGCAGCTCTTGCACTTTTTGAGGAATACGGAATTCATGTTTCACGTGAAACATACGATAAAATGGTGCAATATGCCGCTTTTTTGGTGGAATATAATGAAAAGGTAAATCTGACGGCTGTGACCGAGGGAGGAGAGATCCTGCGTAAGCATTTTCTCGACAGTCTGCTTCTTGAGAAATTTGGGAATATTCCTGAAAATTCTGCACTACTGGATATTGGCAGCGGTGCAGGATTTCCCGGCGTGCCGCTTGCTTTGCAGCGTCCTGATTTACAAATCACACTACTCGATAGTCTGAATAAACGCATTGTTTTTTTAGAGAAGCTATGCAATCTCTTGGACTGCAGCTGCACTGCCATGCATGGAAGAGCTGAAATTTCCGCAAAAACACCGGAAATGCGTGAAAAATTCGATGTAGTGACTGCTCGTGCCGTAGCAGCGATGCCGACGCTTGCGGAATATTCACTTCCCTTTGTGAAGGTTGGCGGAAAATGGATTGCCATGAAGGGCCCGAATGAGCCAATCAAACCGGCATTGCAGGCGATCCGAATGCTTGGAGGAAAGCTTGAAGATACAATCGAATATCATCTTCCCGGTGGGGATGCAAGGGTGATTTATGTCGTGAAAAAAATTTCGCAGACACCGACAAAATACCCACGCAACAGCGGTCAAATCAAGCAAAAGCCGCTGTAAGTAAAGCTGAATATGTAAGGAAATCCATTATTTTCGTTAGAAATAGTGGATTTTTTTTGTGGTAAGTATTTCCCGTATCTGTTATAATGAAGTTACAATACAAGACATAGATACATAAGGAGTACAACATGAACGGAATTTTCACATTTACAAAGCAAAAAAACGAAGAAAAGAGAGTGCTGATCATCCCTGTGGAGCAAATTGTTCCAAACCCGCATCAGCCACGAACCACATTTCCCGATACTGATTTGCGGCAGTTATCCGACAGCATCCGACAGAACGGAATTTTGCAGCCGATCACAGTCCGCCAGAGGGGTGAAAGATTTGAGGTGATTGCCGGAGAACGGAGACTTCGTGCATCGAAAATCGCAGGATTGCGTGCAATTCCCTGTATTGTAATGGATATCAGTGAACGCAATTCAGCGATACTTGCATTGGTTGAGAATATCCAGCGTCAGGATCTGAACTTCTTTGATGAAGCGGCTGCCATCGAAAAGCTGATTTCTTACTACGGAATGACGCAGGAGGATGCGGCAATTAAACTTGGGAAAGCACAGAGCACAATTGCAAATAAGCTACGCCTTCTTCGTTTAACACTTGCGGAGCGTGAGTACATCATGGAAAATCATCTTACCGAACGTCATGCAAGAGCACTTCTCAAACTTGCAAATACCGAAGACAGACTTGAAATTCTCGGCAAAATCGTAAAATATCATCTAAATGTCGACAGAACGGAACAAATGATTGATGAGAAGCTTGGGAAACATCATGAGCAAAGCAGTTTCCGCAAACGAAGCGTACTTTTGCGGGATGTTCGGCTGTTTGTCAATACGATACAGCGTGCAGTGGATACGATGCAGGCAGCGGGAATTCCTGCGGCATCGCAGAAAATGCAGTTTGACGACTATATTGAGTACAGAATTCGTATTCCGCTTATCCCGACAAATGATGTAAAATAAGCGAAAAATCAATTTGTTTCACGTGAAACACAAAAGTTTCGACACAAAATGTTTCACGTGAAACATTTTTTATAAAAACAGCGATGAAATGCGGGAAAATATCCGAAAACAACTTTACAAAAGGGGTGAAAAGTGATATAATAGAATAGTACAGCAAGAGAGGAGGTACGTCATGGGAAAAGTGATTGCAGTTGCAAACCAGAAAGGCGGCGTCGGAAAATCCACAACCGTGGTGAATCTGGCGGCATATCTGGGTGCAAGAGGAAAGAAAGTCCTCTGCATCGACATTGACGCACAGGGAAATACGACTACGGGCTTCGGAATCAAGAAAAAAGGAGTTTCTGTCAGTACATTCGACCTTTTGACGGGCAGGGGCAAGATAGAGGATGCGATCATTGCAACGGAATTTGAAAATGTGAGTGTGATTGCCGGAACGTCGGATCTTGCGGGTGCTGAAGTGGAACTGATTAAGATGGAAAACCGTTTTCAGCGTCTGAAAATGCAGATTCTCACCTGTAAGGATGATTATGATTACATATTTATCGACTGTCCGCCCGCACTTGGTATGCTCACGCTCAATGGTCTGACGGCTTGCGATGAGATTTTGGTGCCGATGCTTGCGGAATATTTCGCTTTGGAGGGTTTGACACAGCTGATGCACACGCTTCGGCTTGTGCGGACAAACTACAACCCTTCTCTGGAGATTTGCGGAATCTTGTTTACGATGTTTGATGCTCGCCTGAATGTTTCCATGCAGGTTGTGGATGAGGTAAAAAAATACTTTCCCGACAAGATTTTTGAAACGAAAATCCCCAGAAATGTGCGGCTTTCGGAAGCTCCCAGCTATGGTAAACCTGTGATGTACTATGATAAAAATTCCAAGGGTGCACAGTATTATGAGATGCTTGGTCGTGAATTCCTTGGTGAAAAACCGGAAGAAAAGCCGAAACATCGGGTAAAATTTGGCCGTAATAAAAAATAGGAAAGGGTGATTCCATGGCAAAGGGTGGACTTGGCAGCGGAATGGATCTGCTGTTTGAGGACAATGTTTCGCAGGTTGAGGTAAAAAAGACCGTCAGACTTTCGGAAATTGAACCGAATCGGGCACAGCCTCGTAAATATTTTGATGAATCGGCGATTTCCGCACTGGCAGATTCCATTCGTGAGCACGGAATTCTGCAGCCGCTCCTTGTAAGACCGCTTGCATTTGGCGGATACCAGATCGTAGCCGGAGAACGCCGCTGGCGTGCGGCAAGAATGCTCGGACTGGATGAAATCCCCGTTATTGTGCGTGATTTTACTGATCTGGAGACTGCACAGATTGCTTTGATTGAGAATCTGCAGCGTGAGAACCTCAATCCGATTGAAGAAGCACTGGGTTTCAAGAAGCTGCAGGATGATTTTTCGATGAAACAGGATGAAATTGCAAAAACTGTCGGTCGTTCGAGAAGTGCGGTTGCAAATGCATTGCGTTTGCTTCGGCTTCCTGAGGAAGTGCAGGAACTTTTGGTGGACGGCAGTATTTCTGCCGGTCATGCACGTGCACTGCTTGGATTCACTGACGAAGCAGCCATGATCATTGCGGCACAAAAGGCAGCCGCAGGGCTTCTGACAGTTCGTCAGCTTGAAAAAATGGCTGCAGACAGCGAAAAAACAATTACCAAGAAGGTTACACCTCCCCAGATGGAAAGCTACTATCGTGAAATGGAAATCAGCCTTCACGACAGATTGGGCAGAAAGGTGCAGGTGGATTTCCGCAAAAACAAGGGTGTTCTGATTCTGGAATTCTATGATAAGGAAGATTTGCAGGCACTTGCAGAAAAACTTGTTGATGAAGCTAAAGCATAAATGTTTCACGTGAAACATTTTGTCGAAAAAAAAAGTGAAATGAAAGGAAGAATAGATCATGCTCGACATGAAATTTTTACGAACAAACCCCGATATTGTGAAGGAAAACATCAAGAAGAAGTTTCAGGATGACAAGCTTCCACTGGTGGATGAAGTCATTGCACTGGACAAGGAATACCGTGAAACAAAGGTAAAGTGTGACGACCTGCGTGCACAGAGAAAGTCCAAGAGTAAAATGATCGGCGGTCTGATGGGTAAGGGAGATAAGGAAGGTGCGGAGGCACTTAAGGCGGAAGTGACAGCAATTGGTGCGGAACTGGTTCGTCTGGAAGCACTCGAGGAGGAGCTTCAGAAGAAGGTTCGAGAGATCATGCTGGTGATCCCGAATATCATTGATGAGAGCGTTCCGATTGGTAAGGATGACAGTGAAAACGTCGAAGTAGAGCGTTTTGGTGATCCTTTCGTGCCGGATTTTGAGGTTCCGTACCATGTGGATATCATGGAAAGACTCAAGGGTATTGATCTGGATGCTGCAAGAAAAACCAGCGGAAACGGATTCTATTATCTGTGTGGTGATATTGCAAGACTGCATTCGAGCATTCTTTCTTATGCACGAGATTTCATGATCGAGAGAGGATTTACCTATTATATTCCGCCGTTCATGATCAGAAGTGACGTAGTTACGGGCGTTATGAGCTTTGCAGAGATGGAAGGCATGATGTACAAGATTGAGGGCGAGGATCTCTACCTCATCGGCACGAGCGAACATTCCATGATTGGTAAGTTCATCGACACGATTCTGGCAGAAGAAAGCCTGCCGCAGACGCTGACAAGCTATTCACCGTGCTTCCGTAAGGAAGTTGGAGCACATGGCATTGAGGAACGTGGTGTTTACCGCATCCATCAGTTTGAGAAGCAGGAAATGATTGTTGTCTGCAAGCCCGAGGAGAGCAAGGAGTGGTTCGAGGTTCTGTACAAGAACACTGTGGATTTCTTCCGCAGTCTGGATATTCCGGTTCGTACACTGGAATGCTGTTCCGGTGATCTGGCTGATCTGAAGGTGAAATCCATCGACGTGGAAGCTTGGTCACCCCGTCAGCAGAAATATTTTGAAGTGGGCAGCTGCTCCAATCTGGGTGATGCACAGGCAAGACGACTGGGCATTCGTGTTAAGGGTGCGGATGGACAGAAGTACTTTGCACACACACTGAACAACACGGTAGTTGCACCGCCGAGAATGCTGATCGCATTCCTCGAAAACAACCTCAATGATGACGGCAGCATTCGTATTCCGGAAGCTCTGCAGCGTTATATGTTCACTGACAAGATTTCAGTTCCAGTGAAATAATTATGAAGAAAGAGTCAATTTTAAATCCAAATAAGACAAAAAAATCCAATATAGTACAAATTATCATTGGCGTAGTGATATCTGTCGGCACATCTTTACTCTATGCCTATAATTACAACAAGATAAATTTTTTTGATTTGTCAAAATTCGAAACTGAATTTGTTTGTTTATGCTTAGCAGTATTTGTTTTCTTTATTGGTGCAGTATTGTTAATTTCAGCTTTCAACTTTAATAATAGAATCATACCTTCAATACTACTGATGGGATTGGGTGGATTACTTATTTCAATCATTAGGGATGAGCCAATAAGAGTTGCATTTTTTATTTTAGTGGGTTCATTTTTTGTTTTCGCTTTGACCAAGATATTTTATAATGTATCAAGTACAATTTTCACATTTAGTGTGAATCAATTACTCACAGTATTTATCTTGGGGTTATTCGCTGAGATTACACCAAATATGAACGCTTCGCTTGCTGTATATCTCTCATTTACAATTTCACTGGTGTTCTACATTATTTTTGGAGTGAAAATGAATCGCTTATGTTTGAAACATCTATTTGGAAGTTATGCATTGGAGGAATATGACGCTGAAAAACTGAGAAATCATATCAACTTCATCTATTTGATACTGTTTATTATTTTGAACATATTTTTCATGTACAGCAATGAACAAGAGGAAACACTCCTTGCAAATTCCATTAACAACGCATTGATTACAGGCGTGTGCATTACAAATGTTGTATGGAGAAAACTGCAATAAAAAATCGGTGCGAAAGCACCGATTTTTTTATCCTAATTCGCCTGTAAATCTCGCAGTCCCTGAACGTATCACAGCTTCTGATCCATCTTGAAACCGCACAATCAAGCCACAATCCTGTGTATAACCAATCGCAAGCCCCGTACGTTCCGTACCTTGATGTGTGATAATCACCTGCTTGCCGATGGTATAGGAATTGGCAGTGTAGATTTCTAAAAATGTACGGTTATGAATTTCATTGAGAAACCTGTCAAGATGACGCAGAATCGACGCAGCTATGTCATTTCTGCATAGCACCTGCCCCGTTTCCGATGCAATATCCGTTACGATATGCTGAAGCTCGTGCGGCAGATTTTCGTCCTTTTGCAGATTCAGCCCAATGCCGATCACAAGGTAATCAAGATGCCCTGTCTGCGAAAAACCACCTTCGCAAAGAATGCCGCAGATCTTGCGATCATTGAGGAACAGATCGTTCACCCACTTGATTTTTGGCGAAATTCCGTAATCCTGCAGTGCACAAAATACCGCTGCTGCCGTACAGGCAGTCACTGACATCATATCAGAAACCGGAAAATCCGGACGAATGATCACAGAAAGATACATTCCCCCAACGGGCGAATGAAACGTTTTGCCAAGTCTGCCCCGTCCTGCGGTCTGCCTGTCGGCAATCAGCACCGTTCCGTGTTTTGCACCCTGTACGGCAAGCTCCTTGGCAAGCCGATTGGTGGAGTCGACTTCCTTAAAAAATAGGAAGTTTCCGCCAAAATTGCTGCTGTCCTTCGATAACATAAGCATCATCTCCCGCATCCATTATAGCACAGAATTGCATGGAATGCAAGGGGGAATAGGACATCCAGAGCCGTGCATAGAATGTCCTTGAAGAATGCGAAAGGGGCGATTTCATGGGACTGACGGCGGAAAGCACGGGATTCGGAATGATGCAGGGGGAGAAAATGCCGAAGGGTGACTATGTCGTAGCGTTGGCAGGCAACCCGAATGTGGGAAAATCCACGGTTTTTAACGCACTGACGGGGATGCACCAGCATACGGGAAACTGGGCGGGAAAAACGGTATCCAACGCTGTCGGAACGGCGGAATATAGGGAAAAACGCTATATTCTGGTTGATCTCCCCGGAACCTACTCACTGCGTGCTGATTCTGCCGAGGAGGAAGCCGCACGGGATTTTCTGTGCTTTGAAAAGCCCGATGCGGTGATTGTCGTGTGTGATGCGTGCTGTCTGGAACGCAATCTCAATCTTGTGCTGCAATCCTTAGAGCTTTCAAAGCGAGTGCTTGTTTGTGTGAATCTCCTCGATGAGGCAAAAAACAGAGGAATTTCGATTGATTTGCAGACTCTGGAGGAGGAACTGCATACCCCCGTTGTTGGAATTACCGCTCGCAGCGGCAAGGGGCTAGAGATGCTGATGAAACGTCTGCAGGACCTGCTTGAACAGCAAGAAAACGACCATTTTCAGCCGAAATATGAGGATTCACTGGAAGCACCGCTTTCCGAACTTTCAAATCTCCTTACGGATCAACCAATGCCGGTGCCGCACCGTTGGGCGGCACTGCGATTCCTCGAACAGGACGCCTCTTTCCTTGCATCCGAGATGGCAAAATCTGTTCCGGAGGCGTTTACTTCCCATTTTGACAAAGTGCGGCAAAGTTTTGAGAAACAGGGGTTCACAAGTGAAAAACTGCAGGATATGGTCATTTCTTCGCTTGTCATGCAGGCAGAAAGAATCGGTGAGCGTGTTGTTGCTATGGAAGATCCCTGCACGGATCTGCGGGATCGCCGTCTGGACAGAATTTTCATCGGCAGAAAATTTGGCATTCCCGTCATGCTTCTGCTGCTTGCCGTAATCCTCTGGCTGACGATGATCGGAGCAAACTACCCGTCGGCGATGCTTTCCGAATTGCTGTTTGCAATCGGGGATGCCGCAAGCGATTTCCTTGCGAAAACTAACGCACCTGCGTGGATTGACGGGCTTTTTATACAGGGAATGTACCGCACGCTTGCGTGGGTAATTTCGGTAATGCTGCCGCCGATGGCAATTTTCTTTCCCCTGTTCACGCTGCTGGAGGACGCAGGCTATCTGCCGAGAGTGGCATTCAACCTTGACCGCAGCTTCCGAAAATGCGGTGCGTGTGGAAAACAGGCATTGACCATGTGTATGGGTTTTGGCTGCAATGCCGCAGGCGTCACGGGATGCCGCATCATAGATTCCCAAAGAGAGCGACTGATTGCCATGCTCACCAATTGTTTTGTCCCGTGCAACGGACGATTCCCCATGCTCATTTCCCTGATCACCATGTTTTTTGTGACGGGAATTGCAGCGGTGGATTCGGTGCTGTCCGCACTGATTCTCCTTGCCGTGATTCTTTTTGGCGTGGGGACGACATTTCTGGTGTCAAAAATTCTCTCGAAAACGCTGCTGCGTGGAATGTCGTCCTCGTTCACGCTGGAGCTTCCGCCCTACCGTCGACCGCAAATCGGTAAAGTCATCGTGCGTTCCATGCTCGACAGAACGATTTTCGTGCTTGGGCGTGCCTGTGTTGTTGCCGCCCCCACGGGAATTCTCATTTGGCTGCTTGCCAATATTTCCGTTGCGAATCAGAGTTTGCTGGCACATTGTGCCGAATTCCTTCAACCCTTTGCACAGTGGTTCGGTATGGACGGAACGATTTTGCTTGCCTTTATTCTTGGCTTCCCTGCGAATGAAATAGTTGTACCGATAATAATAATGATATATGCCGCTCGCGGTGAGCTTACTGACATGAGCAGCATTGAACAGACAAGAATGCTGTTTGTTGAAAACGGCTGGGCGTGGGTAACAGGCGTGTGTATGGTGCTGTTTTCGCTGATGCACTGGCCGTGTTCAACCACCTGCATGACCGTTAAAAAAGAATCAGGAAGTATAAAATGGACTGTTTTGTCCATACTCATCCCTACCATTTCCGGAATGCTTCTTTGTTTCATCACCGCATCAATATGGCGTCTGTTTTAACAAACCCCATCTCAATCAATATGATTGAGATGTGGTTTTGAATTAATGTTCTGAAAAATAAAATGATGCTGTAGCAAAATCACAGCCACAGCATCCATCATTACATTATTCCGCTTATAAATACAAAACCCAGCGCAAGCAAAAGCAGACTGTCATCACATTCGTCCA
>JAZNUR010000185.1:0-5218 GCA_045592405.1 Oscillospiraceae bacterium
ACAACTCCTTGGCTCACAGAACGACATGGCTACGATCCGACTTCTGGCTTTGCTTACACCTATAGTTGGAATTATTTTTTTCCTTGTTTCGTGCAAAGTATGGTTGATTGGTGCTTATAGCTATGAAGGTACGGGAAACTGAAAATTAGAAAAAAGACAGCTTCATTTGTATGTTGATATAATATATCAATAATAAAGTAAATATAATTATTGATTGCGAGGATAAAATGAACATATGAATAATCATATTTACGCACTGAATACAGATTCGATTTCTGATGAGCAGATATTCGACATATACTATAATAGTATGCCTCAAAATAGAAAACAGAAAATTGAGCGTATGAAGTTTTATAAAGATAAACTGCTTTCTCTTGGAGCAGGTATGCTGATGCAGAAGGTACTGGATCGTTTTGAACTTTCGTATACGGACATATCTTATAATGAATATGGAAAGCCGCTTATTAATAACAGAAATGATGCATTCTTTAATATTTCGCATACGGGAAATATTGTAGTGTGTGCTGTTTCTGCATTTAAGGTTGGTGTCGATATTGAAAAAATCCAGTATTTTGAAAATAAGTTACTGAAATATTTGTTTTTGGATAATGAGATATTGTATATTCGTAATCATTCTTCGGATCAGAATTATGATTTTACAAAGCTATGGACAGCTAAAGAGAGTCTTGTAAAATATTTTGGTTCAGGTCTTTTGCTTGATCCGCTGAATCTGTACTTTAATAATGGGGTGCTAGATGAAGTGTATAATGATGGAAAAAAAATCAGCAACGTTTACTTTAAGACATTTGATATGAATGGATATGTGATGACAGTTTGCTCTGAATATGAGCATTTTTCACAAAACATTGAGTGGTTTATTCCAGATAAAAGCAGTAGTCTGATATTAAATGACAGTCCCTTGAACATTTATAATCCCTAACAGCAAATCTTTTTTGTATATACCATACGAACTGGGGTCTCCCTCAAAATTTCGTAACCGATTTACACTTTCACCATCAGTTTAATTGTAAGAAGCTTGCATCCATATCTGCCATACATAGTACGCTTTACCGTTATACAGTTTTACTATACGGTTAAAGTAATCATATGCTGCAGTCTTTTTACATGTCAGAACTATCGCCAAAAGTTCACGATACAACACACTCCTGCACTTACCGGCTGATAATTCTCTGACAATATGATTGTGATATTTGTCCACGCCGCTCATAAGTGTTGATGAGCATATTGATACAATATCACTATGTATATACTTCCGCATTGTGTTTCGGCTGCAATTCAGTTCTTTTTCAATCTTTCGCAAACTGTATCCTGCATTATGCATCCTGTGTATCTCTTCATAAAGTTCAACTTTTTCAGGAATTAGCACAGTGACTTGTGACACCTCATCGTTATTTGAGAAAAGTTTTTTTACATCTTTATACTCTTCTTCAAATTCAGGATCATCTGCGTTTACAGGAATTTTAACTGTTGCAGGAACACTTCCGTAAAGTGCTCCTCTTATCGCTTCAAGCAGATTCTGATGAAGATGAAATCTGTCAGCAATCTGCATTGTATATGGCAATGTTTCTTCGATTGCCTTGGCATATACACTTGCTCTATCACGAGTAACTGCTTTGATATGTTTATTATTTTTCAACCAGTTTTTTAATGTTTCTTTATCTCTGCCTTCAAGAACAGCAATAGGTTCATGTGTTGCTTCATCGACTATAATCGTTCCATAGTTTTTACGTTTTGCAAATGCAAAGTCATCAATGCCGATTACTGAGCCACATGTTTTTTTGGTTGCGTTTCATATCTTTTGAGTAATAAACGAATAACACTATCAGGACTGATTGTGTTATTCATTGCTTTGCATATTCTTGAGCATCCTTCACAGCTTGTTTCGAGTGCAATAGTGCAAATCAAATCAGAAAGACGTTCTGTTTTTCTGCAATAATGATCTAAAAACCCTTCAATTGTTTCTGCAAATGAACGAATGCCGCATTCTGACTCTTCGCAGTCATATTCATAAGCTGTTATCTGCAATTCAACTGTTTTTCTCATCATAGGCAGATCTTGAATTTTTCTGGTATATGTACCATGATGTCGCCCGCTTATTACACCACAGCATGGACATACCTCTTGTTCAGAATTAGATTTCAATTTTATAATCATCTTTTCCGCTGTATCAACTATATCCTTTATTTCCAATTGCTCCGGAAAAATCCTTGTAGTCCAAGTGATGTTATGACCTCTCACCGCCTTTATGTGACGTATTTATTATATCACATAAAGGCATTCAAATCAAGCAGAAAACGGAAATTTGAGGGAGAACCCAGAGTTGGTGCGGTATATACACTTGTTTGCGAGAAAAGTTTTAATTGACCAAATTAATGTATAAGTGTGTATATATGAAAGAAGTAAAATTTAAATTTTCCAGTGCATAAAAAGATTTTTTGCAAAAAAGACAAAGAAACGAATATCTACAAGAAAGTGTACCTAAAAATAAGCAATCACAAAAATTGCACCAATAGAAAACCCTCAACCAAAAGAAAACTCTCTCCAGCAAAATAAAACGGTAATCAACAAGGTCGCATTTGTATCAAAATTACTGTTCTTAGACATAACTGCACCGAAATTTTGATACAAATTTCGGTGCAACTTTTATATGCAGAACGGCTCTATTCTACGAGGTTTCGGGAATAGAGCCGTTTTCAGTTGCTTTGCAGGTAGGGTAAAAATAGCCGTTCAGATACACGAAAGTATACCAAAAGAAAACGGCATCAAAAAAGTCGCATATTTTTGCTTTAGGGTGGCAAAGTGTTTGATACCAAATGCAACTTTTTCGTTAAGAAAATATCAATCGTTTTCTATTGGTTTGAGGACATAAAAAAAGACCTCCACAGCCTGCGTTTTCAGCAAACTGCGGAGGTTAAATTATGCCTCAATTTCTGTTCCATCAAGGAATTTAAAAATGATTCTGTCATCATTATGAACTGTTGCTTTTTCAATGAGCGTCCGCCAGAGTGCCGCATCGAAGAAGTCAATTGCTCCTGTTACTGATTGAACCCTGCTGTAGAATTTTTGAAGGAATTCTGCTCTGGATTGACGCTGAATAAGTTTTTCCTGTAAACGATTGTAGGTTTCTGCTTTTTCATTGTATCGTTCATCAAATTCTGCACATTTTCTGTCAAACTCCGATTGATTAATTTCATCACGAATATGGTTCAGAACGTAATCCCGCTTTTCTATCAGAATCATTTCCAGTTCTTCAGTAAGTATGTTTACTTTTTCCTCAATAGAATCAGTGTTGCTTAGTTGTGCAATTGCCGTTTCGCAAGCCTTCAGTACAAGTTCTTTGTTCTGAAAAAATTGATTGAAAGCGGTGATAAACCGTTCTTTTATCTCGTCCTCATAAAAATGTGGTGTAGAACAATGCGTTTCATATTTAAATTTTCCGTTGCATTGCCATATTACACGGCGGTACTTCGATGTACTGTGCCATACCTTTGCACCGAAATAATGACCACATTCACCGCAAACTATTTTTGCCGAAAACAAAGCATTACCGCTGTAACTGCGACCAATGTCCTTGCGGCGTGCAATTTCATTTTGTACATCTTCAAATTCATCGGGAGGGATAATGGCTTCGTGACTCTCATTGACATAATACTGCGGAACTTCACCGGTATTCTTCTGCTTGCGTTTTGTTAGAAAATCAGCTGTAAAGGTTTTTTGTAAAAGTGCTGCACCCATATATTTTTCATTTGTGAGAATGCTTTCAACTGTAGTGCTGTACCATTTTTCTTTTCCAGCAGGGGAGGGGATACCTTTTGTTGTCAAAGCTTTTGCTATTTTACTTGATGTCTGCCCCTCAAGGAAACTTCTGTAAATATATCGGACAATTTCAGCTTCTTCGGGAACGACAACAGGTTCACCATTTTCACCACGCTTGTACCCCAAAAAGCTTGAATACGGCATACTGACTTTTCCCTCTGCAAAACGTCTGCGTTGTCCCCAGGTGACATTTTCAGAAATGGAGCGACTTTCTTCCTGTGCAAGACTGCTCATAATTGAAATAAGCAGTTCTCCTTTACCATCGAATGTGAAAATATTCTCTTTTTCAAACCAACATTCTACATTATGCTCTTTAAGAAGTCGTATAGTGCTGAGTGAATCGACAGTATTTCGGGCAAATCTACTCACACTCTTTGTCACAATTAAATCAATTTTTCCGGCAAGGGCATCTTCAATCATGCTGTTGAAACCCTCACGATGTTTGGTGCTTGTAGCTGAAATGCCCTCGTCTGTGTAAACCTTTACAAACTCCCATTCAGGATTTTTCTTGATGTACTCGGTATAATACCGCACCTGTGCCTCATAAGATGTCTGCTGTTCCTCTAAATCAGTTGAAACACGTGCATAAGCAGCAACCTTACGCTTGACTAATGTGTCGTTGGGTTGATGTGTCAATGGATTGATTTTCTGCGGAATCATGGTGACTGTTCGTGCCATTTTTTACTCCTTTCGCCTGCAATTTTTCTCATATCTTCTGTCCAGCTTTCTGAACGGGAACGGTCTTTCCATTCTACTATTTTTCTTGTGTTATCGCTGAAAATAAATTTTATACGATTGGGTGCAGGAATTATAATTTGCTGAATTGCAGACTGAAAAATATCTTCATCAAATTCGGAAATAATATCGCCCTCACTTGCTGTTTCTTTTTTCTCTACAACAACAAGATCACCGGGTTCAATACCTGCGTCAATCATAGATTCTCCACGGGTACGCAGGATAAATAGCTCTCCGTTTCCGAAAATTGATGCGGGTAAATCAACATATTCACTGACGGCTGCTTCTATGGTTTCTAACTCACCACAGGGAATTGCTGTATCATATATGCAGACACTACGGTTAATTTCGCTTGATTTTCTCATTCTCTCTGTTGAGATCAGCTTGCCGTCATAATCAATCATATCAATCTTATCCATTGCAACAAGATAATTATACGCTGTAGTTCGGGAAATTCCAATTGCTGCAGCAATTTCAGATGTTGCAGGTGAATATCCTTTAGAAAAGTAATATTCTTCCGCATAATCGTGTATTTTTCTCATTAATTCCGGATCTTTATGTCTCATTTTACACCTCTTTCTTCTATCGTGAACAAATGTTTACTATAAGTTCATTTTAGCATATATTTAGCTCGGAGTCAATAGGT
>JAZNUR010000186.1:0-21521 GCA_045592405.1 Oscillospiraceae bacterium
AGTTTGTCGAAATTCTCTTTTGCCGCATCCTCGTGGCAGAATACCTGTACCACCTTCTGACCCTCGATCATTTCTTCGATATAACCGTTGACCTTACCGATGGATCGCTGCTGTTCTACGAAGTATTTGCCGCTTCGTCCGCCGATGAATGCCGTTACCGCCATCATGCCGATGATGGTGAGGATCACGAACAGCGTCATCCAGATGCTTGTCACACACATGGCAATGAACACTGCAACCACGGTAATGGCAGAAGAAAACATCTGTGGAATGCTCTGGGAGATCATCTGCCGCAGAGTATCGGTATCGTTGGTGTAATGGCTCATGATCTCACCGTGGGTATGGGTGTCGAAATACTGCACGGGAAGCGTCTGCATATGGGCAAACATCTCATCTCGGATTTTTTTCTGAATGCCCTGCGACACCTTTACCATGGTGAAATTGCACCACCATGTGGAGAAAATACCGACAATGTAGACCGTTGCCATCACGCCGAGAACCTGTATCAATCCCGTGAACACCGGATTCGGTTCGCTCATGAGCGGGGTGATATAATCGTCTATGAGCACCCGCAGGAACATATTTCCCACAACACCTGCAAGAGAGCTGAAAATGACACAGACAAACATGGAGGAAAGGGAAAGTTTATATTCCTTCAGATAGGAAAGCAGACGCTTCATGGTCTTTTTACCGTCCCTTGCACCTCTGCCTTTGACAAATGCACCCTTGGGCGGTCTGCTATTCGGTCCTGCCATCGTCATCCCCTCCCTTCATCTGCGAAGTATATACTTCCTGATAGATCGCATTGGTTTTGAGAAGCTCCTCATGCGTACCGACCGCATTGATCTTGCCGTCATCCATGACGATGATCATATCGGCATCCTGCACGGAGGAAATACGCTGTGCAATGATGAGCTTGGTGGTATCCGGAATTTCCTCACGGAACGCCTTACGGATCAGGGCATCCGTTTTGGTATCCACGGCACTGGTGGAATCATCAAGAATCAGAATCTTCGGCTTTTTCAGAAGTGCTCTTGCAATACAAAGTCTCTGCTTCTGACCGCCCGAAACATTGCGGCCGCCCTGTTCAATATGAGAATCATAGCCGTCAGGGAATTCAGTGATAAATCCATGTGCCTGTGCAAGCTCACAGGCATGGATCATTTCCTCGTCGGTGGCGTCGGGATTGCCCCAGCGAAGATTTTCCTTGATGCTGCCGGAGAACAGGACGTTCTTCTGCAGCACCATTGCCACGCTGTCACGGAGCACCTCCAGATCATAATTGCGGACATCCCATCCTGCAACCTTCACCTCGCCCTTCGTCACATCGTACAGACGAGGAATCATCTGCACAAGTGTGGACTTGGAGCTTCCCGTACCGCCGATGATACCAACGGTTTGACCGGACTTAATATGCAGATTGATATTCGAAAGACAGGGCTTTCCGGATTTATCGGAATAGCTGAATTCCACACCGTTGAATTCGATCTCGCCGTTTGTCACTTCCTTGAGAGGACTTTCGGGGTTGTGGATGGTGGGTACTTCATCGAGGATCTCCACGATACGTTCTGCCGACGCTCTGGACATGGTAATCATCACCATGATCATGGAAAGCATCATCAGGCTCATGAGGATCTGCATCGTATAGGTGAACAGTCCCGTCAGCTCGCCCGTAGTCAGAGCGGATTCACCGCCCAGCACGATCAGGCGTGCTCCGAACCACGAAATCAGCATCATACAGCCATAAGCACAGAACTGCATCAGCGGGCCGTTGAATGCCAGCACACGCTCCGCAAACAGGAAATCCTTATAAATGGAATCGGAAACCTCCTTGAATTTCTTGGTTTCGTGCTCCTCTCGTACAAAGGATTTCACCACACGGATGCCATACAGATTCTCCTGCACAACCCGGTTGAGTTTATCATAGGTCTTGAATACACGCTCAAATACCGGATGTGCATGGGTGATAATCAGGTACAGACCGATCGCAAGAATCGGAATTGCAGCAAGAAAAATCAACGCCATCTTCCAGTTGATGGTAAACGCCATTACCACGGAACTGATCAGCATGAACGGACTGCGGACTGCGGTACGGATGATCATCTGGAACGCATCCTGAATGCGTGTCACATCCGTCGTCAGACGAGTAACGATACTTGCCGTGGAATACTTGTCGATATTGTGGAACGAAAAATTCTGGACATTATAGTACATATCCTTACGGATGTTCCGTGCAAGTCCCGCCGATGCGGAAGCTGCGAATTTACCGGCAAATGCCCCGCAGGCAAGCGATGCAATACAGCAGAGAATCAGCAGAAGTCCCATATTCCGGATATAGTCCATATTGCCGGCATCAATGCCGTTGTCGATGATCTTTGCCATAATCCACGGCATCAATACTTCCAGCAGCACCTCGCCGCTGATAATCACCGGTGCAAGAATCGAATCCCGCTTGTACTGCCGCACACATTGCAGCAATCGTTTGATCATATTCTCATCCTCCTATTATTTTTTGGTATATGCTGACAGTCACAGCCCGTTCCGATTTGGAACGGGCTGGTGCATTCTACTTCTTTGCCTCCGTCATATTCTCTCTTGAGAGGGAAACAGAGATTCGGGAACCACGGTCTGTGGTCTTGGGAATATAATGCAGCTGCAGTGATTCAAAATCCGGATCCACCTCCGCAGCCAGATGGCCGCTGCTTGTCTGCCCAGCCGGAATTTCCTCCGCAAAAGCTTCATTTCCGTAAAAATCATACAATTCCTTCATCACAGGAATCGTGAAGCACTGTGCCGGCTCAAGATAGGTACCGTCCACCGTTACTGCAAAATTGTTCAGATAGTTGGTAGTAACAGTTTCCTCTGTGCCATTCTCAATAGTTACCTCGAAAAATACAGCCATTTTTCCGCTGGACATGGTAATCTTGGGATCCTCCACTTTGTTTACGGTAACCGTCATGTCACCGTAGGATGCGGATTCGCCATAAAAGCCCTGGATCTCCTGATATGTTTCCTCCGTTTCCTTCGGAGAATCGTTATTGCTGCCTCTGTCACAGCCGACAGCCATCAATGCCGAAAATGCCAGCATTACACACAAACTCTTTCTAAATCTCATATGATTCCGATTCACAACAGGATGCTGCGAATCCTCCTTTCACAGTATTACACTTAATTATAGCACACTTGCAGGCTTTTTGCAAGTATTTCCACAGAATTTTCAGATTTCCCCATTCGGCACCGACTTCTTCCGCCGAAGCTCACGGAAGAATTCAGAAAGGATTCCGCTGCACGCCTCCTGCAGAATGCCCCCCGTCACTGCCGGATGATAATTATAGGGCAGCATGAACATCTGCTCGACGGAACACACCGCACCGCTTTTGACATCATATGCCCCAAAATACACATCATCAATCCTCGCTTGTAAAATCGCTCCGCTGCACATCGGGCAGGGTTCAAGCGTCACATAGATCGCACACTGCGGAAGCCGCCATCCGCCCAATTTTCTGCAGGCAGCATCAATTGCCATGATCTCTGCATGGGCAAGTGCGTGCCTGCCTGTTTCACGGCGATTATAGCCCTCCCCTATGATCTCGCCCGTGGTTTTGCGGACAATTACCGCCCCTACGGGCACTTCACCAAGTGCGGCTGCCTGTGCAGCAAGCTCCAGTGCACGGTGCATATATACTTCATGTTCTTCCATACATTCTCCGTTATCCGATAGTAGAGCCGCTCGCTGTACGGCGTGCGGCTCATTCACTGATTTATGTTATTATAGGGCAAAGACTGTTGAAATAACCACAAGCATGACGCAGATCACAATCAGTCCAATGATGGGCAGACTGGAAATAAATGTTCTGCACTTGTCAGAAAATTTCAGGAACGTTTCATTCTTTGGCACGGTACGCTCAGTTTCCGGCTCATGAAACAGCATATAGGCACCGGTGAGAATACCCACTATGCACGGCATCAGCATCATGACCCACCAAAGCGGCGTAAATACGCTTTCAAATGTTTCTATGTAGAACAGCACAAACATATAAATCTCATGCACGATGTGCAGAATGACCGCCGTCCAGAAGCTGCCCGTACGAATCACAAAATACGAAAATGCCAGCGTCATGATCGCAATACGCAGAACGTCCTGTACACTATGCATGATGATCGCCGCAAGAAACGTAACTGCCGCAATGGCAAAAGTATCCCCGAACTGACGAAGCACCTGGAACATAGCACCATGCAGCAATAGTTCGATCAAAATCGGCATGATCAGCACAGTGAACAATGTATAGAGAAGCATTCTTTTATCATCCACACCCACAGCATTGCAGATCAGTTTGTATTTATCAAGCTCATCAGAATTTGTTACGCTGAACAAACCGCATCCGACGCTTAACATCATCGTCATCACAATACCGAACAAAAGCTCCTGTGGGTTGGTAATGGGTGTCGGCATACTGACCCGCAGCGGCATCCGCAAGAAATAATGCAGTAAAAGCACGGGCAGAAGATATTTCAGGGTATTGATCAGCACGATTACAAGGAATACATTCCTTTCATCGCCGTACAGATCCGAGCCCCAGAAAAGCAGCTGGATGTGCATCCCCATTGCGTGCATGATTGAAACAATGATCTTATCAAGGATATTCTCAATCATAAGATACAAAATCAGCAGACAGCCGATCAGATAGCTCAGTCGGTACAGAACACCCTGCTCCGTTTTTGCAGGAGATGTGCCCGTCATCACCTTGCTCTCGGAAAAGCTGGTTTCTTTCGGATTTTGCGTCACATGAAACGCATAGGGATTCTCTTGCCTTCGCCATTGTCGGAAAGCCTCACGGAATCCCTTTGTCTGATTCGGTGCTTCGAAATCTTCGACCACATCAATCAGATATTCATTGTTTTTTTTCTGCATACACATCCCCCCCTTTCGTTTATTGTATTCATTGGTTATCATGTCTCTTGCACTAAGGATGCTCCACCCAATTATGATATCTATGAAAGTTGGATGGGCAGCTATGTCAGTTAAATTCCGACAAATATTTGTCAGTGCGGAAATGTTTGGTATCATTCGTGAAAGGTCTTTTGTAAGCAGAAAACTATAATCCATATTATATTATATCACAAATATTGGTTTGGAATTGTATTCACGGAAAATTTTTTATTAACATTCGATTAATATATCGATAAAAAAGTATGAATACCGCAAGCGGCACTTCTATCCACCTCATGAAACGATACCCCTAATTCGATATTTTTTCTACTATTTGTACAATGCGTATACTTTTCAAAAGTATTTTCAGCGAATTTCTAACATTTTTGTGAACTCTGTTGACTTTCACGAAAACATATGGTATAATAATGTTGAAAGTTATTGCATCTCACTAACATCAAAAAAGCAGGCTCGGAGGTGCAGTTTCAATATAGAAAACGAAATTTATTACTTGAACGTGGGGTGTCTATATGAAGAAAAAGGTGGTTTTAAGAGTACTTTCAATCATCACAGCAATGATGTTATTGATTGGCAATGTCCTGCCCCTCTCTGCCTCCGAAGTGAATGTACCCATTCTGAATATTGAATATGTAGAGATCGAAGAGAATGCACTTGCAAATTATGAATTCATTTCAGTTGGTGTTTCTGTCAGTGAAAACAAGGACGGGTTCCTTGCAGATTCTTTCGGCATCAAGTATGACCCCTCGCTGACGCTGGCAAACGTAAAATTTGATAATGCAATTGCATTGACGCATTCCTGTTCCAACAATCCTGAACTTGGTATTGTCTGGTTTTGTGGTGCAAGCGGTCTTGCACAAAATTCCGCAAACAGCGTTACAACGGAAAAGCTGTTCACCCTTCAATTCACACTTCCGGAAGATGTCAAGGCGGGTACGGAATATCCCATTTCCTTCCTCTGGACAGCAGCTGACGAATCCCCTGCATATTGGTATAACGGCGATCGTATCAATATTATTGACAATATGAAGGGTGTTGCCATGAACGGCGGTATACATATCCCTGATCCCTTTGCACCCAAGCTCAATGAAACCTATGTGGAACTTGGAATTGACGATTATGTAGAACTTTCAGTCATGAATTATCTGGAAGATGTTATCTGGGTCAGTGATAATCCCCATATTGCTGAAGTTAATAACGGCGTTGTCACAGCACTTCAGCCGGGAAGCTGCACCATTTATGCTATGGTTGGCGAAAAACCACTCTCCTGTTCTATTCTTGTAATGGAGAATCCAAAATATGATATTTCCAAGACCGACTCTATTTATATTCGCAATTCAGAAAGACAAGTGATACTGGTATGTCCTCCCGAAATAGATCCTGCCACGATTACATGGCTTACTACCAACGAAGAAGCAATCCGTATTGAAAACGGTATAGTCACAGCTCTGAAGGATGGTGCAGCAACCATTTTTGCAGTCACCGGAGGTACTATTTATCAGATGAATGTCATCGTTGAATTGCAGGATATCACCTT
The DNA here is from genome assembly GCA_045592405.1 of Oscillospiraceae bacterium. Classification (GTDB taxonomy): domain Bacteria; phylum Bacillota; class Clostridia; order Oscillospirales; family Ruminococcaceae; genus UBA3855. The sequence goes on from JAZNUR010000186.1 coordinate 6,486, forward strand.
TGAATACGGTGATGTCAATGAGGACAGCTCTGTTAATATCCTTGATGTGATCCTTATCAATCAAAACATCATGGGTGTTTATAAATTTGATGAGAACCAGAAGCTGGCAGCGGATATTTATAATGATGGTACTATTTCCACAATGGACAGCCTTTGCAGCATAAAGTACGTAGTATCCCTGCTGGATTCCATTCCCGTGAAACCATAACAAAAATAACATTCAAATACTATAATCTCTCTTGAACAACTCCCCGTCAAAGACGGGGAGTTGTTCATAAATATGTTCTTTCCGCACGCCCCAAACTACTTTTTTACAAACTGAATGCCGCAGCGTTTTCGCTGCGGCATTTCAACTTTTATCATATATCCTAAACCACTGTTTTGTAGAGCCGCAGTTCAAACTGTGCTCCATGGGGAACAGCATTCCTGACTCTGAGACTTCCGTTCTGTGCGGCAATGATCTTACGGGCAAATGCAAGTCCGATGCCATAGCCGTTTTTGGCAAATTCGGAGGAACGATAAAATCGCTCGAATATATGGGGAAGGTCTTTTTCGTCAATTCCATTACCGCTGTCTGTAATGAGAATTTCGGTGTAGATGCCATTCTCCGACGCCTTGATGGAGATACTGCCGCCCTGCGGTGTATGCTCCATGCAATTTTTCAATAGATTCGTGAGTGCCTCCGTACAGTATGGCTGATCTCCCCAAAATACAGGATTTTCCTCTATTGTTATTTCCACAGTGATGTCCTTCAGCTCCATTGCAATGGATAGCGGCTCCATTGCGGATGCAATCAGTTCACGACAGGAAACCTGCGTCCTCTGGAATTTCACCGCACCTGCCTCCAGACGAGAGATGGTAAGCATGGTTTCGATCAGCCACTGCATTCTCGTGAGCAGACCGTACAGTTCCTGAAGGTATTCCATCCGTTCCTTGTGCGAAAGCCCCGCATCACGCATCATTCCGACGATCAGCATTGTCGATGTCAGCGGCGTGCGAAGCTGATGGGAAATATCCTCCATCGCTTCCTTCATAAACTGCTGTTCATGGGAAAGCTGTGCATTTTGTTCCCGCAGGCGAACCGTCATTTTGTGAATCTCCGAAGCGAGAATGCTCAGCTCTCCTTCCTGAAACTCACTGAATGCAGCGTGTTCTTTACCGTGGAGAACTTCATCCACCCGATCGCAAAGGTTCGCAATGCTGTGCAGGCGTTTTGCGTGAAAACAGAGATTCACGCCCAGCAGCACCATGGAAATGCCAAGAAGAAGCAGTGCAGCGGGAATATTCAGAAACAGGCAGACGATGAATCCGGCAAGCGTAATGAGAAAATGCAGCAGGAGCTGTATTCGGATTTCGGAGCTGCGAAACATCATACATCCACCGCCTTATAGCCGAGTCCCCGCACAGTTTTGATAATCGTGGGGTTCTGCGGATCATCCTCAATTTTTTCACGCAGCCGCTTCATGTACACGTTGAGCGTATTGTCCGATACGAATTCACTGGAAACCGACCACAGCTCGTCAATCAGCCGATCTCTGGAGAGAAGCTGTTCCTTGTTCGTAAAGAATACAAGCAGGAGTCTGTATTCCAATGCGGAGAGAAACAGCTCCGTGCCGTTTTTCGTAACAACGCCCCTTACCGGATCTATACTCACGTTGCCGCAGCTTAGGAGATGTGCGGAAACCTGCTGCTTCCGCATGGCATTTTTGATTCGGGCAACCAGTTCCCGTGGGCGGAACGGCTTGCCGATGTAGTCATCCGCCCCGACCTCAAATCCCGCAACCGTACAGGCTTCGTCCGCAGAAGCCGTCAGAAAGATCACCGGAAGATCGGATTGTTTCCGTATTGCTGCACAGGCGGCAAAGCCATTCCCGTCCTGTAAGGAAAGATCCAATAACACGCAGTCGAAACGCTGCAATTCAAATGCCTGCAGCCCGTCAGTCTGTCCTGCGGCATACACCACATCAAATGCCTCCGACTGCAGAAAGCGGATCAGATTTCTGGCAAGCTGTTCATCATCTTCAATCAATAATATTCTGGGCATGGGAAGCTCCCTTCAAAATAATGTATGCATTCATTATATCATGAATCTTCATTCTTTTCAAGTGCAGCTGCACATTTGAAAAGTGACATTATTGTAAGTTAAATGTCATGCAAAAGTGATTTTTCTATGATATAATATAAATATCAAAGGAAAATACTACCAAGGAGGCATATTATGGAATTTCTGAAAATTGAAAATCTTTGCAAAACATACGGCAAGGGAGAAAACGAAGTCAAAGCACTGGATGATGTATCATTCAGTATTCCAAAGGGACAAATGATCGCCGTCATCGGTCCGTCCGGTTCGGGCAAATCCACTCTCCTGCATATTCTTGGCGGTGTGGATCGCCCCACATCCGGCAAGGTATGGCTGGATGGTCAGGATGTGTATGCACAGAACAACAAAAATCTTGCAATTTTCCGCAGACGTCAGGTAGGTCTGATCTATCAGTTCTACAACCTCATTCCCGTTCTGACTGCGGAAGAAAACATTACGCTGCCCATGATCATGGACGGCAGAAAGCCCAAAAAGGAGCGTGTGGATGAATTGCTGGCACTGCTCGATCTCAAGGAACGCCGTCATCATCTGCCTTCCCAGCTTTCGGGCGGACAGCAGCAGAGAGTTTCCATCGGAAGGGCACTGTTCACATCGCCCGGCGTGATTCTTGCCGATGAACCGACAGGAAACCTCGACAGCAAAAACAGTGCAGAGATCATTGCACTGCTGCGAAAATCCAACAAGGATTTTAACCAGACCATGGTCATCATCACCCACGATGAGAACATTGCTCTGCAGTGCGACAGAATCCTCACCCTCTCCGACGGAAAGATCATCAGTGATGTGCTGACACATCAGAGCTAAAAGGGGGAATACCATGAGTTTTCAGACCATGCTTGCAAAACGATACATTTTTTCACAGAAGCGGCATTCCATACTGACCATATGCAGCATCATCGTTGCACTTGCTTTTATGAGTATGCTGTTTACAGGCTTTACGACGTGTTTTACTTCTCTGCACAACATCGCCTATGACAAGGCACCCTATCACTGCCTTGTATATTCTGTCACAAAGGAACAGGGAGAAATCCTTTCCAAAGCCGAAGGCATTACAAGCTGCGTGCTGAAGGAAAATCCGGAAGACGGTACCTATCGGGCAGAGCTGATGCTGCAAAAATACATTAGTAATGACCAGAAAATTCTGGACAACGCCTTTGAGCAGGCAGGGCTCGGGTTCGGATATTATGATTTGCCCGACAACTATTTTTACCTGAATTTCGATCTGATGCAGTACGATTTTGTCGGTATACATGCCTGGTATAGTGTAGCGTGCATTTTTGCACTCTTCTTCGGTTTTGTCATCATCCTCGCCATGTCAATGCGTCTTGTCATTGACACTGCCTTTGAGATTTCCTCCAAGGAACGTGAACGTCAGTTCGGCGTACTCCAATCCATCGGTGCCACTCCCAATCAGGTGGTAAAGATCATCACCATGGAAGGCACACTGCTCTCCATCATCGGCATTCCCATCGGTCTGATTTGCGGCAACGCTCTTACTTACGCTGCATACCGCATCGTCCTGCACACAAAGCTTCTGGAAGCAATGCTGACACCCGAAAAGATCGAAGAGCTGATTTGCTTCACCACGAATCCCTGGATGATACTTGTAAGTGCCTTGACGGGATATGTCTGGGTATGGCTCTCTGCCTACGCAACGGGTATGCGTATTGTCAAAATGTCCCCCATGCAGGCGATCACAAGCCGCAGTAATACGGTCAAGAAGATTAAGAAGCATTCCATCTACGGTTTGCTGTTCGGCTGGATCGGCAAGCTTGCCTCTCGAAATGCACGCCGTTCCCGCAAGCGTTTCTGGATCACGGTGGTATCTCTGACAGTATCCATCATCCTGTTTTCCACAAGCTCCTATGCCATTGACGGATTCATTGACAGCCATGAGGAATACCTGTACGGTGAGGGCATTGATTTTGATTTCTGTGTGAATACTACCGAAGATAGAAACGACCTGCTCAGCTACCGCCAGCCCATGCAGGATCTGGAAAACAGTGGGTACTTCAAAAATCTGAGCCTTGAGATCGGCCGCTCCGGCCGGCATAAAATTGATGGTGGAGGCATATGTGGTGTTACGATCAACTACTGCAATGAAGAAGCCTATAAACAATTATTCAACGGAAATCCTCCGGTTTCCTATGAGAAGCTCACAGCATCGGGAGAACTCCTCATGCTGGAGATCAATCAGGAAATCGCAGATCCCGCAACATGGGCGAATATGCAGAAAACACAGCTGCTTGATGAGATTCCTGTTGAGGTCTGGGGACGAACTTACATCACGGTTGAAGAATATGAAGCTTTAGCGGAAGAAGAACTTCTAAATGTACATGAAGAAACCGAAATAGACGAAGCAACCGGAGAGGAAATCTTAGTTGGCTATTCGTATACTGAGTATATTCCGCAAACCTATCGTATCCACCACCGCTGCCCCGTTGAAGAAAGCCGCTACAGAATCTTTGAAGGTGAAATGAGTTCTGTACTGCTGATCGGAACACTGCAGCAGTATGAACAGTGCTGTACGGATTTCAATTCTTCGTGGATTGGACATACCATTGAATGCAATCTTGTCGATCACGACAGCTACCGTGATGCACTGAGCTATATTGAAAAGCACGAAACAATGGAACTTGAATGGGATGTCTACGGAATGAACTATGCGAATCGTTCTTCATTTACCCTCACCAAGATCATCGTGGCGTTTATCAGCCTCATGATCGCACTGATCTCCATCGTGAATATGGTGAATATCATTTCCACGGGTATTCTCAATCGCCGCAGCGAGCTTGCCGCTATGCAGTGTGTGGGTATGACGAAGGGACAGATGTACGGCATGACGGTCGTAGAATGTCTGCAGTATGTGCTGACGTCGGGCATCGTTGCATCACTGGCTTGCATTGGCGTAATGTTTGGAACGGAGAAATTCCTGACACTCATGACGCTGGAAGAGAACTTTAACAGCATTATTTCCTACATAGGTCCACAGGGTACCGTCTGGATCTGCACGGCGGCGGCATTTGTAATTGCTCTGGTAACCTCCCTGCTCTCCATTCATGGAATGCAGCGGCAATCCCTTGTCGATCAGATCCGCAGTGTGGACTGATGCTCTAACAAACAAGCCGTGCAGCGGATGATCCGCTGCACGGCTTGCTTTTTATTTTGCTTTGCCACGAATACTGTCTTGATGAAAGTACACTCCCTTGGTGTTTACTCCATCGTAAGTGTTACAACGTCCGTTTTAACCTTAACGCCGTACTGATCGGTGATCACACAGTACACCTTGCGGCCGTTTTTAGCGGCTGTCATTGCTGCGGAATACGTGTTCGTTTTCACACCGGACAGCTTGAATGTTGTACTTCCTACTTCACAATAATACCACTGATACTTCAGACCGTCACCTGCAGCCCTTACTCTGGTTTTTACAGATGCACCTTCAGCTGCAGATGCATTTGTCGGCTGTTCTGTAATCTTCAGTGTATTGCCAACGATCAGTGTCACTGTGTCTGTCTGTACGCTGTTGCCATACTGGTCGGTAATCACACAATAAATCTGTCTGCCTTCACGTGTCTCATTCATAATTGCAGTGTAGGTATTGGATTTGAAGGAGCTGGTATATATGAATTCAGAAGCACCCTTATTTTTGTAATACCACTTATAGGTCAAGCCATCGCCAGTTGCTTCCACTGTTGATGTTGCAGCTTTTCCTTCCAATGCAACTGCATTCTGCGGCTGTTCCACGATCTTTACGGGATTAATCATGGTCATTGTTACAACATCCCTCTTTACCCTGTTGCCGTACTTGTCGGTAATCACGCAATATACCTGTCTGCCGTCACGAACCTCGTTCATTACCGCAGAATATGTGTTGGTTTTAAACGTAGGTGTGTAGCTGAATTTAGATGCACCCTTATTCTTGAAATACCACTTGTAGGTCAGGTCATCACCTGTTGCATTAATTACAATTTTAGCATTCGTTCCCTCGGGTGCAACAACATTTTTCGGCTGTTCTACGAGCTTTACGGGATTACCCATGGTCAATGTTACAGCATCCGTCTGTATGCTGTTGTCGTACTTGTCGGTAATCACACAGTATACCTGTCTGCCGTCACGAGTGCCATTCATAATTGCTGTGTAGGTATTGGAGCTAAAGGAGCTTGTGTAGCTGAATTTAGATGCACCCTTATTCTTGAAATACCACTTGTAGGTCAGACCGTCACCAGTTGCACCAACTGCAATTTTGATAGTTTCCCCATTCGGTGCAACTGCATTTCTCGGCTGTTCCACGAGCTTTACGGGGTTACCCATGATCAGCGTGACAACATTCGTCTTTACGCTGTTGCCGTACTTGTCGGTAATCACGCAGTATACCTGTCTGCCGTCACGCGTTTCATTCATAACTGCAGTGTAGGTGTTGGAGTTAAAGGAGCTTGTGTAGAGGAATTTGGAACCACTCTTATTTTTGAAATACCACTTGTAGGTCAGGTCATCGCCTGCTGCACTAACCTTGAACGTTACAGTCTCACCAGCAGGTGCTACTGCATTCTTGGGCTGTTCTGTAATCGTCAAAGGCGTAATCGGAATCCATGTGATAGTTCCGCTATAATTCTGCAGCTTGTCAGCAGTCCATGTTGTGTCATTTTTAGGATAGTATGCATTCGTCGTTACATCATTGAACGCATCGCTTGCAATGACAGGTGCATTGCCTGTGAACATGATTCTTTCAAGACCTGTGCAATTATAGAATGCATTGTTATGAATCTTGGTAATGGTGTCAGGAAGATTGATTTCTGTCACATCTGTAAAATTAGCGAATGCCGATTTCGGAATACTGCTTCCTCCAGTGATCGTTACTCTTCTGAGGGCTGCTTTATCAGCTCCTCCGGTTCCGCCATACAGTAGGTACAGAAGTGTGCTTGTATTATTCGCTGCCACGCCTTCCGGTGTATTTCCCATAAACGGCAGTGTGACTTCTTCCAGTTTTGTATTACCGGCAATAGTGTTTCCAATTTTGGTTACACTCTGCGGTATTACTAATTTCGTCATAGAGCTGCATCCATAGAATGCTTGCGTCCCAATCTCCGTTACCTTCGAAGGAACCATCATCTCAGTAATGCTAATACAACGTCCGAAAGCCAATTTACCTATGTACTTTAATTCACTCGGAAGAGTAAATTCCGGTATGGTTTCGCAACCCTCAAATGCATATTCTCCGATATAAGTTACCCCATCCGGTATATCAATGCTTTCCAGACTACTGCAATTATAGAATGCATCGTTATGAATCTTTGTGATTGTGTCAGGAAGTTCAACGGAAGTCATATTCGTACAGTTTGAGAAAAGACTTCCGCCAATGCTGGTGATCTCATTACCTTCAACATTATAAATAATTGCTGCCTTGATTTTGTCTTTGTTCCGAATGACATTACAGTTCTCATACATATCACCGCTGCCATAGATTTGCAAATAGCCATCGTTATGGAGTATGTAGTGAACGTTATCACCAAGCTGGCCGCTTTCGATGCTCTTCATAGAGCCCATTTTTTCATTCGTTGTCGATGTGGTTGTTTCGGGACGACTGGTTGTGTAGGAAGTCGTTGTACCCTTTGCGATTCCTGTTTCTCTTACACCGGCAGAACCTTTTTCGCTAATGGTAATATCAAGCTTTTTTGTTCCGGGAGGAACATTGAAAGTACCTTCTCCACGTACAAAATTATCCTCACGGACTACATAGCGATGCGAGCCTTCCGTACAATAGCAGTGCACATATCCGTTGCCATCCGTATACATCTTAACACCGTCAACTTCAACCTCTGCATTAACAACCCGAGCAGCCAATTCATCCCATACGTTGAATTCTGTTTTGTATGCCTTTGACGGGCATTCTCCAAAAGCCATTTTTATTTTGCCGTTTTTTTTGGAACAATAATAATCGCCTAATTTAATCTTTTTCGTGAACAGCTCCAGGTTGAATTCCATGCCCAAGACTTCCAAACCTGCTTCTGCTCCGATTACTATGCCCATTTCGCCCTTTGCACACCATTTGCAATTATGGATTTCGTTGTCGGTAGTATCGGCTAGAATTACGGAATCCCCTGCATATACAACATTCGGTTGTAAATCCAATTCGCCGGTTGCATATGCTCCGAGTTTTCCTGTAAGTTTAACACTAAAGAATTTTTCGTAAAAAACATTCACTTGAATGGTTAATAAGATTCCAGCTTGAACTTCACCTTCTACAGTAATCTTAGGACTAAAAAGCTCATCCGGACTGCCGAAAAGCAGCCTTGCTTTTTCATCAGCTTCCGAGTCATAAATAAAGCCCATTGAAGCGTTCAGCTCATAGCCTAAAGTTATCTTACCCTCAAAATTCAAAAAGAGTGAGGGCACAAGCTTCAGAACAATACCAGACGCAGGTGTCGGAATAAAAATATGGGCTATATCGATTCTCAACCAGTCATCTTTATTATCTTTGGTTAATTTGTTTATTAAATCAGTTGCATTATCTTGATCCACACCAATGCTCAAACTCACTGTACTGGTTATTGAAGTTTGGAATAAAGTATAGATATAGTCCCATTTTTTATAGAACTGAAAAGTTTCAGTGTAACCGACGCTTACAGTAAACATATCCTTCAGGTTCATTTCAAAGGAACAGCTTGCTGAATCATCGTCCACCTTATATTCACCCTTAAGACTTACATCATCGTTTCCGAAACTAAAAGAAGAAGCGGAGGAATGGTCATTAGCAGCCGGAGCTTCTTCATTGAACTGATAATTGCCGAATCCTGAGCCAACAGATTGATTCGTTTCACTTGACGGATCCGTCGCTTCAGCGACAGATTCAAAAGATTCTGTCGATTCAGAAGAAGTCTCAGCCATCATAGCATCTGTTTCTGTTACGTTAGATACAGAAGAAGTATCTGCCGTCATAGCATCTGTTTCTGTAATATTTGCCGTCTCAGACTCTGCTGTATCCATAGCAGATGTGTCCAAAGGCAGTGATACGAAGCTTTCTGCAGAATTTGCAGTTGTGGTTTCGGACGAAACGGCTTCAGTGGAAGCCTCGGATGAGACGGTCGTACCTCCCACTGTCACATCTATAGGCTTCATTTCTAAATCGTGTTCTTCCGCATTGATCTCGATCTTCACAAATGAAAATAAATCTTCGATATTTTCGTCGTTACCAATGATGGTCACCTGATTATCCGCAATCTCAATGCTTTCCACTATAATTGCAATGAGATTTTCAACATCGGGCTGAATGTAAAAATAATCGCCCTGTTTAAGCTCCGTAATCGTTGCATCTGCATTCTCAAATACAAACACATTGTTTTCATAGTCCGCAGAAACCAATGTGTTCGTAGTTTCGGAGGAAGCTGCCATTTTTGTACCTTCCTTCAGGACTACGAAGTTGGTATCTTCCTTCTCATCGAGGTTTACAACGTATTCCGGTTCAAAGTCATTAATATCTGCAGCTTTGATCTCCTGTACCTCTCGGGTATAATCGCTCAGCGTAAAGGGTACACAAAGCATATCCTGCATCGGACCGATGAGTTCCGCTTGAATCTTGAAGTATTCCGGAAATGCTTCTGCATTGAATTCCAACTGAGTAACCGTATCCTTACCCCTTTGCATAGCCTTTTCGGATACTGCCACTTCCTTGCCGTCATCATCATTCAGCACTCTGACTCTGAGCGTACAATCGGCCGCCTGTGTTGTCTTCACCGCAACAACACCTGTAGCTGCATCGAAAGCGAGTCCGCCAATCGCAAACTCATTCTCCGCAATTGCATCATTGACCAGTTTTTGTTTTTCTTGTTCCTTTGTCTGTGACATCTGAACCAGGTAATTTCCGAGCGAATTGGTTGCCTGCAATTCCGCATTTGAAGCTGCATTCGCTACAGGCTCTTTGCCCACTGGCTCTTTGGTTGGCCTTTTCCAAAGTTCTTCATACGAAACCGATGAAGCAAACATGAGTGCTGCCAAAACACCTGCTGTGAACTTTTTGAAATTCATATTTTCCTCCATTTCATGTTATTTGTTTGTTCCCCATATTACCCCAGATTAATTATACAGCGATTCCCATTTTTTGTCAAGCGTTTGTACAAAATATTTCTATTTCGTGAATATCCGAGTTTTCCATCGGTATCATCTATCTTAATCCATATTTCCACTATGACGTCCGTTGGTGATTCTGCCAGCATTTTTCTGCAAAACATTCATAAGCTTTCTTATTGCCCACGTTGAGGAATATGCTGTCACCTGCTTTATCATTGGCATAATGAAAATTAGTATAAATCCACGAAAAAATAAATAATTCTCTATAAATCACTTGTTTTTTCTGCACAAATATGATATAATATTAAAAAATACGATTATAAACCTACACAAAAACGGAGGTATGAATATGAAACACAAACTAATTGCATTTTTGACAGCGGGTATGATGCTTGCTTCTGCAGCAGCACTGCCGCCTGTACGGGCTGAGGATGACTCTTATATGGATTCGGTCATCGGTACGCTGCCCGACTGGACACCGATGAATTTCGTCGATGCTTTGGATATGTACAATGAATATGGAAAATCCCGAGTACAGGATAATTTCATTTGTCTGGTCAAACCCATCCGTCTGGATGAAAAGGACAAATACAGAACCTCCTATTCCGGCAGTATGGCAATGATCAATACACCTGCCTGCACAAGTCCGGCACTTTTCAAGCTGGAGATTCCGGAAAAACCTGACCCAAATGATGAAGAAGCTCTTGCAGAATATGAAGAATTATGCAATAAATTAGGTATTCCTACGGACGATTACACCTTTTTTGAAGATTATGCAAAAAGTGAAGCACAGTATGCCTTTAAAGTTCAGCTGTTCCGTGTGCTTGAAGGGCATGATCTGACAATCACATGGCAGGAAAAGGACGGCGTTGATTATCGGACAACGGAAACATTCACCTTTGAAAATCCAAGCGGCTTTATTGAACAGACCGATATCTACAATTGGCTGCCCGACTGCCCTGCTGAATATAATTGGCTGAAAAGCTATAGTCATGAATCTACGCTCGCTGGCAGTGGTGCCTGCGTATATTACAACTATATCGCATACTGTGCAGATGTGAATGCAAGCACGGGGGCTTCTCTGGAAATGGAGCAGAGTGGCGATGGTGCAATTGAATATGTTATGGAATCTGACTGTAACGGTTTTGATTTAAGTTCGCAGTTAGGACTTGTTGACGGACAGAGTTCTTCCTCTGTTGTAGTATATCAGCCAACAAAAGACGGTCTGGTTGATGTGGAATGGTCAGTCGGCAGGCACTGGTCAGATGAAGCGTCTTTTGATATCACAAACGGAAGCTATCACATAAAGAATAATTGTACCGAGATTGTTGACCTCACAAGCGGCAGTACAATCATCACATTCATAGACGCAGATACAGGTAAGCTGATTGACGTTCCCGAGAATTCTTCATTCCGGAAAGATACGGTACAGAGTAGTTCTGATGAGCCTCTTCTCAGTGAGCTTTTTCCGATTGACTCCAATCCGTGCGTCATTGATTCGCTCCGTGCCTATGATCCGCATTGCAGCTATTCTTTCGATATCAGAACGAAGGACGGCTACTATGATGCACCGGAATTCGAGGTCACATCCGAGGAAGAAAAACGCATCAAGGTAAACTGCTATCTGAGTTACAAAACGAATCCCGAACCTGTACTTCCCGATGGTGCAACAAGAATCACGCTGTATGACAAGGATACGGGCGAGCTGATTCCGGACGAAGTGATCAGGCTGCACAACTTCACGTTCGGCACGAGTATCGGCTATAAAAACGACAATGTGCCCGGCGGCTGGATGTATGCAGGCCCGTTTTATACTGTCGATTCCAATCCCTTTGTTCTGAAAAATGATCAGCTGGCAAATCATTACAAGTATGCCGATTCGTTTTCATTCACCACCGGAGACGAACCGGAGGTGATCTATTACAGCAACGAGTCAATGGATTTGATCTTCAGAATCAAGATTGAGGTCTCCGGCGATGTGAACGGTGATGACGCATTCAGCGTAACTGACGCTGTCGCATTCCAGAAGTGGCTGCTTGGGTCGGATCAGGTTCAGGTTGAGACTTACTATTATTTGGCAGAAGGTGATCTGGATCTCAACGGCAGGCTGAACGCCTTTGATCTTGCCATCATGAAGCGTAAGCTGCTCGAGAAGAACAAGGCATCCTATGTGGAGCCTGATAAGCGTCTTACATACGAAACACCGTTCACTGTGATAGAAGATAACCTGAAATTATATCTGGGACCCGATGAAAGCTATTCTTCTGTTGCTTCTATTCCTGAGGGAACACTTCTTTATGAAATGGGTCATCAGGATAATAATGATTACTGGTTGTTCACTGAATATGATGGACAGTACGGCTGGATCAGAATTTTTGCCGAAGACAATGAGACCATGACAGTATTTTTCGATGTGTACGCTAATAAGCCCGTGATCTATCTGTATCCCGAACAGGAGATGGATGTCCGTGTTGAGCTTACACTGACGGAATCCGAGCTGTCCACAACCTATCCGAAGTACAACGACGGCTGGGATGTAGTCGCATATCCGGACGGCACACTGCTGAACAAGGCGGACGGCACACATCATAAATATCTGTTCTGGGACGCAAAAAACTGCCGCACAAGATTTGATTTCTCAAAGGGATTTTGTGTGGCAGGCAGTGATACCGAGCGTTTCCTCAAAGAGAAGCTCACATATATGGGGCTGACAGAACAGGAAATGAATGAATTCATCGTCTACTGGCTGCCGAGAATGGAGCATCATGCATATAATCTCATTACGTTCCAGAGCGATGCCTATACGAATTCTGCAAAGCTTAATATCACACCATCACCCGACAGCATCTGCCGCATTTTCATGGCATACGTTCCGCTTGAAAACGCCGTGGAAATCGAACCGCAGCAGCTTGCAACCTTCGAAAGAAAGGGCTTTACCGTTGTGGAATGGGGCGGAACAGAAATACAATCCAACACTAATTCTTAAAACAGCAAGATAAAAGCCGTCCGAGAGTAATCCCGGACGGCTTTTCAGTTTTGTCTCGTACATCTCATACGATTCCCATTTGAAAATTATGATTGAGACTGTCTGAAACTATCATTTCTCTTGGCCTTTTGCTTTCTCATAATAGTTACTGTTCAAGGATCATACGCTTCAGAATACTTAAGTCAAATGCATCAATTCGATTATCCTTGCATACATCAGCATTGCATCACTTTATTTTGACATACATACAGATTCTGCGGAGACTCCGTTTCCTCCATGCTGCACTCCACGCATTCATCGTGCACATTGTCATTACTTCCCAGCAGTTCCTTTTCTCATCTGCGTTCTTCATCATATAGAAATCGCCAAAACAAATGTTTTCTTTGAAATCATCCTATTCTTTTGGATATATTGACTTTCCCCCAAAAATGATATAATATATAAATAAAGATGGTGTAACTCTTATATAAATCGTATCCATTCTATTGTTCATTTCGTTAATGAAGGAGGCGTGATTATGAATCGTTTTGTATCCAAGTTCAGTGCAGTATTCGTGAGCATGAGTATGCTCACTCCTATACTCTCAAATGAAATTCCTATCAACGCTGAAAGTGATGGGGGAAGTGTTGCTATCACGGAGTATGACGAAGAAACCGGATATGATAACGATGGTTTCACCTATCATAATGATCGGGATAACTCGGAAACCGCAGATATATACATGAAAAATCATTACTGGCGAACCGATACTGCTGCATTTGATGCAAAAGAATTCTTTGTGTATGTCGGTACTTATGGTGATGACCTTCCGCAGTTTCGTTATTTGTATCCAAAATCGGATGGCAGTTACACTGCCGATAAGGTAATATGGGAGGATGCTCCGACAGATATCGCCTATGGTGATATTTTCGTTGCTGACGGTGAAATAAGTCTGACAAAGGTTTATCCGGCAGCTGATAATCCGGTATACGCTCATGCATATCACTACCTCTGTTGGAATATAACCCCCAACAAACGAATAAGAAACCGTTTCAAACTTTGTGAAAGTTTTTCGCAATAAAAAAGAGCAGGATTCGGAAATTTCTTTCAAAATCAGCTCTCAAATCTCTTGAAAACGAAAACCTCCGATGCTCCGCACCGAAGGTTAGTTGTTAATACGTGCCAAATTGATCACCGCCGCAAATCACGATTCTACAAGGTTTTTCAAGCATCTCATTGATTGGAAAACTTATTTTTTGCATAACGGTAACGACTTATTCCCCCTCAGTTGGTCTAAGGGGCTTTTCTTGCAATCCAATTGAAGTCCTTACTCTATTTTGGGACATAAAAGCGTCCGATCAGTCTTTTTGAAAAATTCCGCTATTTTGCTATAAAAAACAGGAGTCAACTCTCTGCAGTCCAATTAAACTGTTCAAAAGTTGACTCCTATTCAATTAGATTTGAGTTAAAATAACAGTATTTGTTGTAACAGAATTGCCGTACTTGTCAGTGATAACGCAATAAATCTGTCTGCCGTCACGCAAAGATGTCATCTTGTCAACAGTGTAAGTGTCGGATGTAATGCTTGTGGACTCAACAAAGTTTGTCATTGTTTTGTTTTTGTAGAACCACTTGTAGGTCAGACCGTCACCTGTTGCATTCACTTTAACGCTTGCTTTTTTACCGCTTGCTGCAGCTGCATTCTGCGGCTGTTCTACGATCTTTACAGGATTACCCATGATGAGTGTAACAGTATCTGTTTTCACAGAATTGCCGTACTTGTCAGTGATAACGCAATAAATCTGTCTGCCGTCACGTGCTGATGTCATCTTGTTAACAGTGTAAGTGTCGGATGTAATACTTGTGGACTCAACAAAGTTTGTCATTGTTTTGTTTTTGTAGAACC
>JAZNUR010000187.1:0-3663 GCA_045592405.1 Oscillospiraceae bacterium
GTGTGAATGTTGTCTTCCTAAGACCCGCTTGGCCTCCGACTTCCCAGCCGCTGCAGCTTACCCTTGTATTCGTAGGCTTCAAAGAAATTCGTGATGTAATCGCTGCGATTAAATTCCTCGTCCGCAGCCATGAGCGTGTACCAGTCGGCAAACAACCCCTTTGTCGCAAGGCTCTCGAAATTTACGCCCTCCGTGCAGATCATATCCGCAACAATGCCGTCGAGCATATCCTTCTTCATTGTCTCGTAGCCAAGGTACGGCTCATCCGTCGTGTTGTATTCGCTGTAGTCCTTGACGACAATGCGATAGCCCGTTTCCGCACGGTTGTAGTCGATCACAGCTTCTTCCAGCTCCCTTGACAAATTCACCGCCGCAAGGCTGATGAGCTTGGTGCTGTCGATCTCCTCCTGTGAGCGGGGTGATGCGTATCTGTATTCATTATCGTTTTGCAAATACACCACAAAATCGCCATTTTCCATCGGATAGAACTCCCTGATACTGCCCGGTGAGAAATCGGAGTTGATAAAGCTTACTACCAGTGTGCTCTCGTCATCTTTGACACCATAGATTCCGTCCAGATTGGAGTAATAGAAATTATAGCCCTGTGTTCCCGTCGCAAAAGCATACGCTTCGGGAGTGTACACGCCAATGTCCTCGCAGGTGCGGGTTTCGGCATCCAGCCTATAGATCTTCTGCACAAAAGTAGTTCCGGCACTGTCGTAAGCAGTCGCAGCTGCATATACCATACCATCTGCACCGGTGAACAGACGCTCCATATAGACACGGGAGGGCAGCTCAATCTCACCGTATGCTTCAAATTTGTCGTTGTACACGGTCATGATTGCTTCGGTCGTTTCCCTATCCTGATCGGCACAGTACCAATTACCCTTGCTGTCGAGGGCGTTGGAAATGCCGTAAAAATAGCGATCCCCCCAGAAATCCGCAGGAATCTCACGGGTTTCCAGAAACTGCATTTCTGTGTCATAGACATCCATTGTGCGGCGGTGCACCTCATATTCTCCGCCGCCCTTCCCCTGAAAGACCATGTTCACGATGCCAACGTTTCCATCGGGCAGTCGGATGGGAACACAGCTCAGACGTTCTGTCCCCGTAAGGCTCTCAGATGTTTCAGAAAGAAAATGCTTATACTCCCCTGTTTCCAGATCGTACAGCACAAACTCTTCCTGCCCGTTGGGTTTCGGCTTGTAGCAGAGCATATTCTTCCCCACAGCGAACTGTGCATTATGTGAAATGCTCGTCAGCGTTCTTTCGCTGTGCCATGAATTGTCCATGCTCAGCTCCAGTGTCGCACCTTTTTTCTTCAGCTGACAGCCCGCAAAGGCGGGTACTGCCAGCAGGGCGGCAAAGACAAGGGATATGAGTTTTTCAGTATTCGTTTTCATGTTTTCCTCCTTATGACTGTTCACTTAAATAGATGGAAATTCGACTCTGCATCATTTTTGCGGCATTTTCGGCAGTCTGGTCGCCGGCAAGAAACATCTCTGCTTCCTCGTACAGAATCTGTGTTACAACGGGATCGGAGTAGAATGCCGTGTCGATTTGATAGATATACTCGGATAGAGTTTCCATGCTTTCAGGCGTCGCAGCACCGATGTTCACGTTTACACCGTTAAAGAACGTTGTCGCCATAAACTGCTTTGTACCGAGCATAAGCTTCTCGTCGAGAACTCCCTTGTGGACGGGCAGGGAGGCATTCAGCTTCTTCTGGAATTTCTCCGAGAGGAGGTATTTCATGAAATCCCAGACTGCATCCTTTTCCTCCGACTGTGCATTGACTGAGAGTGTAAAATCACTCTGGAACACGCCGCCGTTACCTTCCCTCGCCGTTGGATAGCCAATGAACGTAACAGGCGTATCACGGAACACTGTGCGTGTTGCCGCATAATAGTCAATGGGCTGGCTGATGGTCATAAAATCCACAAGCAGGCGGTCTTCCTGATACGCCATTGCATCCTGCAGCGGCGGCTGCTCGCCAATGTAGGAAAATTGCCATATGCCGCTGTATCCGTCCGCAGAATAGTTCTTGATCAGTTCCAGAAGCTTTACAAAATCAGGCGTATTGAAATAACAGACTGCCTTGTCACGGTCGATGAAGCTGCTCTGTGCAGCGGAGAACCAGAATTCCATTGCAAGGTCACGGTTGTAGAAATAGAACGGCTCCATACCACTTGGCATCGGTAGCTCCATCATTTCCGTAAGCGTGCGTCCCTGCGTTTCTCCCACGTGTTCCGTCTTGGCAAGCGCCGTGCGGACACGGAAGGAAACGCCGAGTTTCTGGAGCTTTCCGCCGTATTCCATGCTCTTGAAGTAATTTTCTAGATAGTCGCTGCGGTCAAATTTCTCGTCCGCATCCATGAGGTCATACCAGTCCGCAAAGAGTCCCTTGCTCGAAAGGCTCTCGAAATTCAGCCCGTCCGTGCAGACAATATCCGCAACGATGCCGTTCAGCAAATCTTCACGCAGCTTTGCATGTGCAAGGGTCTGATCTTCGGTGGTGTTGTAGTTCGCATAGTCATCCAGAATAATACGAACGCCGGTTTCCTGCTTGTTGTAGGCAATGACGATCTCCTCAAGATCGTTGTACATGCCAACCGTAGAAAGCGTGATGAGCCTTGTATCTTTGAAATCCTCCGGTGTACGCTGTCTTGCCAGATAACAGGCACTTTCAAAGGTGGAACCGCTGTAGGTGTTCGTCTGAATGTAGAAATCGCCGTTTGCAAAGGGTGCATAAAACCACACACTGCCGATAGGAACATCGGAATTGATGAAGCTCATCACGCAGGTGGAGGTATCCCCCTTCATGCCATAGATGCCGTAGTCATCGTTGTAGTAGAAATCATATCCATTCGTGCCTGTATGGAAATATGTTGCACCGTTACCTCGGGGGCTGATGGTTTTCGGAATTTCCGTGCAGGTTCTCTCCTTCGCATCCAGACGGTAGATCTTGTAATATTCATCACTGCCGCCGTTCTTGTCATATTTGACAAACATTGCGTAGACTTCGCCATGCCCGCCCTGAAACAGACCTGTCAGCTGCATCGTGGTCGGATAGGCGATCTCTCCGTAGCGGTTGAAATCCTTGTCAAAGCCCACGATCGTCTGGATCTTCGCTTCCGCATTCCACTGCAGAATATAGTAGTTGCCGTCTGCGTCCACGCTGAAATTGCCGCTGTGCAGAAACAGCTCCTGTGCGGCTGCTTCGGGCACCTCAATGGTTTCAGCGTAATTGAGGTTCTCGTCATAGATCTCAATACAGCGGTATTTCGCCTTGTAGTTGTAATCCCCCATATCCTCGGAAATCATGCAGATCACGCCGATCCTGCCGTCGGGCATGGTCATGACAGAGATGGCACTGCTGTCATTTGCCGCCTTTTCCTGTACACATTTCGGGGTGAGCTTCCCAGTTTTGCCGTTTTCGGCATTATACCAGAACAGGTATGTGCCTTTGATGATTTCCTCCTGTTCCTCACGGAACATGATATTTCCGACGCTGCTGAATCCCTGTTCTCTGACCGGTACGTCGGAAATCTCCTCCAGACGGTAGGAATTGTAGAGGATATCTCCCACAATTTTTCCGTTCTCATCAATGATAATCTCGTCCGTTCCTTTGGTTTCGTCCGTATTGTGATTCAGCTCACCCTG
>JAZNUR010000188.1:0-8807 GCA_045592405.1 Oscillospiraceae bacterium
ACAATAATATGCAGATGGCACATTATATCGCCTATGCATTCTTTGCAATGGGTGCGGTATGCATCATCTCATCCGGTATTTCATTCATCTTTTTCAGAAAAAAGAAATCACAGGAAAATGAGCTTTGACAACAAATACACGCACACGCATATTTGTGTGGGGATTGGAGAATTAGGCATATTCAAAAATTCCGATACCAACGGTTTGAGTGTGTAAAAGTGTTGTCAGTACAAAAGAAGATATCACATCCGTATCCATTGTATACTATAAAAAGTGGAGTAGCTTTTTTCAAGCCACTCCAAATCAACATTTTTCACAACTAATTATTTTACAGAAATTTTTCGCAGAACTTCTGCCTGTCAACGTTGCTTCTGCGGATAATAGCATAAACAGAAAAGCAGATCGGCTAAGCAAGCCGATCTGCTTTTTTTCATAGGTCAATGGTTGCGATACGAGGTTCAAAACAGCAGCAGGGTCTGACACAGACAATCCGTACACCGCTTGCCCGCTGTGGTCCAACCTTCATGAATGTTGCCAGAACAGAGGTCTTTCCATGCAACCCAAGTGCACCGATATCCGTTTCGTTTACCGCATCGGTGATTCGCTGCTCCAACTCGTTCTGTTCGTCATAGCTGCCATCCGTCAGAGCCTGCAGCATCAATGAGGCTGCTTCAAAATGTGACCTTCCAATGCCCACTGCAAGGGTGCAGGGGGAACATCCCAGCTGCTTCACTGCGTCTTTGGACCATGCAATGATCTCGTCGAGCACCACATCCGTATTGTGCTGATGAAACACCCGATAGGTCTTTGCTCGGATCGCAGGGCCGCCGCCGAACATCAGAATATGAAGACGCAGGATATCATCCTTTGCTTTTCTGATAAGGAGAGGAGCAGGTGCTACACCTGCGGAATCTGGATCGAGTCCTCCGGATTGGTCGAGTCGTTCAGAATCATTTCCCATGATTCCCATCGGTCTGCCCGGAAGCTGACGCAGCCCCTTGGCTATGCCCATCCGAATTGCATCCAGTGTCTCGCCGGTGATCGCTCGGTTTTCTCCCAGCTCCAATACCATATGTGGGATGCCCGTATCATCGCACAGGGGGCTGAGATTTGATTCCGCTGCCGCTGCATTTTCCAGAATCGTCTCCAATACCCATTTTGCCTGCGGATTTGTTTCACGTTCAATGGCATTGCGGTAAGCACGTTTTTTATCACTGCGAAATGCAGAGCCTGCACGAACCAGAGTCTGACTTACAAGCTCAATGATCTGCTCATTTCTTGCATTCATTCGTATATACTCCTTCCCTTCGCCGCTGCGATTACTGCTGGATATCGTTCTACAGTCAGAAGATGCAATGCTTCCATACCAAGCTCCGGAAATGCAGCCACACACTGGGATCGTGTCTGTTGTGCAAGCAATGCAGTTACCGGCGGAATGATGGCGTAAACCGCATGATGCCGTTCCAGTGCCGCAACGGTATCAGGTCCAAGTGCACCCTTTCCCAGATGAAGCCGTATGCCTCCGGCAGACAGCGGCTCTATACTGCTTTCGATCTCCAGCTTGTTGCTCGAAGTGGGACCAACGCCTGCCGGACTGACAGCGGTATGAAACATCACGCCACCCTGCAGATCAAGCCCGAGGTCGGAGATCGTTCCATTCCGCAGCATGGAAACGATTTTAGGCAGGACAGCATCCCTTCCGCAGAGAATCGTACCGGATAGATAGATTGTATCTCCAACATTCAGGGATGAGATATCCTTCTCCGTTAACGGAGTATGTAACTCAATGCTCATCGTACCCCACCTTTCATGCCTGCTCGCTCATAAGCAGCAGATAATTATTTTCGTTTTCGATTACGCCGAAAGCACGTGCACGCATCATGACCTTATTTGCCCAATTGGTGTGCGGCTTAATTTCGTTCATCTTGTTGGCACCCTGTCCCTTTCTCACACCTCCGTCTTCACAGCAAAGAATCTGTCTTGCATCCTCGTATTCTTCACGGGTTACTGCCTGAAGACCGTTGACAAACTTAATATGGGAGGGGTGAATGACAGTACGTCCCACAAAACCGTTCGCTTTGTCGAGGATCACCTCACGCATCAGACCGTCCACTTCATGATTGACCAAGGGCTTACGCTTCATCAGATAATCGTCAAGCGTATGCTTCGGAAGTTCTTCAAACATCATTCGCTTGCTGGCACGGAAATATTCCCAGACAGGTCCCGATACGACAAATTCATTGTTGCGTGTAAATACATTCAGGATATCTGACAAGCATTCTCGAACGCTCATGATATCATAGATAGAATAATCGACGCCTCGGCGTACTCCAAAGCAGGAGGAGAAATCGGTTCCGCCGACTCGGATCTGCAGAACCATGTCATAGTATTTGTTGAGAATTGCCCGAATGCTGATCAACTCCTGCATTCGGCTTTCCTTGAAGGCAACCCGGGGATCCTCAATGATGGGCATACCGTAAAGCGGTTCTCCCAGCCGAACACAAAGCTGCTTGAGATATGCGAAATATCCGTCACCGTTCTCGGAGTTGAATTTCGGAAAATTGATTCCGGTCAGTGATTTTGCCATATGCGGTGTCAGCCGCTGTGCAAACTGCTTGAACTGCTCCAGACTGCGGACACGGCAGAAGATCAACGGTACGTCATCCGCATCCAGCTTGCCGGTTTCTACTGCGGTACTGACTGCATCCAATGTGCGAAGCACATTTTCCTCCGCAGCCGGAACATCACTTTCCATGCAAGCATCCTCAAAACAGAATACCATCGTTGTCAATCCCGGCATGGAATGATTCATGATTTTCGGCAAGAATTCCTTCGTCCCGGGCATATACATCGTTGCACCCAGACAGTACTGCAGCAGCTCACGATCGGTATATTTATTAAAGCTTTCCGGAACTTTCACAAACTGAAAGTCCGGATTGTATCTATGATGTCTCATTCGCCGATACTCCCTTTTTTCGATATGATCGCTTCAGGATAGTATTCCTGAATCACACGCATAACCAATGCAACCTGCTTGGCACGCTTTTTTGCATCCTCGTTGGTGGTATCCCAGCTGTGTGTTTTGGCTACGGCACCGCCTGTCTTCAAGTAGATGGGGGATGCAATACGAATCATCTCTGGCACCTCATAGTGACGGATAAACCCGCCTGTGGACTTGGGATTTTCGGTGTGAATATCAATCGGGATAGCAATCGCCTGACGCATGGCGGAAAGCATCTGCAGCTGGATATCACGCACGGGATTGATGGAATTTGCACCGATACTCTCCAGAAGCTTCGCAGAGCAGGGATTTCCGTGCCCCGTATGGGCAGACATCTTGAAACGGCAGTCAGCAGGAATCTCACCTGCACTGCGGAACTGATTCAGTGCCCAGAGGCAGCCCTCATCATATACCAGGAAGGAACGAACGCCCAGTCTTGCTGCACGCTTTACATCCTCAATCGCACGCACGATCTGCTCCTGTCCACGCAGACGATACCCCATCCGGACACCCTCCGGCGTATTGACCGATGCAGAAGTATCCGTTGTTGCTCTCGGTCCGATCGCCAGAATCAGCTCCACCTGCCACTGTTTTGCATAGGCGACCATACGCTCGATCTCCTCATCCAGAAGCGTCCAAACGCCCTTGGTCTGGGTCACTCGGTGGATGCTGATACCATATTCATCCAACGATTCCAGCAGTGTTTTCATCGTTCCGGGGCCCTGAATACCCGGAACCTCCAGTCGATACTGTGCACCGTCGGAAAAACGCTTCTCGGAGGTGGGAAGATGATAGGCATCTGCACCCGGAAGTCCGATTTTCTCCAAAAATTCTCTTGTTTGCTCCATGCTGTTCATATCACTCACATTCCTTTCCCTGTAATTCATCTTTCAGCTCGTTAATCAATGTTTCATGAGAAATATCCAAGGGCGGCAGCTTTCCCCGCAATCCCTTATGAATTCGGATCTCCAGAAATGCAGCACGATTGCGTCCGATAAGATCACGGATCGCACTGCGGATCGCCTCGGGTTCTGTCACAAAGGTATCAATGGTTTCATAGCCCGATGCCCTTGCAATCGCTGTGAAATCAACCGCAAAGCCTGCTGAAGGCTGACCGCCGACCGATTCATGTGCACCATTGTTCAGCACAATATGCAGAAAGTGCGGCACCTCCAGCTTACTCACCATGGTCAACGCCCCCATATGCATCATGCAGGCACAATCACCGTCAAAGGTCACGACCGGACGATTCGGCTGTGCCAGTGCAATACCCAAAGCAACGGAAGATGCGTGCCCCATTGATCCGACATTCAGAAAATCACAGCTGTGGGACTCATTTCTGCGTTCACGCAGAAAATACAGTTCACGTGTGGCACGACCGGTCGTTGCAGAATAGATCGTATCTTTGGGCATACAATCCAGCACAACTTCAATTGCTTCTTCTCTGCTCATAGGATAACTCGTATCCGGTGTGTTTGTCTTTTTCTCACCTGCCAACACACCCTTGGGAGCAATCAGTGCAACCGGCTTTCTCTCTTTCTTTGCAAGATCGCAGGCCCAGCGGATCATCTCTTCTGCTTCCGTTTCATCGTTTGAAAGAATCCCGTGACGAATATGGAGCAGTTCGGGTAAGGAAGCTGTGATCTCTCCCTGCAGCTGATGCTGTGCCCAGTCGCCGGTTCCCGGCTGACCTCGCCATCCGATCAGCCAGATCATCGGAACGGCATACACATTTTCATCAGCAAGGGACACCAAGGGATTTACGGCATTACCCATACCCGAATTCTGCATATAGACCAGTGGAAGCTCACCTGTTGCAAAATAATGACCTGCTGCAATGCCAACTGCATTGCCCTCATTGGCGGCAATGACATGGGATCGGTGATCTGTATTCCCGATCAGATGATTACAGAAGCCGTTCAGATAGGAATCCGGCACGCCGGTAAAAAAGGATACGCCATTCTTCCTAAATGTTTCCAGTACAAATGTTTGATTCAGCACGAAATCACTCCTCCTTATTTTTAGGTATTGCTGTTGGGATCATAGAAACGGAAATACTGGGGGGCATCGTTTTTGGTGGACTGCCATGCATTCTCAAAGGCATCTGCCAGATCCTGCGGCAATCTGCCGCCCGAAACGGCATTGATATTCTGTGTCAGCTGGGAAAGTCTGGACACGCCGATGATGATCGCATCACCTCGCTGCATATTCAGCATGGAATGAAATGCCATCCAGCGATACGTTGCTTCGATGATATCAATTCCATGTCCTGCACACTGCTGCTTGAGCATGGCAATGGCATCAAAATAAGAACGCTTCCAATAACGATTCTTATAATTGGGACGATGGGTAAATCGTCCGTCAGCCGGTGCTTCTTCCATCGCAGAATACTTGTTGGTCAGCATACCTCCCGCCAAGGGATTGTAAGCGTAAAATCTGAGTCCGAACCGATCCAGAACATCTGAAAGCTCATTCTCTGCCCGTCGGCTTAAGGGGTTATAAAGACCTTCATAGACCGTAGGCAGCACCCAGCCCTTCTGCATGCAGCGGTGATAAACATCTACCACAAGCCACGCAGGGAAATTACTCAGCCCCAGTTCCTTGATTTTTCCTGCATGATGCAGCTCGGCACAGGCTTCCAAAGCGGATTCGATCGGCGTATTGGCATCCGGAAAATGCAGATACAGCGTATCCACCTGCTCCAGCTTCAGACGCCGCAGCGATTCTGCAAACTGCATCCGAACCGCTTCGCCATCCAGTTTTCCGGTGATGCGTGGATTCACCTTCGTGGCGATTCGAAACTTCTCACGCCCCTGCTCCTGCAAAGCTCTGCCGATCAGTTCCTCGCTTTGTCCGCCGTTATAGACATAGGCAGTATCCAGCTCGGAATAACCCAGTTCTCCGAAGCAGCGTATCATTTTTGCCGCATCCTCCTCAAACAGCGATTCTCCAAAGGTCATCGTACCCAGTACAAAATTCACTTGATTCATATCGTCCTCCTTATTTCAGCAGTGCAGAAAGCTTTATCCAGTCGGATTCGCCCTTCTGCACAAATGCAAAGATGGCTTCTGCTTCCTCGGAGGTCTTTCCCCCGTAAACCGCAAGTTCCACAAATCGCTCATGGAATTCTGCATCCGTCAGCGGATTTTCCGGTTCTCCCTTTGGATGATCCACACGGTATTCATAGGATCTTCCGTCGTTTGTGTCCAACTGCACAATAGCGGTAGTCAATTCAGGAAACTGTGCTGTCAGTACCGCATCATCGGTAACTGTGATCTTCCTGGCAAGTTCCAGCACCTCCCGATTGGAAATTGCTTCAGCTTCATATTCCTGTAAGCCGGCTTTCCCATAGACAATGCCGGCTGCCACACTGTACGGAATGCTCATTTTGGCAGATGCCGCACCGTGAATCTCACAATGATCGTGCTTGTTCACAGCCCAGAAATACGTTCTGATATGGATCAGCTCGATCTCCTTGGAGGTCAAGCCGTATGAATTCCGCAGACTGATCGCCGCTTCAATGGCGGGATGCAGATATCGGCAGGCTGCATAGGGTTTGGTATAGGTTTTTTCAATCGCATAGGTGCCATTCCACAGCGGATGCCGAAGCTCGATGTCCTCCTTGCCCGCCATCATCTTCAGGAATCCTCTCTCACCTGCCAGCGGATCCGGATGCCCGTGATATCCTGCCTTTGCCATTTGTGCGGCAATCAAACCCATCATTGCTGTTTTTGCCACATTATACGGCTTGAGTTCCGAACCATCATCCAGCACCTTCAGCATACCCATGGCAGAAACACAAGCCGCTGCAAACGCTTCCTTTCGTTCCTGAGGCGTAAAGTCCAGCAGATAGGAAATTGCCACTGCGATCCCTAATGTACCGCAAGTACCGGTCGCATGATAGCCCATTGCTTTGTGCATGGGCTGGATGGAGAGTGCCATTGTGAAAGAGGTCTCATAGCCCAGAATGACCGATTCCATCAATTTTTCATACGTGCAGCCGTATTTTTCTGCCAAAGGCAGCAATACCGAAAACAGGGGAGAACCCAGATGGATGATGCCTGCATTGGTACCGTCGTCGTAATCCAGTGCATGACCGTTCAGCCCATTCAGAAATACAGCTTCCTTCAATGTCACCTGATGCTTACTGCCAATCGCAGTAAAGCGTCCGTGTTCCGGTTCCGCAAACGCCCAATATGCTGAAAGCTTCTCCTGTTGTGCCCTTGCACCTGCCAGCGTCACACACAGGTAATCCTGTAAGGAACGCTTCGCTTTTTTTAACACCTCCGGCGGAAACGGCTTGCTTCGCACCTGCTCGATGCGATCGAGAAATTGATCTGTCAGATTCATGTCACCCTCCTAAATCCTATGTGTTTTAGATATTTAATTATATTTTATATAATCTTTTGATTATATAAAGATCATTAGAATACCGCCAACAGAAAGTGCTGTCAGCGGGTTGCATTCCGCAACAATTATCTGCATCCAATTATTGGACTTATAACCATTTAGTTATAAATACTTCCAAGCAATACCGCCAACGGCCGGTTGGCGGTTGATAAACATAATGGTTCTTGTTATCAGACTTCCAGTGATTTAAGCATTTCTATCAGGTCCTGTACAGGCTGTGACAAGTGCTGCCCCTTACGATAAATCGCCACCACTTCTCTGGAGGAAACCTCCTGATGCAGCGAAAAGCAGGTTACGGGTGAGTGATGCAGCTTGTATCCTGCAAGATACGAAGGCAGCAATGCCGAACAGATTCCGGCACTAACCATTGCTTCAAGTGCTTCTACACTGGTACAGTCGACCACTTTTTTCAGGTGAAGGTCGTACTTGCGGCACACATTCTCCAGAATGATCTGCATCGGCATACCATCCCGCAAAAATGCAAATTCCGCACCATCTAGCATACGTACATCGACTGCAGGATATTTTCGGTTTTCCATGGGAATCGCTGCTGCCTGCAAACGACGACAAAGCTCCGTATCATTTGGTACAGCAATGACCGCTTCTTCTTTCAGGACTCGTTCATAGGAAAACAGATGCTCATTCACAGGTAAAACTGTGATACAAAGGTCAAACATCCCACGCTCCGCACAGTCCATCAGATCCCGTCCGCTGCGTTCATCCAATACAAGGTGCATTCCCGGATATGCAAAACGGAATTTTTTTACGAGCTGCGGTGCAATACAAAAACACCGATGCGGTGAAATGCCGATCACCACACTGCCGGTACGATACGCCTGCAGATCCGAAAAACGGCTGTGCATCTGACGCTCCAGCTCCAGAATCTTTCTTCCGGCTTCCAGATATACTTTACCGGCATCGGTAATCCGGATATCAGAGGTCGTTCGGTCAAACAGCGTGACACCAAGTTCCTTTTCAATCTTATGGATGTACTGACTCAGGGACGGTTGGGAGATCCCCAGAATTTCCGCCGCCTGGGAAAAGCTGCCTGTATCATGCAAAATCAACGCATATCGAAGCTGTTTCATATTCATATGATTCCCCTCCGATCAGCAACGAATCGCAGCATTACCCCTTATGGTGGCTGCCTTTGTACTCCATGTGCTTTTTATTGTAACTCATTTTTTTTGATTTGTCAATAGTTTTTTTTATTTTACTTTGACGGGTACAATAGCGGATGGTCCAATGTCAATAAAGTAGACAATAAAAAGAGGAGGACTAAGTAACAAGATCTTCAGCAGCAATAGGCGGGAGCCCATTGTTATGAGAGTGTGGACGCATGGAATTATAGAAATCATGAATGTAGCGGAACAAAGCGTCCTGCAGCTCTGGTAAT
>JAZNUR010000189.1:0-3775 GCA_045592405.1 Oscillospiraceae bacterium
GATCAAACTCTTCATAAGTTTGTATCATTACAGTACTTCTTCTGTACTGTCATAATCAGCTCTTTACGAATCACTCGCAATTACTGTTCACTCTGTTTT
The DNA here is from genome assembly GCA_045592405.1 of Oscillospiraceae bacterium. Classification (GTDB taxonomy): domain Bacteria; phylum Bacillota; class Clostridia; order Oscillospirales; family Ruminococcaceae; genus UBA3855. Next base: position 100 of record JAZNUR010000189.1, read on the forward strand.
AGTCTTTTTGCTGACTTTACTCTTATTCTCGTTCCGGCTTTCACCAGAACAGGAATCTTAGGGTTCCAGTTTTTCTTTTAGCATTGTTCACTTTTCAAGATGCAAAGTCCTTCGCAACTCCCAACTCCCGTCGGCGTTGCAACTACTCTATTATATCACACTTTCGAAAGCTTGTCAACCCCTTTTTCAGAAGTTTTTTTGCTTCCTTTTTTGTGCCGCCGTCGTTCTTCTCTCCTCGACAGCTTTTTTATTATATCACGCTTTTCAATTTTTGTCAAGTAGAAGAAAATCTCCTTTTTCGTCTTTGTTTTATGCACAATGGATAAACCGCCGCACCCTGATCGGGCACGGCGGCTTATCACTGCAATCAATCCCAAGGATAGCCCAGTTTTACTGTTTTCATTTCGGTGGAATTCTCTGCTGTCCTAAACTTAACGATCATCTCTTCAGACAGCCAGTGGATCTCGAACGATTCACCGATGCAGTATTCGTTACCATCCTCGTCTTCACTGTATTCACAACTACCGTCAAACGGCATGTAGCCGTTTTCCATCGGCACCGAGGTCACTTTATACGTCCCATACATACAGTCCTCGTCTTCTATGAGCCAGCCGATTTCCATTTCATATTGGTCATTAAAGTTATACATATTTACATAAAGACCAGGGTAGTATCCATCGGGGCTGTTGAACAGGTTGTACTCGCCGTGCAGTTCTTCTGCACGATCATCAAGAGTTCTCAATACAACCTGTGCACCCTGTGCATCCTTCTTATCCAGAACTGCTATATGAAGAATCTGTTCCACGCAGCCATAGTTCATCGTCTTCCATGCATTGACGGTAATCTTGTCGCCCGTTTTTGTTCCTACACCGTCACACTCATAACCGGGGGCGTGACCCCATGCGAGCTCCATATACAGCGTATTTTTCTCAAAGAACTCCTCAGGATACTTCTCTGCATACTTCGCAACACCGGATTCGTCAAGTGCCTGACCCAGAAAGTCCTTCAGTTCCTGCGTTGAATGAATCATCGCTTCAGCGTTTTCTCTGGTCTTGGAATAGACGTATACAGAATCGGTTTCCAGTGTAATGCTGACGGGCTGTACATTCTTTTCCGTCCAGACAACCTCTTCTGCGTTGTATGCATCTCTTGGCACTGTAATCTGCACGAGAGCTGCACCGTACATATCACTTTTAATTTCAGTATAGCTATAGCCGATGTTCAGCTTTCCGTTCTTCATTGTGACATCGTCTTGTGCAACGGTCACATCTTCGCTGCCACTAAGCGGAAGGAGCTTGAACAGGAGAATGTTTTCCTCAAAAAATTTCTCATCATAAGTTTTCTTCAGGGAACGAGTCACTGCATCGCCAAACAGCGGCTGCAAATTGGTTGTGAGCTGTTCACCGGATTTGATCACATAGGAAGCGGTATCGCTTCGCACCGCATCCCAGCCCTCATCGGTTACTGCCATCGTTTTGTCAATGCGTGTTTCTGCGGTTACCTCGTCAGCCGGCGATAATTCTTCAGCGTCAAGTGACGGAATCAGCTTTACAAGATACTTCATGATCAGCAGGCTGTCTGCAGCTGTGGGCTTGCCGTCGCCGTCAACGTCCACAAGCTTTTCCGCATCTTTTGTTAATTTTTCCGCACCGAGCAGTGCTTTGTTCAGAATCACAACGTCGAGAATATCCACTTCCCCGTTTCCGTTAACATCACCGGTTTGCTGTTCTTCTCCGCCTACAACGGTGATCTCACAAGATTCGCAACCCATTCCAAAATAAAATTTCAGAGTCGTTGTTCCCGCCGAAACGCCCTTGATCATTACCGTGTCATGATTAATTTCTTCTTCAATGACAGCAATGGATTCATCTTCAATTTCAATTTTATAAACGCCCGGAACACCGCCAAACACAACACCCGAAATCGTCGCCGTTGCCCCTACCTCCAGTTCAGAGGGTACACCTTCTATTCTGATGCCATCACCCATTTCCATATATTCAACGTAAATCGGAAATTCCTGTGAATACGCACCCGCATGGACTGTCAGTGTAGTTGAGCCATTATCAAGCGTTTCAATATGAATCGATCCACCTTCGTATTCAGCAGATATAATTGATTCATCTTCAACTTCAATTTCTGTCAACTTGCCAGGTCCGCCTGTAACCGTTACATCAAACCAATAATCCTCTCCCACATAAAGAAGATTTCCAAAAGAATCAAGTTCAGTTTCAACCCTTATTTCGGACGGAGATTCTTCCTCACCCTGCACAACAGTGATCGGGAATTCCATTTCATATAAATAATCAACAATCAAATTGGTCGTGCCTGCGGAAACGCCCTTGATGATTACCGTATCATATTCCGGCTGTTCCACAATGACAGCAATCGACTCATCCTCAATCCTGATTTCGCCGGGTCCGCCAAGACCGCCTATCGTTACTACTTCTACTTCTCTTGTTTCGCCGACTTTCACCGGATTATAAATTCCCACCGGCCACAGACCGTCGGCCTCTTCTCCGGGATTCATTTTCACAACATTCACAGTGAACTGCTCAGAAACATCACCTGCATAAACAGTCATCGTGAATGTGCCTTCCCACTTTCCGTAGAGAATGATGCTGTCTCCATCGATATCTGCACGCAAAGCATCCTTGTTGCTGACTTCCACCTTTGTTACAGGACTGATTCCGCCTGCAACTGCAACAGACACTCTTTTTGGGTGATGCAGATAAACTACGCCATTAAAACCCGGCAATGTAATTGTTGGATCTTCTTCAGGCGGAAGCTCTTTCTTCACTTTCTCAAAAGACAGCCATCTGAAGAAATCATCCGGATCCGCATTCGGAGACATAACGCACGCCGCTTTGATCAGGAGGTCGTCATAGACAAAATGGAAATACGTTCTCTCATCGTCAAGCTCTCTGCCGACAATGGCAGGTGTTTCCGTGCCGTTTACATTCAGCGTGAGCTCTTCCCTTTCTTCGTAACTGGGATATTCCTCGCCTTCCGGTAGATCTGGAACCAACGAGTTCGTCAGTTCATTAAGCCCATGTTCATCCGCAAGTGCCACCTGCTCATCGTCAAGATACTGCACCGCAATATAGTCACAGTCCTCGATGACCGGATGATAATAGAGTGCCGGAAGTCCAAAAAGATCCGATATATAGAAGTTGAGGGCTTTTCCTCCATCAAGCCCGTTTCCCATAGGTTCGCCCTTGAAATACGGCTCGGGTACGCCGTTCTCCTGCCAGAGGGCGAGCGATTTTTCAAATCCGCCCTCATTCTCGGTATAATACCGCGATTCAATCTGTTCAATCAGTCCCGGTGTAAATGTCGTCCGCAGTGCGTCCGCCATTTCCTCCGCAGTATTGTAGGAATGATGGAAATAAGCAGTCGGCATCATTGCTGCTGCGGAAATGCCGCTTGCCGATACAGCAAGCACCGCAGCGGTGAATGCGGCAAATAGTTTTCTGTGTTTTTTCATATTGATCTCCCCTTTGAATAGATTTGGATTTTGCAGTTCACATATACTACTATTACTATAACAAAGCAAAGAGGAAAATATTGGATTGATTTTATGAACATTTTGTAAACGTTGCGAAAACTATAAAAAATCCCCCGATATAATCGGGGGATTCGGTCTGTCGAAAAACTTGTTAGGTTCAAAGGACGAAGT
>JAZNUR010000190.1:0-5922 GCA_045592405.1 Oscillospiraceae bacterium
CCATCGTGTCTGCCCAGTGGTTCGTTAAGATGAAGACTCTGGCCGAGGAGGCCATTCGCGTGGTGAAGGACGGCGAGACCAAGTTCGTCCCCGAACGCTTCACCAAGAATTATATGAACTGGATGGAGAACCTCCACGACTGGTGCATTTCCCGTCAGCTGTGGTGGGGCCACCAGATCCCCGTGTGGTACTGCGCCGATTGCGGCAAGATGACCTGCACCCGTCACGATCCCGACCACTGCCAGCACTGCGGTTCCGCCAACATCGAGCGTGACCCCGACGTGCTGGATACCTGGTTCTCCTCCGCCCTGTGGCCCTTCTCTACGCTGGGTTGGCCCGATGCCGATGCCGAGGATCTGAAGTATTTCTATCCCACCGATGTTCTGGTCACCGGTTATGACATTATCTTCTTCTGGGTGGCCCGTATGATCTTCTCGGGCTGCGAGCACATGAAGAAGACCCCCTTCCACACCGTGTTCATCCACGGTCTGGTGCGCGATGACAAGGGCCGCAAGATGTCCAAGAGTCTGGGTAACGGCATCGAAAGTTCTGTTTCGCCTTTGGATTTCAAGTATTCCAAAAGTCCTGTATCACGGAACGGGCTGTTGACGGTTTTATCAAAAATCATTTCGCCCTCATTGGGTGCAAATGCTTCACAGATCTCAAAACCGTCCGTGCCTTTGGTAAGAGGTTCACCCTCACCGTCATCATGACGAATGTAGATCACTTCAATATTGTTCTGCCTTGCGGTATGAATAAGGGTTCTGGCATTGGCTACAAGATCCTCGAACCTATATAACCTTTCGTTCATGATGAGTTTCTGTGTGTCTACGATGAGTAATACCATGATGTACCTCCCGGAGAATATGATACTTCCATTATATCACATTTGGCACCTTTTTTCAATGCACTTATGGTTGCATTTTTCTTCTGCACAATTGCGTTTCTATGGTATACCGAATAAAAATGATTTTCTGGCTCAAACAACGTGCAACTTTTTAAAAAAGATGCACGTTATCTATTGACAAGCTTGTTTTTGTGTGATATAATATAGTTAGGGTAATGAAGGAGGAATCCCTATGTTGAACTTTATTATAAATCGAACGACCGATTTTAATGTTGGGAACTTCGTTAATGAACTTGCTAATGCCTCCAAGCACCTTGGTATTTTAGAGGCGAAAATTGATTCTTATCAATTTGATGATATCTTAATTCCCATGCTTCAGAAAAAAGAAGCAATATCATCGATGTACATAGAGGGGACGCAGACTACCATTACTGATGTGTTGAAAAACGAAATTAGTCCGCAACCGAACGATGAGAAAATTCAGGTTGAAGTGCGTAATCACGTACGAACACTGATTTATGGTGCGGATCATCTGCGCACTGGGAAATTCACACATACCTTCATGAAACAGATTCATGAATATATGATGACAGGAATTATCGCACCAGGGCTCGAAAGGACGCTAGGAAAGTATAAACTTAAGGACAATCAAATCAAGAGTTCTACTGGTACAGTTGTCTATACGCCTCCAGCAGCATCGGAAACCAAAAAGTACATGGATGAATTGATTTCTTTCATGAACAATTCTGAGGATGGACTTCATCCGCTGATCAAAGCTGCAATGATTCATTCGCAGTTTGAATCGATACACCCGTTTTCTGATGGAAATGGTCGTATTGGTCGAGTACTGATAAGTTTGTATCTATACAAGGCAAAAGTGATCAACTTCCCTTTTTTCTACATCAGTGAAGCGATCAATATGGATAAAGCGGTATACTATCATATGCTTACCGACTCAAGAACAAATTCGCTCGACGAGTGGATTAAATACTTTCTTCATAAGGTATCAGTACAGACGCTCAAGCTTATTGGATATATCGATGCCTTGAACGCATTGTATACAAAGACAAAAAATACTGTTAAAGAATGCATCAACAGCCCCAAATTTGACGAAATTATCGAGTGCCTCTTTACACATCCGGTACTTAATGCAAATGTGTTGGAAGATGAATTGGCAGTATCACGCGGACAGGCCGTCAGATATTTGAATGTTCTTGAAGAAAAGCGGATACTACTGTGTGATGATCGAAAACGTGGTAAAACATATTTTTTTGCTGAACTGCTCGACTTAGCTAGAGGTGCATAGGCAGCAACGGTAAATTATCATTTTGTGTGATTGCAGTTTATCGCACGCTATAATTTCGAAACAATAGCAAAAGAAAAGCCTCGTCAAGGGCCTAATCTTGACAAGGCTTTCGGAAGCAATATCTATGATATCATTTCCAAAGTATACATTTGATATTATAACACAGCTGACGCAAAATGTCAATTGCTTCTGGCAAATTTGAATCCCGAGGAGTGAAAAAATAGGAATGCTGCTCTTTTGTTTTGTTAATATATTTCAATGAGGTGATTATTATTTTAATCAAGAAAACACGTATTAACAGTTGCAGCTATTTTGCAGCAGCGCTCCCTGACACACCAATTCGTGTCAGAATTGAAGATGTCGGACGATTTGCTGGTAAGCTTAGGGCTTTCGGTTTCAAGGAGTCTGACGAGAATGGCACGTCAATACTCCCGTGCAGTGTAAACCGTTATGCCAAGAGAAACGCTGAACCATTCTTTACCATTGATAAAAGTCTTCCTTTGGAGGACTACACTCAGACAGTGTATTGGACAAGATACGAGTGGGCTGGGAAAGATCAGCTCAATCCTGTCACCGACTTCTCCTATATCAACAGGAAACGTTATCACAGAGACTATTTTGCTCCATATTCCGTTTACTTCACACTGGTTAAGGATGGGGATAAAATCCAAATTGTATCGGATGATATTCCTTACACTGAAGAAAACCAAAACAAGCTCTTGAATACTGTAAATATGCTGCTGGGATTGTTCGGCGAATGCACAGTCGATTTTGCTGAGCAAGAAAGCAAGGTGAAACGAGTGAGGGTGAATTGGGATATTCTGCCTAGAGGCGAATATCCGTGGAGCAACGTTAGAGATACTCTCAGTAATCTTACCAAAGGGCATACTAAAACTCAAACAGAGATGATGCTCAGAAACTGTGAAGCGATTTATGCAAAACAGCCAGACTTTGTTGCATATGGAAGATCAGGCTTTAAGGGATATGCTGTGTTTGGTTTCACAAGTAAGAATTTGTATATCCTCGAAAGTGCTTTGCCAAACAATGCGACATATATCTTGGAGAATGACTGGGAAACAATTTCTCAGTTGTCCAAAGCAGAGATACTCTCGCAGGAACTTCATAAGGCACGTATCATTCATTCCCAAAACTGGCAGAAGAACTTTGACGAAATGATGGAGGCGCAAAATGAGTAAGAATCAGCATGTTACACCACACCCACAGGGCGGATGGCAAGTTAAAGGTGCTGGAAATCAGCGTGCAACAGTACGAACAGAAACACAAGCAGAAGCCATAGCTATTGCAAGAGAGATAGCCATAAATAAAAATTCTGAACTTGTTGTTCACGGCACTGACGGACGTATCCGAGAAAAGAACTCGTACGGAAACGATCCTTATCCGCCTAAAGGCTAATAAATTTGGGACGGCCACAAAAGTGATCGTCCCAAATTATCTTGTAGTAAGCCCAAAACAAGAAAGGATAATTTATGATCGACAAAAATGTAGCAGAATCAGTTTCTGCAATTAAACAATATATTTCAAAGAGTGACCAGAATGCTGATAGACATAGGGCTAACATACTGATTCATGTTAATAAAAAAGACTATGGACCAGGAATACGGATAGTCTGCACATCTGTTGAAGGAGATTTTGGAAAAGTGATAATCGAGGACTTAGATACTCTATGTGGTGGTTATCCAAACACGTTTACTACAAAAGATTGTCATTTCTCCTTTGTTGCGGGTACGCTTTGCATAAATGCTGAAGATCCACTTGGAGGCAAAATAAGTATTAACATAACTTAAAAACAAAACCTCTGGAATCCTTTGATTTCAGAGGTTTTTTGGAGCTTGTGACAGGCTACGAACCTGCGGCCATGGGTTATACGACCAACAAATCGTAAGCGGTGATCTCAGTACATGTGCGTTCTTTTGGAAAATCAGCGATATCTCATTTTCCTTTCAACATGTTGTACCCCGTGTAGAATTTATGAATTCTACACGGGGTATCGTGTCCTATTCGGTTGGTTCATTATTCTCCGATAAGAGCATCAGCCTTTTGCAGGGGTTTTTTGCTTATACTGAAGCAGCATTGCAGAATACCCTTGGAGAGCGCAATACGGCATGTGCGGAAATATTCACTCGGTATGCATCAGCATCTCGGACTTGCGCAGGCGATCATGGAGAATCCCGATCTGCTGATTCTCGACGAGCCGATGAACGGACTGGATAAGGACGGCGTTGCCGATATGCGGCAGTATCTGCTTGATCTAAAAGCGCAAGGGAAAACCGTTCTGATTGCATCCCATTCCGCGGAAGATATTGAGGTGCTGTGTGATACCGTTTGCGAGATGGATAAGGGTGTGTTAACGGTGATTCGGTGAATGATACACTACTGATTGAAGATACAAAAAACGCTTAGAATGTTGATTCTAAACGTTTTTCATTGGAGCTTGTTACAGGACTCGAACCTGCGACCATAGGTTGTATTCATGAGGCACACTAAAACAAAAAGCCATGCAGACAATGTAACTGCATGGCTTTTGCTTGCCCAATCGATTTGGTAGAGATATTCCCTATGGCAAACACGATTTTGCGTGGTTTTTTGGCATGTGATCTTTTTCGTCACATATAGATGGCGGACAGAGAGGGATTCGAACCCTCGATACGCTATTAACGTATACACGAGTTCCAGTCGTGCGCCTTAGACCAGCTCAGCCATCTGTCCATCCATATGTAATTGTGCAGCTATGAAAGCTGAATGGTGCGAGTGACGGGACTTGAACCCACACGTCGTTTCCAACACTAGCACCTCAAGCTAGCCTGTCTGCCTATTCCAGCACACTCGCATTTTAGTATTCTCATAAACTGCCTTATCATTATATCATGAATTTGAAACTTTGTCAAGCATTAACTTTGCAATAATCTATCCAAAAGTTTGTCCTCTTTTTTGTTACATATCACAAGAGGTGCTGTTGAAATAAAGCGTGCATTCCCCTCAAGGCTTGGGGAATGCACGCTTTTGGCTGAAATTCAACTTTTTAGCCAAGCTGTGTGATGATAAGATGAGCGGAAACGGGGCGGGTTCCTCCGGCAAGAGGGGTGAGTGTCAATGCTGTCGCAGTTCCCTCGGGGTTTTGGACGGTTAAAACGGAATTGGCAGTCGTTGTTGTTACAAGTGCCATACCTACAATCTGGGAAGTACCCGTTGCCCGGCCAGCCACTGTATAATCCAGATCTTCGCCGTTGAGTGTGAGGATCAGCTGTCCCGCTTCGTCAACGCTTGCAACAAATAACACTTGGTACGTTCCGATATCCGCCAGATTGAACGTGTCATCGGAAATTCTGGTAATCCCCGTGCCGCTGTTTGGTCCATCCTGCGGAAAGCTTACATCCGTACCCGGTGCAACCGTTGCAGCGTTATCGGGCGGCATCAGTGCATAGAAATCCGCAAATGCCAATACACCGCCCGCAGGTCCCTGCGGTCCGGCAGGTCCGGTTTCGCCGACGGGTCCCTGCGGTCCGGCAGGTCCGGTTTCACCGATGGGTCCCTGTGGTCCGGCAGGTCCGGTTTCACCGACGGGTCCCTGTGGTCCGGCAGGTCCGGTTTCACCGACGGGTCCCTGTGGACCGGCAGGTCCGGTTTCGCCGATGGGTCCCTGCGGACCGGCAGGTCCGGTAGCACCGATGGGTCCCTGCGGTCCGGCAGGTCCGGTTTCGCCGATGGGTCCCTGCGGGCCGGCAGGTCCGGTTTCACCGATGGGTCCCTG
>JAZNUR010000191.1:0-11147 GCA_045592405.1 Oscillospiraceae bacterium
TGCCCTGACGCTGGTTTGCCAGATAGTTCTTCACTACCATATGCATTACGGAAACATTCGGCTCAATACCAAACACCGCATCAGAAAGCTCAGTTTCGGATACTGCGTTACCAGCCATATCATATACTTTAACTGTTGCCATTTACGTTTCCTCCTTCCTACGCCTTTACACTGTTGATAATAGTAACAATTCCGCCCTTAGGACCGGGAATTGCACCCTTGATTGCAATCAGGTTGTTCTCTGCGTCAACCTTCACAACCTCGAGGTTCTGAACTGTAACCTTTTCAGCACCCATCTGACCTGCCATGCCCTTGCCCTTGTAAATTCTGGACGGAGAAGAGCACGCACCCATGGAACCCGCCTGTCTGTGGACAGGGCCTGTACCGTGAGTTTCCTTCAGTCTGGACTGGTTGTGACGCTTGATCGCACCCTGGAATCCCTTACCCTTGCTGGTACCGGAAACATCAACGATGTCGCCTACCGCAAAAGTATCAGCCTTTACAAGGCTGCCGGCCTCCATGCTGCAGTCATCGAACTTGAATTCCTTCAGAGTTCTCTTGTAGCCTGCACCTGCCTTGTCAAAGTGTCCCTTCATCGGCTTGTTCACTCTCTGAGCCTTCTTGTCGCCATAGCCCAGCTGAACTGCTGCATAACCGTCGTTTTCCACTGTCTTTACCTGAACTACTACGCAGGGACCAGCTTCAACAACTGTTACCGGGATTACCTTGCCGTCTTCGTCGAAGATCTGAGTCATACCGATCTTCTTGCCGATAATACCTTTTTGCATTTGTTTTCCTCCTTATGGTTATTGGTTGGCATTGCCAACATGACCGAATGAATCACGCTTCATTCAAACGACGTGCACTGCACGATTTTTGCAGGTTCTTGTGGAATTTATTTGAATTCCATTACGATGTCAACACCTGCGGGGAGCTCAAGCTTACGCAGAGCTTCTGTTGTCTTGTCCGTCGGACGGATCACGTCGATCAGACGCTTGTGAGTACGCTGTTCAAACTGCTCACGGCTGTCCTTGTACTTGTGTGTTGCTCTCAGGATAGTTACGATTTCCTTCTCAGTCGGCAACGGGATCGGACCGGATACGCTTGCACCGCTTCTCTTTGCTGCCTCAACGATCTTTGCTGCTGCTGCATCAACAGTTGCGTGCTCATAGCCCTTGATCTTGATTCTGATCTTTTCACTTACTGCCATTTCTCTTTCGCCTCCTTGTACGGGTTAATACAGGGTGGGACATTTGCGGAAATTCCTGACACTCTGCCGGGTGTATCACATCCTCTATGACATAAAAAGCCGAAATCTGAAAGAAATTTTCAGGATTCCGGACGCAATTGCAGTATCTGAACCATAACGCACTCAGAGCAACCCCGCAGCTTGTCGTAACCCAAGCGGCGTAATCCCGCCGTGCATCATACTCCACATACCGTGTCATCATTTCCTTGTCGCCCGGTTTAAAATCGGACATACTCCACGAAAATTACCCGACATACCGCCGGCAACCTTTCGCTTCAACGCATATCTTTTGCTCGGCACCTGCCGAACCTTTACTATTATAACATAAGCCCCCGGAAATTGCAAGCTTTTTCCGGGGGATTTTGTCTTTGAAATTGTAAATTTTTTGTGAACTTTACGAATCCGCATTCACACGCAGGTAATGACCGGGATCAACGCAGATATTATTGAGTCTGACCTCATAATGGCAGTGATTTCCGGTAGAGTTTCCGGTAGAGCCGACCTTTGCGATAACCTGCCCCTTTTCTACGACCTGTCCTTCGTAAGCGATCACGACGCTGCAGTGTGCATAGAGTGTACGGTAGCCGTCGGCGTGTTCAATGATAACGTAATAGCCGTAACCGCCGGAATTCCAACCGGCTGCTACAACAAATCCGGCTTCGGAGGCATAGATTTCCGAACCGTAAGGTGCAGCAATGTCGATGCCCTTATGATTGCGGTCACTGATATAGCCGTCGCTGATGTATCCGCCGTTCACAGGCCAGCCGAACATACCGTTCCCACGGAATACAGTGTCCTTGCTCGCAGGTTCCGGAGAATAGGTACCGATACCGATCTGCTCGGGAACGGGTTCCTTGGTAACGGCAGAGCTGAGGATCTCCCGTTCACTTTCTACACCGTCGATCACCGTAACCTTTACTTCGCTGGTCTTCTCTCCCATGACGCCCTTGGCAATGACCGATCTTTCTCCCAGATTCAGTGCGGAGGTTTCGACATCGACGCTTGCATAATCAATATAGCTCATTACGGTCAGATTCTTCGTATAGGCAATGGGAATGTAGCGTGATACCGTTCTGACCTTGAGCATCCGTCCTTCGGCAAAGCTTCTGTCCATGTGCGGATTCAGCTCCTGCAGCTCCTCAAGCGTCATGTCAAACTTTGCTGCGATCAGCTGCGGAGAATCTCCTGACTGTATGGTATAGCGGCTTACGGTTTCCTCCTCAGCTGTCAGAACTTCCAGCAGCTCCTTTGGTTTCTTCACACTTTTGGTAAGGTAGATACCCTCCTGATATTCAATGCTCTTGGTGTAATAGACTTCGCTGACGAGGTCATTGAGGTTGGTGGCATAATCTGCAAGATTCTTATCCATCTTTTCCGAGATCTCCGACGCATCTTCCACCGCACCGATAAATTCCCCATCCACATAGATTCCCGTAGCTTCCGACAGCTGTTCGTGCGATCCTGCAAGCAGCTTATCCGCCAATGTACCGGAGCTGACGTACTGGTCGTCATCCGCTACGATCTTCAGCGTGTATACGGGATTGAAGTTCACATTTTCGCCATCTATTCCGACACGCTGGCGAACCTCTGCTTCCGCCGCATCAAACTCACTCTCTTCGCTGATGATGCCCAGCTCCTCGCCGTTGCATACCACGCTGATGGCGTAATCGAGTCCCGTGCCGTACTTCACGACGGCAATCAGAAACGCAACGGAAAGTACAGGTATCAGATAATTGAACCCTGTACGCAGAATGCCATGCTCACCGAATATGTACAGTGCAATAAAACGAACCACCTGCTTTGCAAACTGCGTTCCGCCATCCTTCTTTGCATGGCGAACCTCACGCAGCATCTCCTGTGCAGAGCGGTTATGCTCGGAAAATGCCCTTTTGATGCTCCGTCCCAAAGCACGGAAAATTCTGCCGATCTGTCGGAGCGTATACCAGAACATCCGGAAAATACTGCTGATGATCGCCCAGATCACGCCCCACACTGCCAACAGGCTGTGTACGACGATAATACCGATCTGTACCATCAGACCTTCAAAGCCGTTCCGACGTTTCCGTCGGTTCTTTGTATGTCTTTTCATCGTCTGCATCTCCTTTCTCTCATGCCCGCTTTGCGGAAACTCTCCATCGCATTGGTTACAAAGCGGTAACACTTGTTATCCATTATAGCAGACTTTGCAAATAAATCAACCCTTTTTGGGTACAAGTTTCAATTGTGATGCAAATTCTGTAGCCTTGCACAAAATTTGTAAAGGAAATAAGGAGGAAATCACCGCTTCCGACAAGGACATTCCTGTAAATTCCCCCATTATTCGCCATTTTCCCCAATTTCATCCAGCCGTGCACACGCCATCCGGCATGGTGCGGACATCCGACTGCTGTTCCCATTCACGCATCCTGACGTGCAGAAAAAGGGTGCAGCTCACCATGAAATACGGCAGCAGGAACGGGATGGTCACCAGCGGCAGCATTGCCGGAAGATACCCGGCAATGAGCAGCACAAAATATCCATAATGCCCTCGGAGCATCGCCCTTGATTTCCGCATCGCCGAAAATGGTGATGACTGCGGCTGCTCCAGAAAGAGAAACGGCACTGCGGCAATTCCCAGCGAAAACCGCAGGTAATATACGCTGCACGCCGCCGAAAAGCATAGACACTGTGCCGCCAGAAACAGCGGCAGGCTGCCGTCGGGCATACCGATGCTGTACCGAAAACACGCTCCCGCCCCCAGCAGTCCCAGCACGACCGGAAGGAATACCAGTGCACGCAGGAAGGCAATGCAGGCAAAAAACCACACCGCACGCAAATAGACGGCAATGGTTTTCAAACGTGTTCTGCCCGCCATTCTGCGTTCCAGTCCCGTCAGTGATGTCAGTCTGCCGTATGTTCCGCAGCGAAGCGGCAGCAGAACACTGAACCGCAGTACCGACCACAGCATGGAAAACACCATCCACAGCGGCATTCCGCCGAAGATGAGCATTCCGGATGTCATTCGCCCCCGCATGATCAGCACCGCTGCCAGAATGCAGGGACACAGCCTGAAAAACAGCCACGCAAGCGGATACAGCAAGGATATGCCGAGCACCTGTGCATACTGCCCACGGATGGTTCGCCGTGTACAGGCAAACAGCTCCCGATAATTCATGATGGTTCCTCCTTATAAATAGGAATAGCCGGAGCTATTCTATGTATGGAGAACCTACCGGCATCAATCTCTGGAATAGGGGGTCATACCCAGAATTTCAAATGCCTGTGCCTGCTGCCAGAGCTGGGCAGTGAACAGGATCTCAAAGCCCTCACCCGGTTCGCAGGAAATTTCCTTCGCCGACAGCTTCGGCAAGCCAAAACACGCAAGCATATTGGTGATCACACCGCCATGGGTGATCACGGCACAATGCTCCAGATCGGATTCCATCATGTCAAGCAGCATTCTGTGCAGCACCTTGTAGCTGCGGATGCAAAGTTCCTCCGCACTCTCGCCGCCCGGAGGACGGACGTCGGGCGATCCGCCCCTGAGCCACGTCTTATAATCCTCACGGTGTATCAGTTCATCCACGGACTTACCGTCGAATTCACCGAAATTCAGTTCCCGCAGCTCCTCTGCGATGTACAGCTCCTGATCAGGAAACAGAATTTCCGCCGTTTCCGTACAGCGTCTGAGCGGGCTGCTGTATACCCTCTGTACTCTCGGATATTCGTACAGATCCATCTTTCCGCAAAGTTCCGATGCACCCTTGTCGGAAAGCGGATAATCCGTGCTTCCGATGTAGATGCCCTTTTCATTCGCCTGCGTTCTCCCGTGACGGATCAGGCTCATGCGATATCCACGCATATGGTTTCCTCCTCATTCCTATCAATGACAGATTTCACAAATATCGTACCCGTTTTTGGGTTTTTTGCTTTTTTTCACAAGTTTTTTATGAAAATCCTCTTTATTTTCAATCAAATTCACGCTTTACAAATAGTATAATTTGTATTATAATATTTGTAGTAGGATATTTTTACAAAATCATGGTGCATAAAGTCAGTTTTTTGTCAGGCACCGCATAATATCTATCAGGAAAGGAGCATCCGATCTATGAACACAGATTTCCCAAGAATCATAGCACTGCAGCGTAAAGAACGTCAGATCAGCCAGAAGCAGGCTGCAGCAGACCTCGGCATTTCACAGGCACTGCTCTCCCATTACGAAAAGGGCATTCGTGAGTGCGGTCTGGATTTTCTGGTAAAGATTGCCGATTATTATAATGTTTCCTGTGACTATCTGCTCGGCAGAACTCCCGAACCCGAGGGCAAGATCATCTCCATGGACGAAATCCCCGATGACGATGGCAACAACAGTATGCCCAGTCCCGAGGTTGTGGCATTCAACAGAAAGATCATCAACAATTCCATCAGCCTTCTGTTCTCTCTGGCACAGAAAGCAAACAGCATCACGCTGATCAAGGAGATCTCCTCCTATCTGATGCTTTCCGTATACAAGCTGTTCCGCATTGTGTACAATGCCAACCCCCACAACGACCAGAAGCTGTTCTCCGTACCGAAGGTTGTGGCAAACGACGACGCAAGTGCAATCGTCTGCATGAACGAAGCCAACATCAAAGCAGCTTCCAGCGGCATTCCGATCGGTGAAAATGACTGTGTCACTAATTCTGAGATCCTGTACCTTACGACCTCCATTCTCTCGCAGTCCTATCCGGAGTATTCTTCTTCCATGCTGATGCTGATCAAGGTCAGCGAGGACAGCATTCACAAAAAGAGAAATGCCTAAGCGGCTGCACGCATATTTTTATTTTACCACATTTTTCAGAAAAATAAAAGTAGTTTTTTCAATTTTTTTATTAACCGCTGTCATACCATGCAGTACATAGATTCCGGTTCATCCGGAAAGAACGCACTGTAGGGATTTCTCAGCCGATCCGCTGAGAAATCCCATATTTTCTGTATGTGCAGCGGAAACTCCCGAGGAGGTCTTTATGAGAAAGCTCAAAGGTATACGGCTTGCTCACGAAAAGCGTACAGCGGAAAGTGCCTTTGTCACATTGCCGATCCCGCAGAAAGTGCTGATTCCCATGTCGATGCACATGGGTTCGCCCTGTGAACCGACCGTGAAGCTCAAGCAGCAGGTCAGTGTGGGTGAATGCATCGGTACAAGCGAAGCATTCTTTTCCGCCGACATTCACGCAAGCGTTTCGGGTACGGTAACTGCGATTTCTGATTATCGTATGTCCAATGGCAGCTACTGCAAGGCGGTGGAGATCACTTCCGACGGTTTGCAGACACCTTATTCTGCACTCAAACCGCCGGTATATGCAAACCGTGAGGAATTTATTGCCGCAGTCCGCAGAAGCGGTGCGGTAGGTCTGGGCGGTGCGGGTTTCCCGACGCATTTCAAGCTCACCCCCAAGAATAAAATTGAGTACCTGATCATCAATGCGGCGGAATGCGAGCCGTACATTACCTCCGATGACCGCACGATGCAGGAAAAGCAGCAGGAGATCATCGACAGCATCCGTCGTATGATGAAAATGCTCGAAATTCCCGAATGCTACATCGGCGTGGAAGGAAACAAGCCGCAGGCAATCAAAATCCTCACCGAATGTGCGGACGCAGATCCTGCAATCACCATTGTCACATTGCCCCCCATCTATCCGCAGGGTGCGGAAAAGGTGCTGATCTACAACATCACCGGACGCATCGTAGCCGAAGGACAGCTTCCCTCCGATCAGGGCGTGATCGTGCTGAATGTATCCACGATGGCATTTCTGGAGGAGTATTTCCGCACGGGTATGCCCCTTGTCAGCCGCAGTCTGACGATTGACGGCGATGCGGTGGATCACCCCTGCAACGTGACAGTTCCCGTGGGAACCTCGATGCGTGAGGTGCTGAAATATGCAAAATGCCGCTTCGACGAGGTGAGCCGGCTGATCGGCGGCGGCCCCATGATGGGTGCGGGACTGCCCGAATTTGATATGCCCATTACCAAGACAAACAACGCCATTCTGGCGTTTACCAAGGATAAGCCCGCAGTTACGACCGCCTGCATACGCTGCGGCAGGTGCCTGAACGTCTGTCCGCTGAATCTCATGCCGACAGCAATGGAACAGGCGTACCGCAAGCGTGATAAGGCAGAACTGGAATCCCTGCACATGAATCTGTGTATGCTGTGCGGCTGCTGCAGCTATGTGTGTCCTGCAAATCGCCCGCTGGTGGAAAGCCACCGTCTGGCGAAGGACTTTTTGCGAAGAAAGTAAGGAGGGAAGATGATGAAAAAGCTACATATCGCAACATCTCCCCATGTTCGTGACAGTATCTCCACCCAGAAGGTCATGCTCTATGTCATTGCGGCACTGCTTCCGGCAGCCGTTGCTGCGGTCATCCATTTCGGATGGCGTGCACTGCTGCTCATGGTGTTCTGCGTGGTATTCTCCGTGGCTTGCGAGGGCGTGTGCCGTCAGGTCATGAAGCGTGAGCAGACGATTTCCGACGGCAGTGCGGCTCTGACGGGACTTCTCCTTGCGATGAATCTCCCCGTAACGCTCCCCCTCTGGGAGGCAGCACTCGGCTGCTTCATTGCGATTGTCATCGTCAAGCAGCTGTTCGGCGGTCTGGGGCAGAATTTTGCAAATCCTGCCATTACCGCAAGAGTGGTGCTGATGGTTTCCCTCACACCCGATATGACAAACTGGATTTTGCCGAAAACCGCCGCAGGCAGTGAATTTTCCTATGATGCGGTATCCTCGGCAACACCGCTGGTTTCCGGCGATGCGTCCATAATGGATCTTTTCTGGGGCAGCACGGGCGGCTGTTTGGGTGAAACCTGTGCGGCAGCAATTCTGTTCGGCGGACTCTTCCTCATCTTTATGGGGATCATCTCCCCCGTCACACCGCTTGCATTCCTCGGAACTGTTGCAGCTGCAACATTCATTGCAACGGGCAGCGTGAACGAAATGTTCTACCAGCTCATGGCAGGCGGTCTGCTGCTGGGTGCGTTTTTTATGGCAACGGATTATGTGACAACGCCCATTACCGCAAAAGGCAAGCTGATTTTCGGCATTGGCTGCGGTCTGCTGACGTTCCTCATCCGCTTCTACGGCAGCTTCCCCGAAGGCGTTTCCCTTGCAATTTTACTGATGAATATCCTCACACCGTACATTGATAAATTCACTATGACACGTCCGTTCGGTGCTGTTTACAAGAAGAAGGAGGAAAAGTGATGCAGAAAATTCTCCCCTCCCTCGTTCTCATGCTCGTATGTGCCGTGGTATGCGGTCTGCTGGCGGCAGCAAACGCTGTCACAAAGGATAAGATCGTACAAGCGGAAGCAGAAAAGGTACAGAAAAGCCTGACTGCCGTATTCGGTGAGGATACCTATACGGAAATTGAAAACACCGCCGAAAATGTGACAGCGGTGTATGAAAACTCCAAGGGTATGCTGATTTTTGACATCACTGCGGATGGCTATGCAAAGGGCGGTATCCGTGCACTCATCGGCGTCAATCCCGACGGTACGATTACAAGCGTCGGCATTGTTTCCCTATCCGAAACTCCCGGTCTGGGCACAAAAATCAATGATCCCGCATATCTTTCCAAGTATGCAGGTGTTTCCGATCCGGCAAATGCTCCCGATGCGATTTCAGGTGCAACCTATTCCTCAAAGGGTCTGAAAAACGCTGTGAGTACGGCACTGACAGCCTTTGCACAGTACAAGGAGGTGCAGTAATGGCGAAGCAAAGCTATCTCAAGGAATTTACCAAGGGCATCCTCAAGGAGAATCCCACACTTGTCGGGCTTCTGGGTATGTGCCCGACGCTTGCGGTTACAACGCAGGCAGTCAATGGTCTGGGCATGGGGCTTGCCACGACATTCGTTCTGGTCGGCTCAAATCTTGTGATTTCCCTCCTGCGTAAGGTCATTCCGCAAACCGTCAAGCTCCCCTGCTACATTGTCATTATTGCAGGATTTGTAACACTCATTGAGTTCCTGATGCATGGATTTCTGCCCGATCTGTACGATGCACTCGGCACGTTCCTTTCCCTGATTACCGTAAACTGCATCATCCTCGGACGTGCGGAAATGTTTGCCTGCAAAAACTCCGTCCTCCCCTCCGTCCTTGACGGTCTTGGCATGGGACTGGGATTCACACTTGCCCTGTTCACAATGGGTTCTCTGCGTGAAATTTTCGGTGCGGCAAGCTGGATGGGACTTTCCCTGCCCGAAACCTTCCCGACACTGACGATTTTTGTTCTGCCGGCAGGCGGATTCTTCGTGCTTGGCTGCGTCATTGCAGCAGTCAGCAAGCTTGCAAAGAAAAAAGCCCCCGCAGGCGTCGGCTGTGCAGGATGTCCGAATGCGGCAGCTTGCCGAGGCGGCTGCAGTGAAGAGAAGGAGGCAGAAGCATGACAGTTTTTCAGACAATGGTTTCCGTCATGCTGGCAGCAATTCTGACGGACAATTATGTGCTTTCGAAATTCATGGGTATCTGCCCGTTTCTGGGGGTTTCCAAGAAGCTTTCCTCCAGTCTTGGCATGGGAGCAGCGGTAATTTTCGTCATGGCGTGTGCTGCTGCCGTGACCTATCCGATTTATCAGCTGCTTGTTGCTTTTGATCTTGCGTACCTGCAGACAGTGGCGTTCATTCTGATCATCGCCCTGTTTGTGCAGCTCGTGGAGATCGTCATGCGTAAGCTCCTGCCGCCGCTTTACAAGGCACTTGGCGTGTATCTTCCGCTGATCACCACCAACTGTGCGGTGCTGGGCGTAACACTCAACAACATTGATGACGGTTTCAGCTATGGTATGTCCATCTGGAATGCGGTCTGTGTGGGGCTTGGCTTTACGCTGTCCCTGATTATTTTCGCCGGTGTACGCAGCAAGCTGGACGCAGCGGACATTCCCGAAACGTTCAAGGGAATCCCTGCAACGCTCATTGCTGCATCCATCGTATCGCTGAGCTTTTCAGCGTTTTCCGGTATGATTTAAGGAGGTAATGATGGAAATTTTACTTCCCATTCTGTTATTTGCCGCCATGGGACTGGCGGCAGGCATTCTGCTGACAATCGCTTCGAAATTCTTTGCCGTGGAAGTCGATCCCACAAAGGAAAAGATCACGGCGGCACTCCCCGGTGCAAACTGCGGTGCCTGTGGATTTGCAGGCTGTGCGGATTATGCAGACGCCATTGCCGAGGGCAAAGCACAGCCCAACCTATGCAAGCCCGGCGGTGCAGATTCTGCCGCAAAGATCGGCGAGATTCTCGGAACGACGGTAATTGCCGCAGAACCCGAGGTCATGGCACTGCACTGCAACGGTAACTGCACTGCAACGGACACCTACTACGAATACAAGGGTACGCCCACCTGTCGTGCAGCCGCTGGAAATTACGGCGGCAGCGGTATGTGCAGCTTTGGCTGCCTCGGATTCGGAGACTGTATGGCGGTGTGTGAGGAAAATGCCATCTGCATCAAGGACGGTATCGCCCACATCATCCCCGAACGCTGCCTTGCCTGCGGCAAATGTGCGGACGCCTGCCCCAAAGGGCTGCTTTCCCTGCGTCCGAAGTCCAATCCCGTTGTGGCTGCCTGCTCCTCGAAAGCAAACGGCAAAAACACAAAGCTCGCCTGCAAAAATGGCTGTATCGGCTGCAAAATGTGCGAAAAGAAATGTCCAAGCGGTGCGATTACCGTACAGGATTTTCACGCAGTCATTGACTATGCTAAGTGCACCGGATGCGGTGCGTGTGCGGACGCCTGTCCTGTAAAGGTAATCCAAATATTGAAATAATCGTTAAAAATCCCTGCAGTTTCCGCTGCAGGGATTCCAGCTTGTAGAGAAGTCCTTTTTCTAAGAGATAGGCATCCTGTCATTGCCCCCCACCCCAACCCCTCCCCGA
>JAZNUR010000192.1:0-12271 GCA_045592405.1 Oscillospiraceae bacterium
CCCGTGCAGGATCTGCACGGGAGTTTTTAAAAATTGCCAATTTGTGCATGATGTACAAATCAACAACATGGGGTTTATAAAATATTCCGAAAATTTTGAAAAGACTTTACTTTTTTTTGCAAATACACTATAATTATATTGATAGGAAAACTTTAAGTAAATGAGTGTTTTTTCAAGCAAAATCATTTGCTGAAGCTTTCCGTCGAGACCGAAATTGCATCTGATTGCACTGTCGGATGTAATGAAATCTATTTCAATATCTTTATGGGAGGGTAAAACATGCTGAAAAGAAAAATCGGCAAGAAGCTTGCTGCGGGCGTTACGGCACTCGCAATGGTAGCCAGCGCTTCCGCAGCTTCTATCTCAACCCTGACAGCGTTCGCAGGCGAACTGCTGGGTGAGGGTACATTTAATGAGGGCGCTGGTCTGCCCTGGCACGTTTGCGAAAACGGTACAGGCTCCATGGCGTTCACAATTGATGACGGTATCTACTCCATTCTGATCAAGAACCCCGGTGGTGTGTCCAACGGTGGTGAGGACAGATGGGACTGCCAGTTCCGTCACAGAGGTATTTCTATTTCTTATGGCGATACCTACCGTCTGACATACAGCGTATACGCTACAAACAGCGGTTATATGTATGCAAAGATGGGTGACATCACAAACGACAACTGCGAATACTGGCATAACAACGGTCAGAAGCTGAGCATGGAATGGCTCGGTGAAGACGCTTCTATGTCCGAGGTTGAGTCCGCACTGAAGTCCGCATCCACATCCGGTACTGAAGTTAAGTACTACGAGGGCTGGGATAAGTGGAAGCAGGATCAGATCCCCGCAAAGAAGTGGGTAACATATGCTTGGGAGTTCAAGATTGATAAGGCTGATATGCAGAACCTGAACGGTGATTTCCCCGAGGGTAAGGGTACTGCAGAGTGGACATTCCACTTCGGCGGCGACGGTCAGTACACACCTTCCGCTTGCTTCCCTGAGGGAACAATCCTGAAGTTCGATAACATGGCTCTGATCAACATGACAAGTGATTCTGACGATCCGGAGCCGGAAGCAGAAAAGGAAAAGATCGGTATCCAGCTCAACCAGGTTGGTTACTATCCGAACCTGAACAAGGTTGCTACTCTGGAAGTTGACGAAGGCGACTCCGCAGCTAAGGAATTCACTGTATATAACAAGAGCGGCAAGGCTGTTTACACAGGCAAGTCCTCCGGTTATGTAAAGGATGCTGCTTCCTGGCTGGGTACACAGCAGCTCGATTTCTCCTCTGTAACAGAAGAGGGTGAGTACTACATCGAGTGCGATGGCAAGAAGTCCCTGAACTTCAAGATTGCTGAGGATCTCTATGGCGATCTGACAAGAGATGCTATCAACTACTTCTACCTGAACCGTTCCGGTGTTGAGATTGACGCAAAGTATGTTGCAAACGCTGGTAAGAACTCCAGCACAGCAGCTCTGGCTCGTAAGGCTGGTCACTCTCCGGACAAGGCAATGGTTGCTGACGAGTGGGTATTCATCTACACAGAAGAACCGAACTACTCCAAGTCCATCGACGTAACCGGCGGTTGGTATGATGCTGGTGACTATGGTAAGTACGTTGTAAACGGCGGTGTTTCCATGTGGACACTGGCTAATATGTACGAGCGTACAGTATTCAATGGCAACGAGGACAAGTTTGCTGACGGCGGCGATCTGGTTAATATTCCGGAATCCGGCAATGGCACACCTGACATCCTCGACGAGCTGATGTGGGAAGCTGACTTCTTCATTAAGATGCAGAGAGAAGACGGCATGGTATATCACAAGATGCATGACTACAAGTGGACTGCACTCGGTGTAATGCCTTATCACGAGGAAGGTACAGATGAAACTGTTACATTCCCGGCACGTATTGTTAAGCCCGTTACTTATGCAGCTACTCTGAACACTGCTGCTGCACTGGCACAGCTGTCCAGACTGCTGAAGGAGCATGATTCTTCCGCAGCTTCCAAGTATCTGGCAGCAGCTGAAAAGGCATACAAGGCAGCTAAGACGGAGTTCCTGAGCAAGTATGACGACATTTACGCTAAGGTTTCCGGCGACTTTGAAGAAGACGAGATGTTCGCACCTCTGACACACAACAAGGGCGGCGGCCCCTACGGCGATACTCAGGTTTCTGACGAATTCTACTGGGCAGCTTGCGAGCTGTACATCACAACTGGTACAGACGAATATTACGAAGATCTGAAGGCATATGACGAAGCGTTCGAAGTTCCGACATCTCTGTTCGGCGGCGAGAACAAGGGCTCCTTCACATCCTTCACATGGGGTACTCTGGCATCTCTGGGTACTGCATCTCTGGCAATGAACCAGGATGTTCTGACTGACACTGAGGCTAAGCTGGTTGTTGAAGCATTCCAGGCAGCTGGCGACAAGTACATCGAAGCTGAAAAGGAATCCGGTTACGGTACTCCTTATAAGGGCATGGACTACGAAACAACCGTTACAATCATCGAAGGTGACTCTCATTCTGACGATACTTTCGTTCTCAAGGGCGGTTATGAGTGGGGTTCCAACTCCATGGTAGTTAACAATGCTATCATCATGGGTCTGGCATATGACTTGACAGGCGACGCTGATTATCTGAACGGTGTATCCACAGCTCTTGACTACATCTTTGGTAGAAACGCTATGGAGAACTCCTATGTAACTGGCTACGGTACAGAAGGTTACACTTCTGCTAACCCGCACCACAGATACTGGTGCCACCAGATGAAGTCTGACTGGCCGTCTGCACCGAACGGTGTTCTGATCGGTGGTCCGAACTCCAACATGAACGACCCGATGATCCAGGGTGCCGGCTTTAAGATCGGCGATCTGGCTCCGATGCTCTGCTACTACGATCAGGTTGACGCTTGGTCTGTAAACGAAATCACAATCAACTGGAACTCTCCTCTGGCATGGGTTGCTTCCTTCATGGATGATGAGGGTGCTGCTGATATTGAAAACACTACCCAGAAGCCTGAAGATCCTGAAGATCCTGAAGATCCTGAAGATCCTGTAGGTAAGGCTGATTTCGGCGATGTTGACTGCAACGGTAAGGTTGACATTCTTGACATTATCATTCTGAACAGAAACCTGCTGGGTGCTGCAGAACTGACTGCACAGGGCAAGCTGAATGCTGACGTTAACGAAGACGGCAAGCCCGGTTCTGATGACTCTCTGAACATCCTGAAGTTTATCGTTAAGCTTATCGACAAGCTTCCCGTATAATGACGGTTTGTTCTGAATGAACTGAACAATGAAACAGGACGGCGTTTGCCGTCCTGTTTTTTGTTTTGTGGATTATTTCACATAGATATCCGATGTTGTGCCAATTTCTCCTTCCAACGTATATGTGATATGACAGGTCAGTCCGTCGGGCGTTTCCGAATACGTAATCTCTCGGTTCAGAATTTCGACATCGGACAGGAAATTCTTCTCGTATCGTACAATCGCTCCGTTGAGGGCGAGTCGGGTTTCCTCCATCGTGCGGACGGTGGATTCTGTTTGGATTTCCGTGAAGGTATGCCGCACAATACCAAAGGGAAGGGTGTGTTCCAGAAATGAAAAGGGCGTATCCGTTTCGGTTTCTGTAAATTCCGTGAAATTGTGGTGTGCAATATTCAGCGGAATTTTGAACCAGAACAGCCGAAAATATCGTTTGACGCTGGTTTTTCCCGTTTCCTGTACTTCCGAAATGGCGAAGTACTCGGAAAGCTCTGCTTCTTTTTCGTAGATTCCCGTAATAAAGGCGATTGCGTGGTGATAGGTCACGTGCCCCTTGTCATCCTCGAAAACGCCGCTGACCAGCAGCTCCCCCTTGGAAACGCCATCGCCGATCAGACGTTCGAGATGACCGTTATACACCTTGACATCCGTAATCTGGGCGTCATACATGGATACGATGTTGCAGGGGATTCGTTCATGAAGCATATCGGTTTTCGGTGTGATTTCAGAAACTTCCACAACGAGCCTGCTTCCGGTATGACGGATGGATGCCCATGCAATATCGGGAACATACAGACGCAGTCTGCGTTCGCAGTCGTGATAGTCGATTTCGGGGATCCACGTCCCCTGTGTGATGCCGCATCGTTCAAGGACTGCCAGTATTACGCTGTCCGAAACTGTGGAATTCCCCATAATGTCAATGGTTGACACCATGTTGGAATAGCAGAAAATGATTCCCAGACAGAGAAGTGCACCCACCGCAAGTCCCAGACGAAGCCGATAGGGGCGAAGCCTGCCGAACAGCGAACGACAGGGGCATGATTCGAGTGTAACGCCGCAGGAAGCGGCAAGTGCCTGTAATTCTGTGAAATCCGCCCTGTAAATGCGGCAATAGAACACATCGCCCTTGCAGTGCTGATGCGTGCAGATGATGTCGCTTTGACGGATTGCGTTAATGAACGGATAGAGCCTGCCGCCCGCAGCAGTGATGTCGCAGCGTTCACGGATATGGAGTTTCATAGTCTCACCTTTTTTCCTGCAGCTGTACGGAAGTGATCGTTCCCCGTACAATAACACTGCTGTCGTTGTAGTCGAATACCCGAAGCTGTGTACCCCAGATCTCCACGATCATATCCCTTGTCTGCAGACGTACCAGCACATCATTGTATTCAAGAATTTTGATGCAGTTTTCCAGACGCAGCTCATGGTTTCCTGTCAGATTCACATAGGTTTCCAGATACACCCAGCTGCGGAACGTGCGTTTCCAACGCTTTTCCAACGCCATCACCTCGTTTCATCCTATGCATTTTTCCATGTGGATATGCTGCATATTGAAACTTCATCAGGAATACAATGAAACGGGTGATACATATGAAATATCGTAAAATCGCCGTTTGTGCGGCGTTTGCAATGCTTCTGGCAGCTGCGGTGCATTTCCACGGAGAAATTTCCGAATCCGTAATCGCTGCAGGAAACCGCTGCATACTGGTCATTATTCCGTCGCTGTATTTGTTTTCGGTGCTCGCATCGCTCTGCATCCGTTCCGGTGTGCTCGAAATCCTTGCTGCTCCTTTAGATGGCTTTTCCAGAAAATGCCTGCATATGGATGGCATTCTGCTCATGATACTGCTGTTTTCACAGACGGCAGGTTACCCTATCGGTACACAACTGCTGCATCGGATGCGGCAGAAAGGTCTGCTGCAGCGTGAACAGGAGCATCTTCTGCTCTGTGTGTGCATTGGCTGCGGTCCGGCTTTTTTGTTGGGGACTGTCGGGGAAATTCTGCGGATCTCCCCACGTTTGGCTCTCCTGCTGATGCTGTCAGTCGCTTTGCCAAATCTCCTGCTTGCCGTTTTGTTTGCAGTTCTGTTTGATTTTCGCAGCGGCAGCCGTTCCGAACCAAGGCTTTCTCTTTCGTCAGCAGAATTTGTTGCCTCCGTCGATAACGGTGCGTCCGCCATGCTGAAAATCTGCAGTATGATCCTTGTATTTGGGGCACTGATGGGAATTGCAGAGGGCAGCGGTGCTCTGCGGGCAGTATCACAGACGGCGGCAGAGCTCCTGCATTGTCCGCCGGAGCTTGCAGAGAGCTGGCTTGCAGCCTTTCTTGAAATCAGCAATCTGACGGAATTTCTGCGGCAGGGTGGTACTCTCCCGTGGGCGGCGGCACTATTGTCATTCGGTGGAATCTGCGTACATATGCAGAATGCTGCCATCTGCGGCGGAGAATTTCCGTGGTTTCGGTTTTGGGGCGTTCGTCTGCTGACGGCGGTTTGTTCCTATTTTCTGTGTGATTTTGTGATAAAATTGGCGTTTCGGGGTGATGTACCCACCGTACTGCTCCGAACACCCGATTATGTGCCGGAGGTTTCGTCGCAGGGCGTGATGCCCGTACTTTGCCTGCTGGTGATGTCCGTATTCCTTCTTATGCGGCATGACGAGGTGTACAGAAAGAAAATTTACACAAAAAGAAATCACAATTTACAAAGATATAATTGACAAATCACGGAAAATGCGATACAATAATAATATAATGGTAAGTCTGTACAAATTTATCTGCACGATTTGTTCGGACGCATTCAGGGATTGCTGATTTGAGGAATCAGCAAAATGGAAGGATGCACTTCCGCCAAATTCCCTTGATCTGTGAAGTGCTGGATGTTCTGCCGTTCAGTACTTGTGAAAATGTTCGTGATAAAAAAGAGGAGGTATTATCATGAAAGTATGGAAAAAGCTGACAGCGGCTGTCGCTGCACTGGCATTCTGCGTCAGCACCGCAGCAACCGGTATGGCTGTCACACAGAATGCCAAGGCTGTTGACGACAACAATGACGACTGGCTTCATGCGGTTGGAAGCCGCCTGTATGACAAGGATGGCAATGAGGTCTGGCTGACAGGTGCAAACTGGTTCGGCTTCAACTGCAGTGAAAACTGTGTTCACTATCTCTGGAGCGTGGATGTGGATGATGCACTTTCATCCATCGCCGATCATGGTATCAATGTCATTCGTATTCCGATTTCCACGGAGCTGCTGTATTCGTGGATGAACGGAAAACCGAACCCTGTATCCAGTGTGCAGGCAAATAATGATCCCGCATACACCATCAATCCGGATTTCTGTGATGCTGAGGGCGAGCTCAAGGACAGTATGGCGATTTTTGATGTCCTCATGAATAAGTGCAAGACTTACGGTCTGAAAGTAATTCTGGATATCCACAGCCCCACAGCACATAACTCCGGTCACAACTATAATCTCTGGTACTATGACGAAAATGCCGGCAGTGCCGATACGATGGCGATCATGCCCGACGGTACTAAGGTCACATCCAAGATGTGGCAGGATACGCTGGTGTGGATCGCAGATAAGTACAGCAATGATGACACCATTATTGCGTACGACCTGAAGAACGAGCCGCACGGCAAGGGTCAGGAGGGCAGTGCTGCTGCAAAGTGGGACGGCTCTACGGATGAAAATAACTGGGCATACGCATCCAAGAAGTGTGCGGATGCCATTCAGAAGGTGAATCCCAATGCCCTGATTTTCATTGAGGGTGTTGAACAGCAGGTGCGTAATGACAGCTTTAAGTGGGGACAGCCCGATTCCAAGACCGATCCGCCATATTATCCCGGCTGGTGGGGCGGTCAGCTGCGTGGCGTGCGTAATTATCCCGTTAAGCTTGAAGCATCCGGCACAAGCAAAATCGTATACTCTCCCCATGACTACGGCCCGTCCGTATGGCCGCAGAGCTGGTTTGAAGGCGATTTCACAACACAGAGCCTGCTCGATGATTATTGGTACGATACATGGGCTTTCATCGGTGAGGAGGATATAGCACCTCTGTTCATCGGTGAGTGGGGCGGTCACATGGGCGGTGACAACCAGAAGTGGATGGAGCTGCTACGTGATTATATGATCGACAATCATATCAACCACACTTTCTGGTGTCTGAACACCAATTCCGGCGATACCGGCGGTTTGTGGACCGCAATGGGCTTTACTCCGGCAAACGGCTCAAGCATCACATGGGATGACGAGAAGTACGGTCTGATGGAAAAATCTCTCTGGCAGACCGACAGCGGCAAGTACATCAGCCTTGACCATGAGCGTCCGCTCGGCGTGAATGATACGGGCATTTCCGTGTCTGAATACTACGCAAAGGGCATGAGCAGTAACCTCGATGCAGGCGGCAAGGGCGATCCCATGCCTCCCGTAGATACACCGACAGATCCGCCGACTGAACCGCCCACAACGGAAGAGCCGACAACTGAGCCGCCTACAACCGAAAAACCCACAACTGAACCGCCCACAACGGAGAAACCCACAACGGAACCGTCTGTGGATAAGCCGGAAAAAGCTGTTTATGGCGATGTGGATGAGAATGGCGATGTGGATATTCTTGATGTCATCAAGCTGAACAGAGCACTGCTCGGCGTTGGTGATCTGTCCGATCAGGCAGTTCTGAATGCCGATGTGGACAATGACAAGAAACCGTCACCGGCGGATTCTCTGAACATTCTCAAGTTCATTGTAGGTCTGGTAGAAAAACTGCCGATCAAGTAACTGATGATTCCATGGTTCTCTGTACTGCGGGGAGTCGTGGCGTTGTAAAACTGTATCAACATCGGATTTGAGGGATTCGGTGTTCTTACAAATGTTCGTGATAAAGAAGAGGAGGTATTATCATGATAGTATGGAAAAAGCTGACCGCAGCTGCCGCTGCACTGGCATTCTGCGTCGGCACTGTAACTACCGGTGTGATGACAAATCTGCACACCACTGCCGCAGATGACGGCAATGATGACTGGCTGCACGCAGTCGGCAGCCGCCTGTATGACAAGGACGGAAACGAGGTATGGCTGACGGGTGCAAACTGGTTCGGTTTCAACTGCACCGAAAACTGTGCACATGGCTTGTATGCGGCGGACGTTGATGTGTTCCTGTCGAATGTTGCTGACAAGGGTATCAACATCATTCGTTTCCCCATTTCTTCCGAACTGCTCAAGTCGTGGATGGACGGCAAGCCGAATCCTGTCAACAGTGTGCAGGCTGGCTATGAGCCGCCCTATGTGGATATCAACCGTGATTTCGTGCTCGAAGACGGCAAGACCATGAAGGACAGTATGCAGATCTTTGATGTTATCATGCAGAAGTGCAAGAAATATGGCATCAAGGCGATGATCGACATTCACAGCCCGCATTCCGACAACTCCGGACACAACTATGAGCTGTGGTATGGCAAGGCAGGTGTGACCACTGACGTGTGGATTGACACCCTCGTGTGGCTGGCGGATAAGTACAGCGATGATGATACCATCATCGGCTATGACCTGAAGAATGAACCGCACGGCAAGCGTGGCTATACCGGAGATAAATGCCCGAGTGATATTGCAAAATGGGATGGCAGTACCGATGAGAATAACTGGGCATATGCTGCTACAAAATGTGCCAATGCCATTCTTGAGGTCAATCCCAATGCACTCATTTTCATTGAGGGCGTGGAGCAGTATCCCAAGACGGAAAAGGGCTATACCTACGATACTCCCGATGTCTGGGAGGGCGGTGAGAATTCCCCGTGGCACGGTGCATGGTGGGGCGGCAACCTGAGAGGTGTGCGTGATTTCCCGATCACACCCGATTCCGGTACAAGCCAGATCGTGTATTCTCCCCATGACTACGGTCCGTCCGTATATGCACAGACATGGTTCGATAAGGAATTCACCACCCAGACGCTGCTGGATGATTACTGGTATGATACATGGGCATATATCGTTGAGGAAGACATTGCTCCGCTGCTCATCGGTGAGTGGGGCGGTCATATGGACGGCGGCAAGAACCAGAAGTGGATGGAGCTGCTGCGTGACTACATGATCGACAATCACATTAACCACACTTTCTGGTGCCTGAACCCGAACTCCGGTGATACCGGCGGACTTCTGAGCTATGATTTCCAGACATGGGATGACGAAAAATACGGGCTCTTTGAACCCTCTCTCTGGCAGACAGACAGTGGCAAGTACATCGGTCTTGACCATCAGCAGCCGCTTGGCGTGAATAATACGGGCATTTCCGTTGCGGATTTCTACAAGAGCGGTGAGGGAAGCAACCTCGACGCAGGCGGCAAGACGGATCCCAACCCGCCTGCAGAGACGCCGACAGACAAGCCCACAGATCCTCCGGCTGACGAACCAACAACGGAAAAGCCGGAAGAAACACCTGCTAAGGCGAATTACGGTGATGTTGATGAAAACGGCGAAGTTGATGTTCTGGATGTCATTGCACTGAACAGAGCACTGCTCGGCGGTACGGATCTTTCCGATCAGGCGATTCTGAATGCCGATGTGGATAGCGATAAGAAACCGTCACCTGCGGACTCTCTGAACATTCTCAAGTATATTGTCGGTTTGATTGAAAAACTGCCGATCAAGTAAATGACCATTCCTTGACTCCCTGCTGTGCGGGGAGTCAAAGTATTGAAAAAACAAAAGAGCTTTGGAAAATCCAAAGCTTCATGATAGTGTGATGTGGCACCCCCTGCGAGAATCGAACTCACAACTAACCCTTAGGAGGGGTTTATTATATCCATTTAACTAAGGGGGCGTCGCATACATATATTATATCATACTCCGTCATAAATTGCAAGAACTATTTTGCAGAGGGAAAAAATGTTTTGTCTTTGTGCAAATTGTTGAAAAATATTGGGAAATAACGTCGGAAACAGGCGGAATAATTGGAAAGTTCGTGCATTTTACCTAAAAAACGGATAGTTACCGTTTTGTAATAAATGAAAAAAAACGCAAAAAAAATATACCGATTGCACAAAAAACGGGATAAATATTTGTGCAGAACATTCAAAAAAAATGAAAGAATGGATTTTTGCATTGACTTTTTAGGCAGAGTGTTGTATATTTATGTTATGAAAGCAAATGCTATACGCATTTAGCAGGATTCGCAAAATATGATATGGCATTGAAGGTGTGTAGATGGTTTCGATAAAAGACATTGCTGCGGAATGCGGTGTTTCTACAGCGACCGTCAGCAAGGCACTGAATGACCATGACGATGTGGGCACAGCGACGAAAGAGCGTGTCCGTGAAGCCGCCAGAAGATTGGGTTATATGCCGAATTCTTTGGCAAGGGCTTTGAAAACCAAGAAATCCTACAATATAGGTGTTCTCATGGTGGACAAGGCGGACAGCGGCTTGCAGCATCATTATTTTGCGGCGATTCTTGACAGCTTCAAAGTAGAAATGGAACGCAGCGGTTATGATCTGACGTTTATCAGCAGTCATGTCGGTGACAGTTCTTATTCCTATTATGAACACTGTATGTACCGGAATGTTGACGGTGTTCTGGCTGCCTGTGTGGATTTCACAGCACCAGAAATGCAGCGGCTTCTGACCAGCGAACTGCCGATTGTTTCGATTGATTACATATCTGATGAGAAATATGCGGTGGTTTCCGATAATGCACAGGGGATCCGTGATTTATTGGAGTTGGCAATTCAAAAAGGGCATAGAAGAATCGCTTATATTTACGGTGACGATGCACAGGTTACCCGCTCACGTTTGAAAACGTTCCGAGAGGTGCTTGCTGAACATCACTGTGAAGTGAACGAACGGTTTTTGAAACCTGCAAAATATCTGCATCCCGATGAAGCGTTCCGGCTGACGAAGGAATTGCTGAAGGAGGAGCAGCCCCCGACTTGTATTCTGTATCCGGATGACATTTGTGCCGTTTCGGGTGTAGAGGCGATCCGTGAATGCGGGCTGACTGAGGGTAAGGATGTTTCCGTGATGGGATATGACGGAACACCGCTGCTGCAGATGCTTCGTCCGAATCTGACGACGATACGGCAGGATACGGAGTCCATTGGCAGAAAAGCTGCTGAGCTGCTTCTGAAACTGATTCGTAAGGAAAATGTCCCTGTAACAGAGCGGGTACGGTATTGCCGAGGAACGCTTCTGGAAGGGGAAACGGTGGGAACACCGGTTTAATTATGGCATATTATATTTCACATGGAAATATAATAGATATATCTTAAGGAGGAATTTACCAATGAGCAAAATGAAGAGAACACTTGCGCTGCTCGCAACACTGGCTATGGCTTCCACAGCATTCGTTGCTTGCGGCCCCGCAGAGGAAGAGTCCAAGCCTGCAGAGTCCAAGACTGAGTCTGTAGACTCCAAGGAAGAGACACCTGCTGATTCTGAAGATGAGCCGGCAGCTGAGCTCGCACTTCCGGATGATGGCGATTGCCTGACAATCGTTTGCTGGACAGACACAGACCTGAACAACATGTTCGACGTTTACACAGAGAAGAACACTGATGCAGTTGTTGGCGAGACCATCAAGTATCAGCCTTGCGGCGATAGCGGTGGAGCAGCTGCTACAGAGTATGCTAACTACCTGAACGCTGGCGATGACGTTGACCTGTTCGTAGCTGAAGCTGGCTGGATCCTGAACTACATCAACGACAATGCATTCTCCGCTCCTCTGTCCGACCTGGGCATTTCCGAGGATGAGTACAAGGATGCTTATGACTACACTGTAAAGATCGGTACAGACAACAATGGCGTACTGAAGGGTGCTTCCTGGCAGGCAGCTGCTGGCGGCTTCGCTTACAACACTGACATCGCTAAGGAAAAGCTCGGCATCGAGACTCCTGAGGCAATGCAGGATGCTATCAAGGATTGGGATGGCTTCATGGCTACAGCTGAAAAGCTGAAGACAGCTACAGATGGCAAGGTTAAGATGACTGCTACTCTGGGCGGTCTGTGGCAGTGCTTCTCCACA
>JAZNUR010000193.1:0-8720 GCA_045592405.1 Oscillospiraceae bacterium
TACCGATGTCATTCTTTGTTCTCTCGTTGAATTCCTTTGTGAATGCCATGATGTTTACGCCGTGCTGACCCAGTGCAGGACCAACGGGCGGTGCAGGTGTTGCCTTACCTGCAGCGATTTGCAGCTTAATATAGCCAACTACTTTCTGTGCCATGATATTGCACCTCCATTATTGTGGTAAAGGCGAGTGCGGAGGCTGCCGCATCTCTCCCACGGAAAGCATTTCTGCTTTCATCTTGAAACATACTTAGTCATCAAGCTTGACAGCCTGATTCAATGCGATGGTAGTCGGTGTTTCACGTCCGAACATATTGACAAGTACTTCAACCTGTCCGCCTTCAAGGTCGATGCTCTGAACAATACCGGTGAAACCATCCAGATTTGTGCCCGTAACACGAATGCGGTCACCCACGCTGTAATCCACTTCAATGGTAGATGTGGATTCTACACCCATTGCAGCCACTTCCTTTTCAGAAAGGGGAGTGGGCTCGGAGGCAGGGCCTACAAAGCCTGTTACGCCACGAGTGTTGCGGACAACGTACCAGGAATCATCCGTATAAACCATCTTCACCAGCACGTAACCGGGGAAAATCTTACGCTCTACTTCCTTGGTCTTTCCGTCAACGATTTCCGTAACACGCTCGGTGGGAACTCGGATTTCATGAATCAAATCGTGCAGTTTACGATTCTCCACAACCTTTTCGATATTCTGAGCTACTTTATTCTCGTAACCGGAATATGTGTGAATAACATACCATTTTGCCGACTGTGA
This sequence comes from Oscillospiraceae bacterium, assembly GCA_045592405.1. Classification (GTDB taxonomy): domain Bacteria; phylum Bacillota; class Clostridia; order Oscillospirales; family Ruminococcaceae; genus UBA3855. The sequence continues at coordinate 773 of JAZNUR010000193.1, forward strand.
CATCGTAAATCCTCCTTCTTCGCCGTTTGTCTTACTACTGGCTTAGTCCGATCAGGAACTTCATCAGTTCCAGAAGGCCCAGGTCAAGACCGCCTACGATAATGCTGGCAACGAGAATCGTTGTCAGTACGATACCGGAATTGATCATAACAGTCTTCCTTGTCGGCCATGTTACGTTCTTGAACTCGATCTTGAGATCCTTGAACCACTTGCCGATTCTTGCAAAGAAGCCGGGCTTGTTTTCTTCCTTCTTATTGGACTTCTTTTCTGCTTTTTTGGCTTTTTTGGTTTCTTCCTTCATGGAAGCTTCACTGTTTTTCAAAGTGTCTTTTTTCTCTTTCGCCATGCGTCAGACCTCCGATCACTTTGTTTCCTTGTGCAGCGTATGCTTTCTGCAGAACTTGCAGTGCTTTTTCATTTCGATCCTCTCAGGATCGTTTTTCTTGTTCTTCTTAGAAACATAGTTGCGCTGCTTGCATTCTGTGCAGGCTAAAGTCACCTTAACTCTCATATATCGGCACCTCCTGATAGATTACTTCACCCGAAATTCACGGATGGTTAGGTTGTTTGCCTCCCTCGATAAGCGGTGTAGTATGAAAAGCACATAAAAAATACCCCCGCAAAGAGGTATTATTATTGTATCACATTTTAAATAGTTTGTCAAGGCTTTTCCATCTGATTTTTTAAGAAATTCTGCACAAAAATACTGCTCCGGCAAGCGGTTTTCTGCACAAAAAGCAGGACTTTCGCCGCTTGCAGCGAAAGTCCCGTGCTTTCAGTTGGTTGCAGAAGCTCCTGTCTGTGCAAGATTGGAGTAGTAGCTGCTGAGGTATTGTGCGATCTTTGTGATCAGCTGTTTTGCCTCGTTGCAGCGTGCTTCGTTGGCATAAGCACCGCATTCCGCCTCCTGAATAGCAAGGCGTGCGTGCATCACTGCCAGCTGCATCTGCTCTGTCTGCTGCGTCTGACTATACTGCTTTGCCAGTTCCAGATGTGCAATGCTGTGAAGTGCGTGCAGTTCATCGGTGATGGCACTGCTCGATTCCTTCACCTGCAGCAGGGCTTCGTAGTTCTGCTCTTTCAGCAGCACCTTGGCACGAACCAGCACCGAAATTGCTTCCGGCTCCGTCGGACCTCCCTGATCTGCCAGCAGCCGTTCCATCGGAATCTCCAGTACACCTGCAAGGTATTCCAGAGTTTTCATGGAAGGCATTGCGTTGCCGCTTTCAATCTGGCTGAGCATATTGCGTGTGATAAAATCGCCCACAACATCACTCTGCGTCATTTTCTTTGCAAGTCTCGCCGCCTTCAGACGTCTTCCCAGTTCTGCATTATCCATGAAATCATCTCCTTTGTGTAAATAACGCTTACTGTATTTACTATATCATAACATATTCCTTGAAAAAAAGCAAGTACTTTTTAAAAATTTTTTTGGAATAATAGAAAAATTATATTTTATGGCTATATTTGGATGGATTATATGCGGCAATATGTTTTACGGTTGTAAGTCGGATGCCTTTGGCATATATATAACTATAGGTAGTCGGGGACGGATGTTTTAAAATTGCAAAAAAATTCAGAAAAGCTATTGACAAATGTCGAATTTTGAGATATAATAAATTCAGTAAATAAAATTTACATGATAAAAGCTCCGTTGTGGAGAATAATGATGTATTTATGGGGAAAGGAGGAAGAATATGCAAGCTTGGTGGGAGAGTCTGGGGCCTGTGCTTCAGGTGCTTTATTGCATCGCAATCCCTTCGACTCTGGTTCTGATACTGCAGATGATTCTGTCGATGATGGGCGGATTCGGAGATGCCGGCGTTGATGTATCGGACACTTCCGGATTGGATTTATCCGGTGATCTGGATGTTGATCTGGATATGGACGCAGATGTTTCCGGCGATGCGGTAGCGGACGGCGGAAATCCCGCAGATTTCGGCAGTCTCAAGTTCCTGACACTGCAGACAGTTGTTACATTTCTGACGGTATTCGGATGGGTGTCCATCGTATGCATTAGTGCAAAGCTGCCGATATGGGCAAGTATGCTCATTGGTACGGCTGCCGGTCTTACGATGATGTTTGTCGTGGCAAAGATCGTGCAGGTATCTGCAAAACTTGCCGAGGACGGTACGATGAACCTGAAAAATGCCATTGGTGAAACGGCAACGGTTTATCTGACAGTTCCGCCGAAGGGTGAAGGCGAAGGCAAGGTTACCATGCAGCTGCAGGGACGTTTCTGCGAAATTGATGCGATCAACGCAGGAGCCAAGCCCTTGGCGACCGGCACGCAGGTTCTTGTGACCGATGTGCTCGGTGACGCACTGGTGGTCGAGAGCAGTACAGCGGATTCCGTATAATGCAGTTTTATGGCAGAGATTCACAAATTGATTTTATTTAAAAGGAGTATGTAAGATGGATAGTTTTGGTATTGTAGTAGTGATTTGCGTTGTTGCATTGATTCTGATCGCAACGCTTCTTGCAATTCTTTCCCGTTATCGTAAATGCCCTTCCGATAAGATTCTGGTAATCTACGGTAAGGTTGGTGCCGACCAGTTCGGTCAGCCCAGAAGTGCACGCTGCATCCACGGTGGTGCTGCATTCATCGTTCCGGTTATTCAGTCCTATCAGTATCTGGATCTGACTCCCATTTCCATGAACGTTGACCTGAAGAATGCACTGTCCAAGCAGAACATCCGTATCAACGTTCCGTCCAGATTTACCGTTGGTATTTCCACAGAGCCGGGCGTTATGCAGAATGCTGCAGAGCGTCTGCTGGGTCTGAAGCTTGTGGAAATTCAGGAACTGGCAAAGGATATCGTATTCGGTCAGCTGCGTCTGATCATCGCAACCATGGATATTGAGGAAATCAACTCCGACCGTGAGAAGTTCACACAGGCGGTTGCAAAGAACGTAGAGATCGAGCTGAAGAAGATCGGTCTGCGACTGATCAACGTAAACGTAACCGACATCACCGATGAGTCCGGCTACCTGAACGCTCTGGGTAAGGAAGCAGCTGCGAAGGCTGTAAACGACGCTAAGAAGAGCGTTGCTGAACAGAACCGTGATGGTGAGATCGGTCAGGCAAACGCACAGCAGGAACAGCGTGTACAGGTTGCTGCTGCAAATGCTGCTGCAATTGAGGGTGAAAACAACGCAAGAGTAGCAGTTGCACAGTCCGAGGCAATTCGTCGTGAGCGTGAGGCTGAGTCCCTGCGTCAGGCGACTGCTGCCGAAGCTGTACAGGCTGCAAAGGCAAAGCAGGAAGCATACGTTGCACAGCAGGAAGCTGAGCATCAGCGTGCGGCTCTGGAAAAGGCTACCCAGCACGCAGACATCATCGTTAAGGCTGAGATCGCAAAGGAACAGGCAGAGATCGATGCAGAAGCAGAGGCAGAGGTAATCCGTCGTAAGGCACGAGGCGAGGCTGACGCTATCTTTGCGAAGATGGAGGCTGAGGCTAAGGGTCAGCAGGAAATTCTGGTTCGTCAGGCAGAAGGTATGCGTCAGATCGTGGACGCAGCAGGCGGCGACGCAGATTCCGCAGTGAAGCTGCTCATTGCTGAAAAGCTGGAAGATCTGGTTGCAATTCAGGTTGAGGCAATCAAGAACATCAAGATCGACAAGATCACTGTATGGGACAGCGGCACGAATGAGAACGGTCAGAACTCCACAGCCGGCTTTATTTCCGGTATGATGAAGGCAGTACCTCCGCTCAACGAGCTGTTCAAGCAGGCAGGCATGGAGCTGCCGGAGCTGCTTGGCAAGGATCTGACAGAAGTGGATACCACGGAGGTTGAACCGATTGTGGTTGAGGCTGAAACAACAGAGGAATAATCGCAGATTTTTCTTGGGCTTTCCCCCGCCGCAGGCGGGGGAAAGCCCATAAATATGTGCATCCGGATCGCCTGCGGCGGACTGGATGCACTCAAAACGGTACTTTTCGACAAGCTGACCGCCGGATTCGTCCGGCGGTTTTGTTTTGCCGGTAATTTTATGTGTTTTTTGCACATAGATTATACTATATTGTATTTTGGGAATTGTATTTTCAGCAGAAAACGGCAATTTCGGTAGTTTTTTCAAAAAATGCTTGCAGTTTGCTGCAAAATGTGGTACAATAAAAAGTGTGTCCGGTGCATGATGGGAACATTGTGTGATCGGTTGAGATATATTTTATAAAGGAGTAGACAGATTATGTCAAAAATCAGAGTGGCAGTATTGTTTGGCGGAGCATCCAGTGAGCATGATATTTCCCTGAAGTCCGCTACACATATCATTGAGAATATTCCGAGGGATAAGTACGAGGTTGTCTGTGTGGGCATTACCAAAAAGGGCAGATGGCTGTACTATCCGGGCGATACCGTGTGCATTGCGTCCGGTGAGTGGGAGCGTGATCCCGACTGCACCTCTGCCATCCTTTCCCCCGATCCCATCCACAAGGGTCTGATCACCATCGAAAACGGCGAAGCCTCCGTGAAGAAGATCGACGTGGTATTTCCCGTGATCCACGGCAAGAACGGTGAGGACGGCACGATTCAGGGACTTCTGGATCTGGCAAGAATCCCCTATGTCGGCTGTGGTCTGCTGGCGTCCGCTGCCTGCATGGATAAGGCGGCTACCCATACGATGCTTGACTACAACGGCATCCGCACCGCAAAATGGCGTGTGGTGACGCAGCGTGAGATGAATAAGCTTGAGGAGCGTTGCGAGGCGGTGGCAGAGGAACTGGGCTTCCCGCTTTTTGTCAAGCCCGCAAATGCAGGCTCCTCCATCGGCGTGAACCGTGCGAACAATGCCGAGGAGCTGCTTGATGCCGTAAAAATCGCATTTTCCCATGACAACAAGGTCATTGTCGAGGAATGCATTGTCGGCAGGGAGCTGGAGGTTGCCGTGTTTGGCTATGATTCTCCGTTTGCTTCCTTTGTCGGAGAAATCGAATCCTGCAAGACATTCTATGACTATGATGCAAAATACATTTTAAGCGGCTCCAATCTGTTCATTCCTGCGAGAATTCCTTACGAAAAGGGCAGGGAGATTCAGGAGGTTGCAATTAAGGCGTACCGTGCAATGGGCTGCAAGGGCTTGTCCCGTGTGGATTTCTTCCTGACGGAAGATGGGGAGATCATCCTCAACGAGATCAACACCATGCCGGGCTTCACCTCTATCAGTATGTATCCCAAGCTTATGGAGGATCTGGGAATGTCCCCGTCCTACCTTGTGGATAAGCTGATCGAACAGGCGATTGATAACGCAGACAGAACCTATTGATCGGAGGCATCTATGGATCAGAATGCCATCGGCGTATTCGATTCGGGACTGGGCGGTCTGACCGCTGTTAAGGAACTCAATCGGATACTCCCAAATGAGAATATTATTTATTTCGGTGATACCGCACGCATCCCCTATGGCACACGCAGCCGTGAAACAGTTCTGCGTTATGCAAGGGAGGATGTGGCGTTTCTTCGCAGACATCCCGTAAAGATGATCATTGCCGCCTGCGGCACGGTAAGCTCCGTTCTGGGAACGAATTCCCCTGTGGAGGACATTCCGTTTACCGGCGTGCTGTATCCGGCAGCGGAAACCGCTTGTGCCGTGACAAAAAACGCCAGGATCGGCGTGATCGGTACGCCTGCCACCATCCGAAGCGGCAGCTACGAGCAAGCGATGCATACGATCAACAGCGATGTGAGCGTGACTGCTATGGCTTGCCCCCTGTTTGTGCATCTGGTGGAATATGGTTATACGAACCGTGACAATAAAATTACCCGTCTGGCAGCGGAGGAGTATCTTGAACCCATCCGCAATGCACAGGTCGATACCCTGATCCTCGGCTGTACACATTACCCGATCATCCGTGACATTATTGCGGATATTATGGGCAGTGAGGTGAATCTGATTTCGCCCGGAGAAGAAGCGGCGAAATTTGCAAAGCGTTGCCTTGAGGAACGTGATCTGCTCACAAACAGCACGGAAAAGGGAAAGAATATATACTATGTCAGTGACAGCGTGTCCATGTTCCGGGAGAATGCAAAGCATTTTCTGGAGGATGCCGCACACGGGCAGGTATTCAGCAGCAGGATATAGAGGAGAAGGCTTTGAAAGAAAAATGGATCTTGATGCTGAAAAGCATTCAGCATGACGGCAGTGAAGTGTCGGAAACCGAACTGAATACGGAAAGTGAATTCTATCGGGAGGATAACGGCGATCTGGTGCTGGATTATGACGAATCGGAAACCACCGGTATGGAGGGTTCGCATATGCAGCTGCGGATCTCTCCGGAAAACATGGTTTCCGTGATCCGCACCGGTACCTTCCAGACGCATCTGGTGGTACAGCCGGGCGTCAAGCATTTCTGTCACTACGCAACACCGTTCGGGGACATTGCAGTGGGAATCACCGCAAAATGGGTGAGAAGTACCCTGACCGAGCAGGGCGGTCATCTGGAAATGCGGTATATTGTGGATACCAATTCCACGCTGCTGTCCGATAACGAAATTATTCTGGATGTCAGAAAAACAGATACACAGGAGGATGCAATATGACAAATATGATGGAGACTGCACAGGAACAGCTTCGTGAAATGCTGCTGCAGGCACTGGGCGTACTTGTGACAGAGGAGAAGGTTCCCGCTGAACCGATACCGGCATTTAGAATTGAAGTGCCTGCGGACAAGTCCCACGGTGACTTTGCCGCAAATATTGCAATGGTTTCTGCGAAGGCACTGCGTATGCCGCCGAGAAAAATTGCGGAAATGCTGACAGAAAGCCTGAATTTTGCCGGAACCTACTTTGAGCGTGTAGAAATCGCAGGCCCCGGCTTCATCAATTTCTTCCTCAAAAAGAACTGGTTCACCGATACCGTGCAGGCAGTTCTGAACGATGCGGAAAACTATGGTAAGACGGAAGGCGGCAAGGGCAAACGTGCTTTGGTGGAATTTGTTTCTGCAAACCCCACCGGCCCCATGCACGTCGGTAATGCAAGAGGTGCAGCACTCGGCGATGGTATTTCCGCTCTGCTGGAATGGACTGGCTGGGATGTGGAACGTGAGTTTTACGTGAACGATGCCGGAAACCAGATCGAGAAGTTTGCCACTTCTTTGGAAGTGCGTTACCTTCAGAAGTACAGGCAAGGCGTGGAAATGCCCGAGGATGCGTACCATGGCCCCGATATTATTGCCCATGCAGAGGGATTTGCCGAGGAAAACGGTGATGCATTCGTTGAAGCTGACAGCAAGACACGCCGTGACGCACTGGTTGCCTATGCACTTCCCAAGAATGTGGCAGGTCTGGAACGTGACCTGAAGAAGTACCGTGTAGAATACGATAACTGGTATCATGAAAGCACACTCCATGCCGATGGCAGCGTCTGGAAGATCGTTGACGCACTCAAGGAAAAGGGTTATACCTATGAACAGGAGGGTGCGATCTGGTTCAAGGCTTCTGAATTTGGTGCGGACAAGGATTTCGTGCTCGTCCGTGCAAATGGCATTCCGACCTATATCGTGCCGGATATTGCGTATCACTGTGATAAGCTCGTGACCAGAAAATTTGATAAGGCGATCAATGTCCTCGGTGCCGACCACCACGGCTATGTGCCCCGTCTGAAGGCTGCCCTCATGGCACTGGATGTGGATGTGAGCCATCTGGATGTGGTGCTGATGCAGATGGTAATTCTGCTGAGAAACGGCGAAGTTGCGAAGCTTTCCAAGAGAAGCGGCAAGGCGATCACACTGGTGACGCTGCTGGAGGACATCCCGATGGATGCAGCGCGTTTCTTCTTCAATATGCGTGAAGCGAATACACATTTTGAGTTCGACCTTGACCTTGCTGTGGAGCAGTCCTCCCAGAATCCGGTTTACTATGTACAGTACGCCCATGCAAGAATTTGCAGCATTGTGCGCAATCTCAAGCAGGAGGGACTGTATCAGGATGGCACGGCAATGTCCGCA
>JAZNUR010000194.1:0-4879 GCA_045592405.1 Oscillospiraceae bacterium
AATAAAACCGAGCAATCGGCAAGATGGAGTTTATATGATGAAGATTCGAATACCGAAGAAACACCTTGCAGTGGCTCTTGCTGCTCTTCTGATGGCGAATAATTATCAGATGCAGACTCTGATTGCAGAAACAGTGACAGAAACTGATACTGAAATCATGACAGCAGCCGGAGAATCAACAGAAACAGGAACAGAGGAATCCGAAACAGAATCAGAAAACCTTAGCAGCGTGACACTTGTCCACACTGCAGAAAATAAGGAAGATATCTACGCACCTACAAATTGGTGGAAAGCTGATCTTACAGAATATGCGGATAATTTTTCGCTTGTAAAGTATGAAGCGGTAGATACTCTGAATGAGACAACATTTGAAATAACAGACGAAAACGGAGAAGTGATTGAAACAGAGAAAGACGCTGTTTTGATTGCACAGGGAAACAAAAATGATACCGTGGTTTCCAACGGAAAAGCTGATTCAGCTGTTTCCAGCGTAGAAGAAGGGTATTTTGCATTTACAACCTATGGCTACGGACATGGTGTTGGTTTGAGCCAGAACGGTGCAAATTTCTATGCAAAATATGCCGGATGGAATTATCAGGACATCTTGTTCCATTATTATCCGGGAACGACTTTGATGAATACCGGCACTGCTGAAAAGGAAATTGTGACCGTAAAGGGTGTACCGGGCAATGTATTACAACAGGTTGCTGAAATTGTTCACCTTGAGATCGGTGCACATATGCACGTAGAAGCCATCAAGGCACAGGCTGTTGCAATCTATTCATACATGAAATATCATAAGAACGACGCACATGATCTGAAGGGAAAAAAGAATCCCCCACAGAAAATCATTGATGCGTGTGCGTCCGTTCTCGGCGAAGCACTTTATTATGACGGAAAATATGCAATGACAATGTTCTATGCATCCAGCGGCGGCATAACTGCAAACTGTTATGATGTGTTTGTTGCAGATATTCCGTATCTTCGCAGTGTCTCCGCTGATTACGATGAATTGTATGATCCGCATTATGGTGATGTTATTTACTATTCAGTAGAAGAATTACGCAGAAAGCTTGAAAATGCATATGGTATTGAGTTATCTGCAAACCCTGAAAACTGGATCACGATTGTAGAGGGCAATGGGGGATACGTCAACAAAGTAATCATTGACGGAAAGGTAACGGTACGTGGTAATTCGTTCCGTGCAGTGATGGGCTTCAAATCACCGAAGTTTACATACATCTGCTCCACGACGGACGAAATGCCTCAGCAGGCAGAAACCACAAAGCCAACAGAATCCATATCCACAACTACAACGAGCCAGACAACCAAAGAATCTACTACAACGACTACGCATACAACTATTGAATCCAATAAAAAGGAAACAACAACTACAGTAAAGGAAACTGCTGCCACAAAGCAGACCTCCACAACTGTAAAGGAAACAACTGCAACAACCAAGGCTTTTGTTGCAGAAACATCTGCTAAAACAACCGAAACTGAAGCGAAGATTTCGGAACAATCCGCAGATGAATCCAATGAAAATAAATAGATAAAAAAACAGCAGGAGAGTACTCCTGCTGTTTTTTTATGAATAATACAGGCAATGTTTATTCTATATAAAGTTGCACGAAATACCAATTTTGTGCAACTACGATGTGTAAAGAATGGTTCATGGAAGCAAATCCATGAACCATCGTTTTGGCGGAGAGTCAGGGATTTGAACCCTGGGTTCTTTATTAGAGAACACGAAATTTCGAGTTTCGCACCTTCGACCACTCGGACAACTCTCCAAACCACTTATATATTATACCATATTCCTAAACAAAAATCAAGTGTTTGCAGTAAAAAAGTTACTTCTGATTTCTTTTGTCAAAGACGCAAGAAATCAGAAGTAAAATTCCATGATATTAAATTTTTACAGCTTTAAAATTTCAGCCTTTTGTGCTTGACATCGCACTGGAAACAAGAATTTCAGCTGCATCCAATGTATTGATGACACCATCCATGTTAGCATCATATCTTTTTAGGAAGTTATCATCAATGACAGTATCACTGTTTCCATCAGCACTGGACTTTGCAACATATACCAGGAGTTCCGCTGCATCGAGTGCACTGATATTACCGTCGTTATTGCAGTCGCCTATAACATCGCTATTTGCACTCACTTCACACACGCCAATATTGCCATATGAATTTTTAGCGATAATCAGAGCAGAGCCGTAGCCGACTGTTTTTACTGTTCCATTTTGGGATACAGTTGCTACAGAGTTATTGGTGGATTCCCATGTTACATTAATGCCATTTTTTACTGTTGCCAATTTCTTTTTTGTACCGATTCCTTCAAGTTTTAACGTTGTTTCAGTCAGTTCAATTTTAGGAAACGCAATCACGATCAGCTTCATCTTCGCTTTTTTTCCATCGTCGGATTTTGCTGTAATCGTTGTCACTCCGTTTTTGACAGGTTGAATCGTATTTTTATCTATAATTTGAGCAATCGACGTATCTGACGATTTTAATTCAATGTTTCCTCGTCCATAAACTACAGGTGTGAAAATACCGGGTCGATCAACAATCATCATTTCATTTTCAAAAGATAGTTTTTTGACATAAAGGCAATTCCGGTCAACTTCCCCGTTTATTCCATTGATACTTCCTGTCTTTGAATATTGCCACATTGAAATTTCACCGCGATATTCAGGTTCTACATGATAACGTGCGAGCCAGATAGGATATTTGTCTGCCAGATACGCAGCATTCAGCTTCTCTTCTAGCCAATGTTTATTGGCATAGATTCCAGTTTGATATCCTGCACTTTCAATTGTTTCACAGAATGTATCACAAATTTCTGTGTGCTGTTCAACCGATAATTTGGCTTTGTCCAATCGTCCTACATTGCCGGGTACATTTTCAATATCTATGTACACAGGCATTGTCAACTCATATCCCTCAAGGCATTCAAGGACAAAATTGGCTTCTTCAATCGCTTCATTTGTTGAAATTGCCTGCGTGTAGAAATATACACCGACATCAAGCCCTGCTTCTGTTGCTGCATTTATGTGACTTTCAAAACATTCGTCTAATTTAATGTTCCCTTCACTTCCGTAACCACGATATCCTACACGAATGATTACAAATTCAATGCCATCTTCCTTGACAGCATTCCAGTCAATGTTTGGCTGATATTTTGATACGTCAATTCCTTCAATCAGATCATAGTCATTCAGATTTTTATAGTGCGTTAATTCTTCAGGAGTTGTCGGCTTGGGAGGTTCTGTGGGCTCCGTTGTTTCTTGGGAATCTTTGGCTTCTGTTTCTTTTGTATCGGATTCCTTTGAACTTTGGGAGAACAGGTTTGTCCCATTCATATATTTGAATTTTTCCGGATCATCATTGGTATCGAATATCTTTTCAAAAAAAACTTCTTTTGCAAAGGCGGTAGAATAAAATGCTGTGTTTTGTAAAAAAACAATTGCCGAACACGATACAGCAATGATTTTTTTGATTGTATGATTCATGTGAATCCACTCCTTCTTTTCAGTATTTTGTCCCTATGTAACTATATTCAATGAGTATTTTCACTACTTTTGTTTTCAAACTGTAATCATTATATCACACTTTGCACAATTTGTCAATACCAAGTTATAAAAAAATGTGCAAAACTAATTAAAACACCCAAAACAACTATTTTTGTCCGTTGTTTTGGGTGTTTCGATTTTTTATGGAAGATGATTCTCGTGGTTTAAAAATTCTGCGTCAGCGGTAAGAGGAGAACTCCCAGAAGCATTGCTGAGGCGATGATAAGAACAATAATTCTCATTGCTGTACTTTTCTTTTGTTTCATTTTCTTCTTCATGGATTCTCCTTTTAGTTCATTGTAACAATAAATTCGGTTGACGCAAAAGATTCTGTTTCCGTTTCCGTAGCAACATCGGTGATGATATTGCCTTCCTCATCTGTGGCAATAACAACAGGTTCCACAGTTGTTGTCGAACGTAATGCATCCCAGATACTTGTTGTTGCTGTTGTTTGTGCAACAGAAGCTGCAAATTCTTTTGCATTTTCTTTTTCTTTGCGTTTCTGATTCGTTTCATTAATGGTATTGATCGAATGTATTGATAAACCGATGATGATAAACATAATTAGCAATGCTGCTGCAATCGCAATAATTCGTACCATTTCCTCATTATTGCCTTTGAATAGTTTCATCGTGATCGTCCTCCTTCTATCGTGTTTCACGAAGTTTATTTAATCATACCATATTTAAAAAAAAAATGCAATGGGTTTTGGAAAATATCTTGACAGACGGATTAAAAAGTACAAATATCTTCCATCCTATTGCAATCACGAAAAAAAAATGATATAATAATAGTACAGCTTTTGAGAAAAACTGTTCTTCTTATATTCAAGAAAGGAACGTTATATAGAATGGAACTCATGAAACACAGTACAATACAAGCAGCTGCAATGGAAGGATTTTCGGTCCGAAACGTTGCAGTTCGTCAAATGCTCGTTGAGATCCGTAAAGCAGTGAGTGGTAAGGATGTACGTATCTGCAAGGTTTTGCTTGCAATCCTTGCGGGAGGACATATTCTGCTTGAAGATATTCCGGGGGTCGGAAAAACGACGTTAGCACTTGCTCTTTCCAGAACACTATCTTTGTCGACCAAACGTATTCAGTTCACACCCGATGTATTGCCATCGGATGTGACCGGGTTTACAATTTACAACAAAGCGACCAATTCTTTTGTGTTTAAAAAAGGAGCAGCCTTTTGTAATCTCTTGCTTGCTGATGAAATCAATCGTACATCCAGCAAAACACAATCCGCCCTGCTTGAGCTAATGGAAGAGGGTGCCGTTACAATTGATGGTACGACAC
>JAZNUR010000195.1:0-3825 GCA_045592405.1 Oscillospiraceae bacterium
CTGTGCAAGCTGCTTATTGCTGTGCTGCTGTGCATGGCTGCATTCGGTGTGCGTGACCGCATGCGTCTGTGCTGGAGCAGTATCTGCCTGTTCGGCTGCAGCTTTGCACTGGCAGGGATTCTGCTCGCCCTTTCAATGCTCTGCAATGTTCGGGTGCTGCATGCCAATTCCTGCTGGTATCCGGATGTATCCCTCCTGCATCTTGTCTTGTTTACCATTGCTGCATATTTGCTCCTGCGTGCCGTGCAGTACCTGCATGACCGAACACATGCGGCGGAGGGGAGGTATCGGGTCAGTATCCGCTACCGCTGCTGTACGGCACAGCTGGAGGGTCTTGCAGATACGGGAAATTCTCTGGTGGACTTCTTCACAGGGAAACCCGTCATCATCTGCGACGCAGGAAAACTGGAAAATATGACGCCGCCCGATCTGAGCAAGCCCGTGAAGGGTTTCCGTCTGCTACCCTGCTCGACGGTTTCGGGAAACGGACTGATCCCCGTGTTTCAGCCCGACGAGGTGGTGATTTATTCGGAACAAAGCGGAAGATACAAAAAAGTGGATGCCCTCATCGGCATCGGGGAACGTGAAAATCAGAAAGCCATATTCAACCCGAAGCTGCTGCATTTATAATAAAAGGAGGAATTTCCATGAATTTGCTGTCACGATTCCGCAGATGGATCGATCGTATGTTTCCGCCGCCATGTTCGGTGGATTATATCAACGGCTCGGACACCCTGCCGCCCCCTCTGACTCGTGAGGAGGAGGAGGAAGTATTCGGCAGGCTGCAAAGCGGAGATACCGCTGCAAGAGAACTGCTGATCACCCACAATCTGCGCCTTGTTGTGTACATCTCCAAAAAATTTGAAACTTCCGGCATCTGTCTTGAAGATCTGATCTCCATCGGAACGATCGGGCTGATCAAAGCCGTGAACACATTCTGCCCTGAAAAAAACATCAAGCTTGCTACATACGCCTCCCGGTGCATTGAAAATGAAATTCTCATGTTCCTGCGAAAATCAACACAATACCGCGGAGAAATTTCCATTGATGAGCCGCTGAATGTGGACTGGGACGGCAATGAACTGCTGCTCTCGGACATTCTCGGCACGGATGATGACATCGTTAACCGCGGCATCGAATGGGAGGCAGAACGTGATATGCTCCGTGCAGCCGTGCAAAGTTTGCCCGATCGTGAACGTGAGATCATGGAAATGCGATTCGGTCTCTACGGCGGCAGAGAACAAACGCAGAAGGAGGTTGCAGAGAAAATCGGCATCTCCCAATCCTATATCTCACGCCTTGAAAAAAAGATCATCAAAAAACTCAAACTCGTACTCGAACAGCAAGTATAGCGGCGGGTCGCCGCGGACGAGATGTCCTGTTAGGGATTGCCGCCGGTTCTTTTGTCCGCAATGTGCTTTGCTTCGCAAAGGCACAAAGCTGGTTCCACGATCAGGCCGGCGCCAAAGGCGGCTTGCGTGCACCGCAGATTATGATTTGTTCGGTGTACATAAGCCGCCTTGTGCGGCGGCCAACTAACCATAAACAGCTTTGCTCCGCTTGACGAAGTCAAAGGAGCATTGCGGACAAAAATTCAAAGGCGCTCCCTAACAGGCAACCTCGCCAGCGGGGGCACCCCGCCCGCCCGCCTTGACAAATGGGGGACAATGTGGTAAAGTTATAGTAGGGAATGAATCCTTAGGCACCACCGCATAAAGGACAGTGCGTCAGATGTGCAGCAGATTTTATGGCAGATTATCCAATGACGATGATGCAATACTGTAGGTATTGCTAAGGGGAATTGGGCAAGATGCCTGAAAAGATGCAAACGGATGATGTGCTGAGCTGTCAGGCGGTCTTTGTGCGGTGCTGCCCTTATTATTATGATTGGAGAAACCGCAATGAACCGCTTACATAAAATCAGTGCAATACTGACAGCCGCAATGCTCGGTGCAGTTATGTTCACCGGATGCATGGACAAGGACGTAAATGTCGCCGAGGAGGACCTCCCCTACGGTGCAACCATGCGTGAAGCGAAAACCACCTATGCCGTGCCCGTTTCCTACGACAGACGTTTTGTCAATGAAGCCCAGCTCACGGCACTGACAGATTACCTCGCCGCCATCCAGAATGGCGACGGTGCAGGCTATGCTGCATCCACACTGGATTTCTACGCCGACTACCAGCTCAACGAGGTATACAGCACCCAGTACAAAACAATGGATGAAATGGTCGTTGCCCTGCAGGGCTCCGTTGCAGAGATCACTGCCGATGACTTCGAATTCGCTATGGCCACCATCGACGGCTTTACACAGGAACGTGTTGTATCCGGTCTGAATACCATGATCGAAATCCTCGACAAGATCAACGGAGAGAGTGACTTCATGAGCACTGTGGACAACTGCTGGGCACTGGATATGCAGTGGCTCATCCGCTACAACAACGGCGGCTCAACCATGCTCGTCGATGATCAGTATGTGTTCATGTTTGAGATCGACGGCAAGTACTACTGCGTCATGTAGGAGGCCGCTATGCCGAGATTCTTTGTGGAGCACGCAAGCTCCGAACAGATCATCATTACCGGTGAGGATGCACACCATATCGGGCGTTCCCTGCGGATGCGTACGGGCGAACAGCTCACGGTCTGTGCCGAGGGAATGGACTACGAATGCGAAATCATCCGCATCACTGACAGCGAGGTGTTCCTGAAACCGCTTTCCATCATGCCGTGTGCCGCAGAACCGAGCGTTAAGGTTACGCTCTATCAGGCAGTTCCTAAGCAGGACAAGCTCTCGGAAATCGTGCAGAAAGCCGTGGAGCTGGGTGCTTGTGAAATCGTCCCCGTGCTGACCTCACGCTGTGTTTCCCGCCCGACAAAGGCGGATTTTGAGAAAAAACGTCAAAGGCTTCAGAAAATTGCCGTTTCTGCCGCAAAACAGTGCGGCAGGGGCATCATCCCCGAGGTCGCTCCCCTGATGACATGGAAAGAAGCCCTGCAAAGTATGCAGTCGCAGGAGCTTTCCGTGATGCTCTATGAGGAGGAGGGCGGCGTGCGGTTCGGCGACGTGCCGTTGGAAGGAAAATCCCGCATCGGCTTGTTCATCGGCAGCGAGGGCGGCATTTCTGAGGAGGAGGCAAAGCAGGCGGTGGAAGCAGGTCTGCACCGTGTGTGGCTGGGCAGCAGGATACTTCGCTGTGAAACCGCTCCGACTGCCGCCATCTCCATCTTGATGTATCTCACAAAAAATTTATAAAAAATATTTGAAAAGTGTTGAAATCCGCAAAAAAATATGGTATAATATAAATATATTAAAACAAGTAAGCCGGAATTTTAATGAATCACTGACCGCAGCAGTCCGGAAAAACGTAATGTTCTGCGGAGAAATGAGGATAATTATGAAAAACTGGAAATTGATCGCAATTATTGCAGCGACAGCTATTGCAACAGCCGTTGCCGTTGTTATTCTGATTCAGAAGCAGAACCAGAAACGCAGAATGCGTTTTGACAGTGCAGAATTCGATGATGATTGTCTGGATGACATTGCTTGCGGTGAGCAGTGTGCTTGCTGCGGCGAGGATCTGGATGTGGTTCTCCCCGGTGAGGACGCAGTGGATGAAGTTGTTGACGCAGTGGAAGATGCTGTTGATGCAGTGGAAGACGCAATTGAGGACGCTGAATAAGAAAATGAACGGCTTCGCAAGAAGCCGTTTTGACTTGTAAAAAAGTCCTTTTTCCGAGTGACAGGCATCCTGCCATTGCCCCCACCCCCAACCCCTCCCCGAGGGGAGGGGCTATCGTTCGGGGACTTCGTCCCCGAACCCCTT
>JAZNUR010000196.1:0-24101 GCA_045592405.1 Oscillospiraceae bacterium
TCTCTTGTCATGACGATACCTCCTCTGTTATTCTAAGTTAGGTTGGCAGACCTTAACTTCATTATAACATTGGAGGTTCTCTTTTTCCACCATAGCTATAAGCATTTTATCCCCCAGCATAGCTGGGGGTTTTCTTACCAACAAAAACGCTCTGCTTGATAGCAGAGCGTTTCCCAAGGTATCGTTTATTTTGTTTGTTCAGCCACGTCGAATGTCCGATAATACTGTAAGTGCTGGTATTCCTGCACCTCCGTGGAATTTTCAAGCACACTATTGAGCTGCAGATAATTGCCATTTGCATCTACAACACCGTATGAATTGATGGCAGGATACTGCTGCATCACATTCATACGGAACGTATCCCAGCTGTCAGCCGGCAAGCCCGCATTCTGTTTTAGAATGGCTGAGAGGTAATTGAGGCTTGTGATCTCGTGTTCCTTCCAATCAACATCATAATTTGCCCACATCACATATGGAACAGTATAATTGGTTTCATGAACTTCAACCTCATTTGTCGGATCAGCAAAGAGCTTTGTATACGGCATATCCAGTGCAGGCTGATGATCTCCAAACATTAGGATAATGGTATCCTCGGGGTAATTCTCAAAATATGTAATCAGCTCTTCAAACGCCTTGTCGCTTTCATGTGCAACGGTCAGATACTGGTTAATATTTTTAGGTGCTCCTTTGCAGAATTCCACTTCCTCAAAATCGTCACCCTCATATCCGTAGGAGCCATGATTCTGGATGGTAATATTGAAAATAAACTGCGGCTTTCCCGCTTCCTTTTCTTCCATGAGTTCTATGATCTTGCGGTAATTTTCAGAATCACTCACAAAACCTCGGATATAGTCAAGGTCTCCAAAATACAAGGATTCCTCAACTTCTGAAGGCAGAGTTTCGAGCATTTTTTCAGTGACAACACCATAATCCTCTCCTGTGACAAATTTATCGAAGCCCATAAGCGGATAATTCTTGTCACGATTCCACTCTATGCCATGATAGGGATGAACAGCAGTAGTATCATAGCCGAGCTGTTTCAAGGAGCTTGCAATACTGTCGATCGGATAATCAATAAACTGATTATACGGAACGGCAGTCACCGGCAGAAAAGCCATGGTGTTGCCTGTGAGAAATTCCCATTCTGATTGGCAGGTGTATCCGCCAAAAACGGATACCAACGCTTTTCCTTTAATGCAGTTTTTATCCATGCTGTGAATGAACGGCAGAAGATCCTGTGTAAGCGGCAATTCACCTACAAGATCGAAATCCGAAAGCGACTCATTCATCACAACAATGATATTGGGACTGTTCGGAACCTTTGGAAGCTGGCTGCAGGCAAGAAGTTCCTGTGCAGTATTTTCACAATATCCCTCCGGTTCATCAATTCCATGCTGCTTCGCTTCCACATACAGTGAATAGAGAACACCATTCTCCTTTGTAAAACGATTGATATTGAATTTTATATCTCCGTCACTGTGATCTTCAAGATTGAAGAATAAAGCAACGGGAAGTGCTGCACAGAATGTGATCGCTCCACGAAACAGCGTTTGTCGCTTATATTCCTTATCATCATACTTACGAAGCAGAATCAACATTGTACTGAGCAGAAAAACACTTAAAATAGTGTCACGCACCATAACACCGGTAATCTGAAAACTATATCTGCCAGAAAGTCTCAAGGCATCTGCAAGGCAAAAGAAATCACTGATCTGAAATGCCACGGAACGGGCGTTGATGGAAAATTCATTCGCAATGGATAATCCAAGCATCAACACTGTGATGGAGATCAATGCGGGACGCAAACGTCGAAACAATACAAGAAAAAGACCATATACAATGAACAACAGCAGAATATTAAATAACTGCACATACCAGATAACATTAAAATAAAGTGCAATTTCCAATAAAACGGGAAATATAACTGCTGCAATCATCACATATTTTTCATCTCGAATTGCAGGGATTCTCATGTTAATCCTCCTTGAATGATACACATATATTTGTAAACCATAGAAATGATTGTGCAAACTAAACAAAGCTAACTTCTCTCTTTTATACAAGTATACCAGATTTAACTTGTATTGTCAAGCCCATTTCTTTAAGAAAACTTTAAGAATTGCATAATTTCAAGAAACTGTATTAGTCACTATAGTACAGTATACCACAGCTTTTAAGAAAAGTCAAGCAAATTCACATAAAAGCTTGCATTTGCAATTTTTATGTGGTATAATAGTATTATATCAGCGTGCTAAAATCGTTATAGGGGGTATCAACATGATTCTGGTTCATTATCCCAAGTGCACCACTTGTCAGAAAGCCAAAAAATGGCTGGATGAAAAAGGACACACTTACCAAGAGCGACACATCAAAGACGAAAATCCGACCTACGAGGAATTGAGAGAATGGTTGCACAAGAGCGGGCTGCCTCTGAAACGTTTTTTTAATACGAGTGGGATGCTGTATAAAAGCTTGCAGCTTAAGGACAAGCTGGCAAATATGACGGAGGACGAACAGCTTCAGCTGCTTGCATCCGATGGAATGCTCGTAAAACGTCCGATTGTAGTAATGGAGGATACTGTTCTGGTGGGATTTCGTGAAAATGAATGGTGGATCAGACTACGATAAAAATACGGAGGACTTTCAGCTGTGAAAGTCCTCCGTTTATTATTCTGCAAGATTTTTGCATACAAAGTTTGCAAAATCTGCGAATTCTTTGCATTTTGCACCTTGTGCATACAGCCCAATCATGACGCCCGTGAAATTTCCGGCGATTTCTGTGGATAGGAATTTTGTCTGTGCAGAGCCCAAATCATACAGTTTTCCGTTACATTCAGCACTGAAATGATACGCATAATTGTTACACGAGATCATAAGTTTTGCACGATCTTGTGGAATTTCAATATGTCCGTCAATCTGTTCAACATCACCGATCCGCAAACGACGGATAATTTCATACCCTGTGCGGGTACTATGCAGAGCAATGTCATAATGTTGATCCGGCGTCATATACAGGGTTATTCCCGCCTCCTCCCCTGCTGCTTTTACATCACAGGAGATTTGCAGGTTCATTTCCTGCTGACGAATTCCCAAAAATGTGGGTACATTATCCGTATCCGACAGACTGTAGCCATTGCTTGAGAGTCGATATGTCTCGTCGGCGAATTCATAATGCTCATGTATCGGATTTCCCATATAACACCAGTCCGTGCCGACTTTTGTATTTGCAAAGGTTTTATCGGGAATAGTCCGCTGAACCACATTGTTAAAACGATCGGTTTCTATTTCCTGCAAAGTCGTTCCATTTACGCCGGCAGTAAACCAGCCCTCACTGTCAAATGTTACGGGAACAAGATACACCTCCCGTCCCGTTATATGGTGCATCACCCAATTGTCAATTTGTCGGAATGCAAGATGTACCATCCACCAGTTGCCAGCCGTATCTTCTACAATGTCAGCATGGCCGCATCCCTGAATCTGATAACCTCCGAGGTTGCGGTTTGTCAGCACCGGATTTCCGGCATAACCTTCAAACGGGCCATATGGAGAGTTTCCTCTTGCGTACACGACCATGTGACCGTATTCCGTCCCACCCTCGGATGCCATAAGATAATATGCATCCTGAATCTTATAGAGATGCGGACCTTCCAGAAATCGTCCGCCTGTACCCTGCCAGATGCATTTTGTAGGAGTCAGCTTCTGTCCGGTTGTAATGTCAATTTCACATTGGACGATCCCTTGTACGCCGTTATCATCCGTACCATTACTCATAAAGTAGGCTTTTCCATTTTCAAAAAAAAGGGAAGGATCTATGCCATCCTGCTCTACATAAATCGGTTCGGACCATTCACCGTGAATATCATCCGTATAAACATAGAAATTGCCGCCGTGCGACACATTGGTAGTCACCATATAGAATCTACCATTATTGTAACGAATCGTTGGGGCATAGATTCCTCCGGTGGAATTTGCTCCCGATAATGGCAGCTGGCTTTCTCTTGTCAGCACGTGACCGATCTGTGTCCAGTTCAATAAATCCTTGCTTTCAAACAAAGGCACTCCGGGAAAAAACTGAAAAGAGCTGCAAACCAGATAATATGTATCACCCACCCTGCATATGCTGGGATCGGGATAGAATCCTGGTATGATAGGATTACGGTATTTCATAAAACACCTCCGCTGTACAAATCTTATGTTTCATTATACCATACCATAATTTATGTGTCAATGTCAAAAAGCACTGTTTTCTATGCGTTTTTTGACACCTTGACAGGAATAGATACGTATGCTATAATGATAAAAAACGGAGGAAACGTCATGATGGAAGTATCTCTTTTTCAAACAATTTCCCAAAAACATCATAATGGAACAGCACTCCTGATTGGTATGGATGGCATGGGCGGTGCAGGGAAAAGCACCATTTCCGAAAAACTTTACAAGGAACTGAAACGATCCGGATATCCTGTAACGTTATTCCATATAGACCATTTTATTCATCCAAGAGCCGTTCGCTACAACGACAATTATTCTCCATGGGAATGTTACTATGATTTACAATGGAGATATGAATATCTGCTCAATGAAATTCTGCTTCCACTGAAAAATGGAAGCAACATCAACAAGGATATCGAACTTTATGATCTGGAACAGGATAACTACCGTTCTGTTCATTTTGAGATTCCAGCTGGCAGTATTGTCATCGTTGAAGGTATATTTCTACAGCGAAAAGAGCTCAAAGGTATCTTTGATTTCACAATATATGTGGATATTCCCGAGAATGTTCGATTGGAGCGAGTATTAAAACGTGATGGCTACATCGGTAACGATGATGCAATCAGAGAAAAGTATGAAACTCGGTATTTCCCTGCTGAACGGTATTACATTTCTGAATATTCGCCTGCAGAAAAAGCAGATCTTGTCATTTAAAAAGTGCTTGCCAAAGGCAAGCACTTTTTTCTTACAATTTCTTTTTTTCCGCTTCCAAAACACGAAGCAAATCGTCAATGGAATCGGTTGCCGCAATGTTAGGATTAATTTTCTGACCTGTTCTTGCTGCACGAAGCTCCGAAGGTTTAACGATATCGTCAATATTCGGTGTATTGGACACTCGTGGAGAATCTGTACGGACTGCTGCTGGTTTTTTCGTTTCAACAACTTCCTCTACTACTCGGGTTTCCTTTTCGTTCACAGTTTCAGATTGCTGTTTTGCTCTCTCCTCAATATCCTGTGTAGAGAAAACCTGTGTACCAGAGCCCTTATTCATCGAAGTTTCCTGATACTTTGCCTCTTCAATTGCCTGTTGGTCAATGCGTCGGAACTTCATTGTACGTTCCTGCACAGCCTTCTGATAGGGGGAATTCTCATTAACAGGCTTCTTCTCAAAGTTTTCGGAAATCGAAGATTTCTTACGCTCAAAAGATTCTCCGGGGGCAGGTGCACTTCCGGGTTCGAAAAGCGGATTGTCCGCCAGTCTTTTAGCTTTCGGAAGCTGCGGTTCCTCCGCAAACAGGAAATCATCGTCATCCAGTTCATCCTTGCTCCCTTTGGCAATTTTGAAAAGAAGCATAACGATCAGAATGATACAAGGAACAACCAATAAAAGCATTAATCCACTGACTTCCGTTGCAAAAGTAATGTACTTATAAAGTGCTTTGCTCTGCCATGTGCAGATCGCAAATATGTTTTCACGGGGTATGGTCAGTTCAGATCCCTGATTAATAGCTGTTCCGGGATAATAACTGGTCGTTCCGTCTTCATTATCTGTAATCTGGTAGATCACACGAAGTGCAAGAGTACCATCGCTCAGATAACACAGGACTTTATTTCCCGGAACGATTCCTGAAGCATCAATTTCTTTTGATAATACAAAAGATTTCTCCGGAACGTCCGGTTCCATGTCAGTAGCTTCATGTAAATATAAATAATAATTCCCGATCTGTGGGATTTTATCTCCTGAAAATATGATATTGGTTGCAACAGAACATACAACCACAAGTATTAAAACGATAACAATCAAAACGGCAAAAACCGAATTGCCTCTTTTTTTCGCCTTCACGTAGTTTATCTCCTTCCAAAACAAAAATGTAACCTCTTTGTAATTATTATAACATATCCTAAATAATATTTCAAGTAATTTTTACAAAAAAATAAGTAGAATTTTATATTTTTGAGAAAGTACAGATAAAAAGGCGGTAGCAATCTACCGCCTTTCATACTTGTGAAACGAATTAGCCAATCATGCTTGCAACTTCATCAGCAAAGTTGTCAGCCTTCTTCTCGATGCCCTCACCGAGCTCGAAGCAAACATAACCAGTAACAGTAATTGCTGCACCAGCTTCCTTTGCCTTGCTGTCAACATACTGCTTGATTGTCATTGCACTGTCCTTAACAAAGGTCTGCTCCATCAGGCAGTTTTCAGAATAGTACTTGCCAAGCTTACCTTCAGCAATTTTAGCCTTAACCTGCTCAGGCTTGGATGCCATCTTAGGATCTTCATCCATCTGAGAAATGATAACCTTCTTCTCTTCCTCGATGATAGAAGCAGGTACATCAGCAGGTACGAGGTATGCAGGATGCATAGCTGCAACCTGGAATGTGCAGTCCTTCAGAGCTTCGAGAACAGCAGGTGCTGCTCCTGCTTCTGTTGTTGCACTTACCAGTACGCCTGCCTGACCGCCCTGATGAACATAAGGAACTACTGCATCGCCTGTAATTCTTGCAAAACGACGAATCTTCATGTTCTCACGCATTACCAGGAACAGTTCCTGCAGAGCCTCTGCAACTGTCATGGTACCACCGCTGATTGTACATGCATTCAGAGCATCCAGATCAGCAGGATCCTGCTCGATAACTGTATTAGCAACATCAGCAACAAACTTCTTAAAGTTCTCATTGCTTGCAGCAAAGTCAGTTTCGATATTTACTTCAACAACTGCACCTACTGTGCTGTCAGCATTTACAACTGCCAGAACAATACCCTCAGCTGCAATTCTGCCTGCCTTCTTAGCCTGTGTAGCCAGACCTTTTTCACGCAGAATCTTAATTGCTTCATCTACATTGCCGTCAGCTTCCATAAGAGCCTTCTTGCAATCCATCATACCTACGCCAGTCATCTTACGCAGTTCATTTACGTCCTTAGCTGTAATATTAGCCATAATAGCCGCCTCCAGATATTATTTTTAGTAAAAGACTTATTCTGCTGCAGCTTCTTCAGCAGCAACTTCTTCATTCTCAGCAGCAGCTACTTCATCAGCACCCTGTCTGCCTTCGATGATTGCATTTGCAATTGTACCAGCAATCAGCTTTACTGCACGGATTGCGTCGTCATTACCCGGAATTACGAAATCAACTTCATCGGGATCGCAGTTTGTATCAACAATTGCAACGATCGGGATGTTCAGCTTCTTTGCTTCAGCAACAGCAATCTTTTCCTTGCGGGGGTCTACGATAAAGAGAGCACCAGGGAGCTTCTTCATATCCTTGATACCGCCCATGAACTTCTCAAGACGCTCGATCTCAAGGTTCAGCTTAACAACTTCCTTCTTGGGCAGAAGAGCAAAAGTGCCGTCTTCAGCCATCTGGTGGAGCTGTTCCAGTCTCTGGATTCTTCTCTGAATTGTCTTGAAGTTAGTCATCATACCGCCCAGCCAACGTGCATTTACATAGTGTGCACCTGCACGAACAGCTTCTTCACGGATGGAATCGCCAGCCTGCTTCTTTGTGCCGACGAACAGTACGGATTCACCCTGTGCAGACATGTCACGGATGAACCTGTCAGCTTCTTCCAGCTTCTTCACTGTCTTCTGCAGGTCGATGATGTAGATACCATTACGCTCTGTAAAGATATACGGAGCCATCTTCGGATTCCATCTTCTGGTCTGGTGACCAAAGTGTACGCCTGCTTCGAGCAGCTGCTTCATTGATACTACGCCCATTTGTAGTTCCTCCTAAAAAATGTTTGGTTTTTTTGAATCCTCCGCCTGCTGACCGTCCGACAACTCATTAATGAGCACCACGCCACGGAATCACAAGCGTGCGAAATCTTTAATATTATACCATAATTTCTTATGTTTTGCAATATTTTTTACTTCTTATTCGGTAACGAATTTTTGGCATCCATTCAAACTCTTTTTGTGCAATCTGCCGATTGTTTCCACCTTATCTGTCAGAACCACATCTTTCCCGTATAATTTCACACCTTCGCACGGCACAAACAGGTCATCTTCCAATTTCACAAGCCCGAACAGCATACGCCGTCCATAGATTCGATAACCACGCAGTGTCTGAGAATTCAGATCCACATCGACATCGTCAATATACCCTAATCTTTCTCCGGTGATCAAATTAACGACTTCTTTTTGACGCAGTTCATCCAGACTGCAACGCATATCTATCAGCCCCAATGCTTTTTAAATAGTATATGCATTCGTTGTATTATTTTTTCTTTTTTGAAATCACGGACAACACACCTGTTGTGATAACAAGTGCCAGTGCCGCAACCGCCAGAACGATCCAAAGAACAATATCACGGGTATCCCCTGTTTTTACGCTGTTTTCAGCAAGCATCAGTATTGCAGACATTTTTCATCCTCCTTGATGTTTTTTATAAGTATATCACAATTTGCTGATTCCGTCAAGTATTGCGAAAACTTTACATTTATGGTATAATACCAATAACAGACGAAAGGAGCAGCACTATGAAATTCCTAATCAGTCATTGTACTTTATGTCCTCGCAAATGCGGTACTGATCGAACAAAAACGAATGGGTTTTGCGGCGGAGGAAATGGTATCACTGCGGCAAGAGCAGCCCTGCATTTTTGGGAAGAACCCTGCATCAGCGGAACAAATGGTTCCGGTACCATTTTCTTTTCGGGATGCCATTTGAAGTGCTGCTTTTGTCAGAATGAACCGATCTCCATTTCGAATACCGGTAAAGCAATTTCTCCACAGAAACTTGCCGAAATCTTTCTGGAATTACAAGCACAGAATGCTCATAATATCAATCTTGTGACAGCGACGCATTTTCTCCCTTGGATTCTCGAAGCACTCGAAATCGCAAAGCCCACTCTCCACATACCGATCGTATATAATTGCGGAGGGTATGAATTACCTGAAACAATAGCGGAACTAAAGGGATATGTGGATATATATCTTCCCGATTTCAAATTTTTTGATCGTGATTCCGCAATGAAATATGCAAACGCACCGGATTATCCCGTGGTAGCACAGCAGGCAATTTCGCAAATGATTTTACAGACAGGTGCACCGGAATTTGAAAACGGTATCCTGAAAAAGGGGTGTATCATTCGTCACCTTGTGCTTCCCGGTCACAGACACGAATCCATTGCGTTACTTCATCATTTGAAAAATGCATTCGGAACAGAACAGTTTCTTCTCAGTCTGATGGCTCAATATACGCCGATGAGGCAATTTTCAGAATTTCCCGAACTCAGCCGACGAATTACGAAAATGGAATACAACAGTGTGCTGAAAACCGCACAGGAATTAGGATTTCACGGATATTTACAGGATAAATCGGCTGCACAGAGCAGTTATACGCCAGATTTTGATTTCACCGGAATATAAAACAGAGCACCTGCCTGAAACGCAGGTGCTCTTGTAATTTACTGGAAAATAATAACGTTGGTTTCAGGCTGTGAATTAACTTCGGGTTCAATCGCAGCAGTGCCGTTGAGTGTTACCGTTACAATGAAGCCATCCATATTATTGCCGGAAACTTCATAGGAGTTCGGATCGGAAGGTACGGAGAAACGTGTTTCTCCATTGGAATTTGCAGGAACATAGTATACACCGTAATTTGTGCCGCCATTGGTAATACGAAGCATATTATCAATGGTATAGGATTTCACGGCAGCAATATATTCCTCAAGACAGAGATTGTTTTCCGTGATGTATGTTGCCGCTGCAACACCTACATAACGGAATGTTGCGGAGGTGTTTGCTGTGATGGTGTCATCAAAGAATCCTTCCTTACCCTCGGGATAACGCAAGATATAGCCATAATTCTTGGCATTGGATGCTACCCACGCAAACGTGCCTTCATTTTTATAGAAGTAGGAACTTCCGGTCTCGGGGAAGATACCCAGTTTGCAGGTTCTGCCTGTACGATAATCCAAATCCTCGGAGCTGCTGCTATAACCTGCAATCATGCGAATATCATTATTGCCGCTTGTTTTGTAAAAGTCCGCAAGCAAAGCGTCCAAAGCCATTGCTGCGTCCTTGTCCATACCTACTTCCCAGTCCTTTGCTGTATATGGGAGAGGTTTGCTCCGTGTATCCAGAACACTCTTGATGGTGACAAACTGTACTTCGTCGGAAATACCGTTTGTGATTGCTGTGCTGTCAAATCTGCAGGGATTTGCTGCATTGACAAGAATCAGATCGCCTTTGAAAATAGCAGTCGAATTTAATGTTACTTCAGCATAGGTAATGCTCGGTTCTGTTGTCGTAATGGTAATCATGGAATTGGTTCCGGTACTGTTATCCGTAGCGGACATATTGTCTAAAATGGAACTGTTGTTTTTGTTTTTATCTTTGTTTGAACAACTGTTCACACAGGCTGTCAAGATTAAAATCAAGACAATAAAGATTGCTGCAACAAAAATGATTCTGTCATATCTGATTCGGTATCTCTTTCTCTGATATTTTGATGCCATTGATAAGTCCTACCTTTCTTTTGTATAGTCAATATGACTATGATTAATTTAATTATAGCACAACTTCCGACATATGTAAACACCTTTTTTGCTTTTTTTCTGATTTTATACATAAATTAATAATTTTACCGATTGATATCAATTCGTAAAATTATGTTTCCATGATAAATTACAGAATCGTCTTGACAAACTTCATGAAATATCTTACAATTATATTATATTCCGCTATTTTCAAATTTTGCAAAACAAGAGGTGTATTATCGTTGTTTTCAAACGATTTTTTCAATTACACAATCGTTATGGAAAAGTGCCGGAAGCTTCCGCATTATTTCCTGTTCTTCATCCGATGGTGTTTCATCTCCCTAATTACTGGCATTCTGATTGGCAGCGTTGGTGCGGCATTTGTATATTGTATTCGCTATGGTACGGAATTTCGGGAGCATTATCCGTGGATCCTGCTTGGGCTTCCTTTGGGAGGATTGCTGATTGTTTGGATTTATCGTGTTACGAAAAACCATGATGACAGAGGTACAAACACGGTGCTTTCTTCCCTGCGTTCAGAAAATGAAATTCCTGCAAAAATGGCACCGCTTATTTTTATTTCCACTGTAATTACGCATTTTTTTGGTGGAAGTGCCGGACGTGAAGGTGCTGCACTGCAGCTCGGCGGCAGTATCGGTAATATTCTCGGTAGGCTATTCCACTTACATGAGGACGAAAAGAGGATTCTGATTCTTGCAGGAATGAGTGCTGCATTTTCCGCAATTTTCAGGACTCCCATTGCAGCAGTAGTCTTTGCGATGGAAGTTGGATGCATCGGTAAGATGCGTTATGCTGCACTTGTTCCTTGTACAGTTGCGTCACTTTCAGCATCCTACATTGCTGAAAAACTCGGTCTCGCACTAACGCATTATGCTGTTGCAGATATTCCGGAGTTTTCTCCCATTACAGGTTTACAAACGCTGCTCCTTGCTGTTCTTTGTGCGATTCTGAGTATTGTTTTCTGCAAGCTGATGCATCGGATGGAAGAATGGCTTGAGAAATGGTTTGTCAATCCCTATCTGCGAATTCTCATTGCAGCTGCTTTTGTTCTGATGCTTGGTCTTTTGTTTCAAAGCTATGATTATTTTGGTGTGGGCGAAGAAATCATACATAATGCCATTGCAGGCAAAACAATCTGGTATGCATTTCTTGCAAAAATGCTGTTTACTTCTGTTACCATTGGAGGTGGTTTCAAAGGTGGAGAGATCGTTCCGTCCTTTTTTATCGGAGCCACATTCGGATGTCTGGTGGGTTCACTGATCGGACTGTCCCCCTCACTTTGTGCGGCAATGGGAATGATTGCTATGTTTTGCGGTGTCACCAATTGTCCGCTCGCATCACTGTTTATTGCTGTTGAGTTATTCGGTGAAGAATGTATCGCCTACTGTATGCTCATCGTAGCTGTAAGTTATCTCGTATCGGGATATCACGGACTTTATAAGGAACAGAAGTTTTTCTATTCCAAATATTCTGATGAAGAAACCAACGAGTCCTAATGCCATTCCCTCGGCAATTGAAGGGCGTTAGGATTACTATAAGGGAGTTTTCTATGATTCGTGGTGTAATTTTTGATATGGACGGGCTAATGCTGGATACCGAAAAACTGCTTGCAAAATACTGGATGCAGGCGGCAAGGGAAGCAGGATTTCCGATGGAGATGGAACACGTTCTCGGAATCCGAAGTCTTGCGGCAATATTTGCCAAGCCCAAACTACAGGCGATTTTCGGAGATGATTTCAATTATGAAGCAATCCGTGCAAGACGCAGGGAGCTTACCGCTGCCCATCTGGAAACTTATGGAATCGAAAAGAAAAAAGGGTTGGATGAACTATTAACCTTTTTGAAGGAGAATAAAATCAAAATTGCGGTTGCTACTGCAACCGATCGGGAGCGAGCCGATTCTTATCTGAAACAGGCAGGAGTACATTCGTATTTCGATGGTTTTGTTTGCGGTGATATGGTGCATCGTGGTAAACCTGATCCTGAAATCTATCAGTCGGCAAGCAAAGTACTGGGGCTGTTACCTTCGGAATGCTTGGCTCTGGAAGATTCACCGAACGGCATCCGATCCGCTTATGCAGCAGGATGCAAGGCAGTTATGGTTCCGGATTTATCACAGCCGGAGGAGGAGATACTTCCGCTTTTATATGCCTGTGTACCTGATTTAAGCTGTGTGATTGATCTGATCAAGGAGGAAAAATAATGGCAAAACCAAATGCATTTGATATCCCGAGAATTTATTATTTTCAGAGTAAAAACACATTCACGGGCAGCCGGGGCAATTTTAACTTTAAGATTGTTCCCGATGAAGAATTAAAGGTTGTCACATGGCATGGCTTCATTAATTCAGAGCTTGCGGAAATTGAACATCAAGCAAGTTTCCCAATCTCCACGGATGGACATGAGAAAATGATTTCCTGGCTTGAACAGATGTATAAAACTGGAAAGAATGAGTCCTAATTATATTTCAGTTAGTGATTGGTATATCGATATGTAGATCGGAGGAATATCTATGCATAACAAATGGAGGATACTTCCGCTTATTCTGGCTTTGGTTCTGACTACACCACCTGCAAGTGTCAGTGCTTCGAACGAACCATCGGGAGACGTGAATGGGGATGGTCGATGTACCATTGCCGATGTAATCAAGCTGCAAAAATACCTTTTACAGCTTGATAAGCTTTCAAATGACCACAACGCAGATCTTACCAATGACAAAAGAGTGGACGCATTTGATCTGTGTGTGCTGAAACGAAAATTACTGTCTGAGAGTAAGTGCAGATATGTGGACGTTTCTACAATTGACGAAATATTCACAGCAATGCGAAATGCAAAATCCGGCGATGTCATCCGCATCGCAAGCGGTACATACGATTACTCCGTCTATCAGGGTGCACAGAAAATTGATACTTCTGCAGAGGGTTCTGCAGATGCCCCCATCATTCTGACAGCAAAGAATCCTGAGAATCCTCCGATTTTGACTGGAAATACCGATGCACACGGCTATGTGCTGCACATCAAAGGGGACTATTGGATCATCGATAATCTGAAGATTACCAATTCCCAGAAAGGTATTGTACTTGACAATTCCAATCATACCATCATCCGCAACTGCGAAGTATACAACACCGGTGCGGAAGCAATTGCGATTCGAGATGGCAGTTCGTCTTGTCTCATAAAGGACACCTATATTCATGATACTGGTACGGTATCTCCCGGTATCGGTGAAGGTATTTATATAGGCAGTGCAAAATCTACTACCGGTTTTGACTACAAATGTGATAATAACGTTGTCGATGGCTGCACTTTTAAAAATGTTGCTGCAGAACACATAGATGTTAAAGAATATACCACAAATACGGAAATTTTTAATTGTACATTTTATGGTGACGGCATGAGTGGACAAAATTATGCTGGCAGTTTCGTCGATATTGCGGGAAATAACGTGAACGTACACGATAACATCGGATACCGCAACGGAAATTCTAAAATCGTTGCCGCCTTCGAACTGCATGAACAGGTCGAAGGATGGGGCTATGGATGTACCTTCACAAACAATACGGTCTATATGGATCGTCCCTATGGTGAGGTTGATCCCAGCAGGCGTATGTATGTGGTCGACGGCTGGTTCAGTGACTTTTCTGTGAAAAATAATCAGGTTGATTACGGTGAAGGACTCATTCCTGCTGATAGCTGGGAGTTTTATAATTCTGACTATGTAATCTATCTTGAATGATTAAAACATCTGCGTATGATTCTTATACCTGCCCGGAATAAATGGAGTACGTATATTTCCTCCTCGACTCCATATATTAAGCACAAGGAGATGATATCATGGAATTCCAGAAAGAGAACAATCGCATTTATTGCACAAATTCATCAGACCAAATCATTGCGGAAATCACATTCCCTGAAAATGAACCAGGAATCTTCTGCATTGACCACACATTTGTCGATGATTCTCTACGTGGACAGGGTATTGCGGGAAAGCTTGTTAAGATGGCTGTGGAGGAGATTCAAAGCAGAAACGGCAAAGTCACTGCCACCTGTTCCTATGCACAAAACTGGCTATTAAAGCATCAGGTATCCTAAAAAGAGGGCAACTGTTATCGCAGCAGTTGCCCTCTTTTGTGTTATAGCAGGATATGTGTCTGGTCGAAAGCTATATTTCTGTGAAAAAGAATAGAATCTATTGACTTATCCGGTTTATATGTGTATAATTGTTATATAAGATAACAACTCCTGCAATCATCTCATCGTAAAGCTCCGCTAAATCTGTAAACCCATCATCTGTTGGGGGTTCGCAGAGGGAAGATCGATGTATCACAATGTAGTATCCGATGTTTGTTCCGACTGGGGAAGGCGGTCAGACAAATGGCAAATCTACCATATGAACGGAGTTGTTTATCATTGAAAGAGAGGGAATTTTATGAAACTTAAACCAAGATTTGCGGCAGCAGCACTTGCTGCACTGATGGCAGCTGTATCTTTACCTTGTTCAGGCAACTGCATCCGTACAATCCATGCAGCGGATCATTCCATTTATATTAATGAGATCTGCACACAGAATAAGTCGTGTCTTGCTGACAGCTATGGAGTCTATTCCGATTGGATCGAAATTTACAATGCCGGCAGCTCTGCCGTTGATTTGTCCGGCTATGGGATTTCGGATAAAATTGAAGAACCCCTGTTATGGACATTCCCTGCCGGTACGACCATTGCCGCAGGAGAAAGAATGATCATTTTTGCATCAAAACAAGCTGCCAACGGGAAAGAACTGCATACAGGCTTTGCACTGAGCAAGAATGGTGAAACCGTCCTGCTGAGCAGCCCCCAAGGGGAAATTTTACAGCAGATCACTGTACCAACCCTTGCAGAAGACAGCTCCTTTGGCAGAACCCCTGATGGCAGCAATACCTTCGAGGTAATGCGTGCAACTCCCGGCAAGGAAAATGAGGCGGTAACCTCTGCACCGGTATTTTCTGCAAAATCAGGCTTCTATGGATCGGATTTTGCTCTGACACTGTCCTCGGCAAACAATGATACCATTTATTATACTACCGATGGCAGTGATCCAACCAATTCTTCTACTGCACAAATATATAGCGGAACAATTTCAGTGCAGGATCGCACCAATCAGCAAAATATCTACAGTGCTTACACAGAAGATGAGAATTCCGCACAGTCCATCTGCCGTGGTGTTGGCTATAAGCAGCCGCCGTTCAATGTGGATAAGGCGACCGTTGTCCGTGCAGCAGCCAAAAGCCAAAACGGAAAATTCAGTGATGTGATCAGTCAGACCTATTTTGTGACAAGCGGCAATCTTGCACAGTACAAGAATCTGACGGTTGTTTCTCTTGTAACAAATCCGGACAACTTGTTCAATCCCGATAAGGGTATCTACGTTACCGGAAACCAATACCTGCAATGGAAAAACAGCCCGTCCTTTAACCCGAACAAGAGTGTGTGGGATACTGATAATGTCGCCAATTATTTTTCAAGAGGACGTGAATGGGAACGTGAAGCTGCCATCACTATTTTCCAGAATGGTCAAACTATTGCAGAACAGAATATGGGTATCCGCATTAAAGGAGCCTCCACCAGAAATGGTGCACAGAAGAGCTTTAACCTCTACGCCAGAAGTGACTACGGTATGTCCAAAATTGAATATCCCCTGCTTTCGGACAACTATGCACTGGATGGTAAGCTTATTGATAAATACGATTCCATTTCTTTGCGTTCTGTCAGCGAGGAAACACGCCTTCGTGATGGATTTGCTCAAAAGCTCATCGCAGACAGAGAAAAAATCACAACACAGAATATGCAAAGCTGCGTTGTTTTCCTCAACGGTGAATACTGGGGCTTATATGAAATGACGGAAAAGCTTTCCGACTATTTCATCGAATCCAATTATGACATCCAGAAAGAAAATGTAGCCATGATCAAGAATGGTGAGCTGGAAGAAGGCGAACAAGCAGAATTTGACAGCTTCATTGATTTCGTAGAAAGCTACAGCAAGAAAGATCTGACAAATCCTGCCAATTATCAGGCAGTCTGTGATTACATAGACATTGACACCCTGATCGAGCACTATGCTGCCGGCTTATATTTCGGCACCTTCGACTGGCCCAACTACAATTATGGCGTATGGCGTAATACAGGTGATGCAATCGAAGGAAATCCCTACAGCGACGGAAAATGGCGTTTCATTTCATTCGATTTCGACTATACAATGGGAGCTACCTATGCCGACTTTGGTGGAGTAGAAGGTTTTGCTTATGACAGTTTCCGTCACATGGATTCCGCCAAAAACGAATACCCTACCAATCTGTTTGTCAACCTTCTGAAGAACGAAAATTTCCGTAATCAATTTGCTGCAGTCTACTGCGATTATGCAAACGAAGTGCTCAAGCCCGAAAAGACGAATGCTATGGTAGAGCTTTATGGCAGAGAATATACGGAACAGATTGCCAATTCCACAGTTCGGTGGTGGGGTTATTTCGGCGGTTCCAAAAATGATAACATGGAATACAACAGAAACCAGTACCGGAATAATATTCTGCCCGGCATCAGAAACTTCTTCAATCAGCGTGCCGGACACACGCTGGAGGATATGAAAAACTATCTTGGACTTCGTGGCTCACTGCAGACAATCACCCTGAAATCAAACGGCGGCGGCAAGATCCAAATCAACTCCATCGTTCCTGATACCTCGGGAAGTGCTTGGAGCGGAAAGTATTTTTCCGATTGTCCTGTTACATTGACTGTAATTCCGGATGAAGGTAAGGAATTTACCGGCTGGGAAGGCGATGTTTCCGGAAAGGATACCACCGTAACACTGACGCTTTCACAGGCAATGTCCGTGCAGGCGAACTTCGGTGAGAAAAAGATAGTAAAGGGCGACGTCAACGCTGACGGTAAATTGTCCGTTGCAGATGTCATCATGCTCCAGAAATGGCTGCTTTGCAAGGGTGACATCACCGATGGACAGGTCGGTGACTATGATGGCAACAAAATTCTGAACGGCTTCGATCTTGCTCTGATGAAGCGTGATCTTTTCTGATCAGATTTATCTCGACTATCTGTCTCGTTCAAATCAAACACCTTTAAAGCTGGGGTTTGAAAAGCCTTATCAGAATATTTGATATCCCCCTTAAGGAACCGGGAAAGAACTGCAAACCGCATTTCATTTTCTCTGTTACTTGAGGGGGTTTTTTCAATTTTCTTTAGAATCTGGTTGTAAGCAATCATTATAAAAAATGTGCTCCGTCGAAAGACGGAGCACGGAAGAAAAAGGGAATCATGTATTATGAAACAAATTACTTCGTTTCACGCTTGAGAATTGCGAGATCAAATGCATCAATATTTACATCAATAATCATATCCGATGCATATACCTGATCTCCGACGAAGGATTCTGCACTGAGCAGATACTCGTTCAGCAGAACGATATCCTCATCGTTTACAAGACCATCGAGATTTACGTCACCCTTCTTGCCGACAACAGAGTATTCCTCAGTCTTATCAAACTTGATGATGATGTAGTTTACGTTGATCGCCTTGTCCTGAGAACGCATATTAAGCGTCAGTGTACCGTCGGTAACAGTTACCTTACCGGTTGCGATACCGTTTCCGTCGATATTTACGTTTTCAGCAACGATGGACTGGTTATCCTTGCCATAGTTAGCATAAATCGTAGGATTCTTGGAACACTGCCACGGATCACTGAAGCACATTTCCACAGTATAAGTGCCATTCGGAAGTGTGAAGCCGTAATCCAGATGACGGTCGATATTGTTCTCATACTGGTTTTTGGTGTAACGATAGCTTGCCTTCTTATCCTGTCCATCGGTCAGGGTAAATTCATTCGGCCATGTATTCGCAGTATAGATGCCCTTGCTCTTGGATGCACCGTTATACTTATCGGTCGCATCGTCAATCAGGCCCCACTTTGCACCGGTCACACTATCCTCGCCATAGAGCTGCTCGGTTCTGCTGTTGAAGTAACCAAATTTATCGCTTCCGCTTGTTGTTGTCTGATCATGGTCACCGCAGTCTACAAAATATGCAATGTTTGTATCATACTCATAAACAGGCTTTACGGCTGTCATGTAGATAAAGTCACAAACCTTTGCAGACTCCTTACCGTCATTTGCAGAGAATGTAACATCAATTACATCCGTATCTGTTCCTTCAACATCAACAGTCTTGACATTTCTTTCCAGAACATCCGAGGGAACGATCACCTTTACGTTATAAGTGTCGCCGTTGCCTTCGTAATTTAAGGTTTTTGCATAGAGAATGGTATCACCAACACGGATACGGATGGTCTTGCCGTTATCTGCCTTACGGAATGTTACCTGCAGAATGGTATACGGAGCTTCTGTATCCACTGCCATGCGATAGCTGAAGTAACCGCCGTCAGTAACATAACGATAGGTACTGTCATCTGTTACGCCATGTGCATTGTATGCTGTCATCTTGTGCAGCTCGTCGCCCTCATACTGTCCGTAACCGGGCTGTACTGTATCTGTGACGGTAACCTTTGCTCTGGGAAGATCATCTTCAGAAACTGTACCATTGCTGAAGAACTTCCAGTAAATACCGTAACGCTGCTGATACTGCAGATAATGGGGAGTAAATGTCAGCTTGGTGTTGGTTCCAGTGAGTGTAAACTTCAGGGAATTCGGATCCTTAACCATGTAGTCATTGATATCCATCATGAATGCTGCAACAGACTGTCCTTCCTTGGAAAGTGTAATATTCTCGGAAGCTACAACCTTATCCTTCGGAATGGTTACCCACATACCTGTGGAACCTGTCTGCATATTCTCTTTACCCAACTCTGCACTAAGAACGATGGGACCATACTTGAAACCATAAGTTGTATTTCCATCAGGAAGGTTATATGCTCTGACTTCCATAGGAATAGTCACTTCAATCACGTCGCCGCTCTTGAAATCGCCTGTAACCTGTGCATAGTCATTCACATTCTTATAGCTGCACTTCTCACCATTCAGTGTGATTGTCATATTTCCAGCTTTCCAATCAGGAATACGGAAACGCAGATCGAGAGAACCGCTTCCCTCAATGGTAAACTTAGATGTATTGCCGTTGGGAATGGTACTGTCCTGGGTGATCGTAACGTTCTGCTCCTTCCAGTTCAGCTTGGAGCTCTGGTACATATTGACATACAGTGTGTTGCCATTATGCATATACATGGTATCGCCGAGCTTTGTGAAGTTTTCCATACCACTACCGGTACAGCACCAGAAATGATCAAAGGGCTTTCCGTAAACCTTAAAGTAGCCCGTTGCCATCGGCTGGAAGTAGGTTGTCATACCGGTTTCAGGGTTCTGAGAAGAAAGAATGGAATTGTAGTATGTACCCTCATAGAAATCCATGTATTTTTTGTCACCGGTGATCTTATACAGCTCACGGCTCAACTTCAGCATATTGTAGGAGTTACAGGTTTCACAGTTACAATTTGTACGTTCTTTATCCAGTACATTGTCAGAACCGAAATGCTCCCACTCACTGTTACCACCGGTAATGTAGGTGTGATTCGTGGTTACATTCTCCCAGAATGCTTCTGCATACTTCAGATAAATAGATGCATCTACTGTCTGACCGCCGATCGTTTTACCGTGAAGCACAATATATCTCTTCAGTGCACCAACAAATTTAGGAATGGTCGTATTTGCATGGCGGTTTGTCAGTACGTTGGTTCCGCCCTTGAGTACCTTTTCATGCAGTGCGGTTTCATCAAAATAATGTGCTGCAACCGCATGGCTTTCCTTACCTGTAATTGCATACAGCTCGTACAGACAATCGTTCATGCCGCCGTACTCAATGGAAAGAACTGTTCTGTGTGTTGCATCATTCCATGTCAGACAACGGTTGTAGGTCCAGTCACCCAGACCGGAGCCAACTTCCTTTGCAGGTGTATAACCGGTTGCATTGAAAACATCAACCAGACCTGCAACCAGCTTATGCATGGTATACCACGGTACCCATGCCTCATCAATAATGCCTGCTTTTCCCTGCTGCACAAAATCAAACTGCTGCTCTACATTATTGGCATTCTTAACTTGACCTGCCCAGAGGAAGCCGGGTTTGCCCTTGGAATTCTGCTGACATACCTTCATTCCGTCAACCAATGCCTTGATCTTTCCCATGATCTGATTACGCTGCGTATCGGTGATCGAAGGATTCTGATATGCCTGTGCAAGTGCTGTCAGATAATGTCCGACAGTATGACCGGCAATCAGTGTATTCTCCCATCCGCCGTAACGCTTTGCACCATTGGTGTTCATCTTGGCATTCTCACGGAATCCCACAAGCAAACGCTCAGTGTCAAAAGAAAGCAGATAGGACAATTCCAGAGAAAATGCGTTGGTACTGTACGGATCAAGCATCGTAACATCGCCAATGGCAAAATCCTGAATACCTGCATCTGCTGCGTGTACAGTCTGTACACTGTGTGGAGTGCTTCCCGGTAAAAAACTGCACGTTCCTATTAACAGGGATACTGCAGTACAAACCGAAGCTGCACGACGCCAAAGTTTGTGTTTCATAGAAATTCCTCCCAGTTATATTTGATTTTATTATAACACATTCTTAACAATTAGTCAATAGTTCTCAATACAAAAAGTGTTCATAATCTTTTGAAAATTGTTGAAATTTTCATGATATCATCCACATCGGGTTGACAATATTAGGGTTGACAACTCGATGAGAATCACGTATAATATTATTATGTATAAAAAGTGCGTTCAAGGGGGATAATTTCATGATTTATGCGATGAGTGACATTCACGGAAAATACGATAAGTATATTTCAATGCTTGAATTGATCGGTTTCAGTGATGAGGACACTTTATTTGTTCTCGGGGATGTTGTGGATCGTGGGGAGGAACCGATCAAGGTGCTCAAAGACATGATGGGACGTCCGAATGTATATCCGCTGATGGGCAATCACGATTACATGGCACTGAATGTACTGAAAAAACTGGCGGTTAACATCACGGAACAGAATTATGCCGAACAAGTGGACGCATCCGTCATACATATGCTGATGGATTGGGTGGGAGAAGGCGGTGCAACGACCATCGAGAAATTCCGTGAGCTTGATTTTTCCGAGCGTGCAGATATTCTGGATTATATCGAAGAATTCTCATTCTATGAAGTGGTGGATGTCGGTGAAAATACGTTCATTATGGTGCATTCGGGACTTGGAAACTTCCGAAAGGACAAGAAACTTAGTGAGTACTCCCCTTACGAACTGCTCATGATGCGTAGTGATCCCGATGAGAAACATTTTGACGACGACACGATTTTTGTGGTTTCCGGACACACACCGACAAAACATTTTAGCGGAAAATTTGAAATATACAAAAGCAACAACAATATTCATATTGACTGCGGTGCGTGTTTCAAGGACGGCAGACTTGCCTGCCTTTGTCTGGACACAATGGAGGAATTCTACGTTTGAGCATAAATCAATAACCCTTGAAGATTGCATTCTTCAAGGGTTATTTTTTTTTTACGTATTATGATTTTGCAGCTTTCTTTTCAGGTTTCTTCTGATTCTTTGTCAGAATTTTGAGGACAAAAAGCACAAGCAGCATCAATACGATGGATGTGCCGAGTACAACAAATACATTCTGCACAAAACCAGACAGCAGGTATCCAACTGCACATACCGCTGCAACGAGCATTGCATAGGGCAGCTGCGTGGAAACGTGATTCACATGATCACACTGTGCACCTGTGGATGCCATGATAGTGGTATCGGAGATCGGAGAGCAGTGGTCACCGCATACTGCACCTGCAAGACAAGCAGAAATACAGATAATTACCATTGTGGGAATTACACCCGTATCCGTTACGTTCGCAAGCTCCTTCTCGAATACGCTGGTAACGATGGGAATCAGAATACCGAATGTACCCCATGATGTACCGGTTGCAAAAGAAAGACCGATTGCCACAACAAACAGAATTAACGGAAGCAGAATCTGAATCGCAGTTGCACTTTCAACGAGACCGGAAACGAAAGATCCTGCTTCGAGAAGACCGGTCATTGTTTTCAGTGTCCATGCAAAGGTAAGAATCAGAATAGCAGGAACCATCTGCTTGAAGCCTGCGGCAACGGAATCCATGCATTCTGTGAAATTCAGAACACGACGAAC
The DNA here is from genome assembly GCA_045592405.1 of Oscillospiraceae bacterium. Classification (GTDB taxonomy): domain Bacteria; phylum Bacillota; class Clostridia; order Oscillospirales; family Ruminococcaceae; genus UBA3855. Next base: position 22,912 of record JAZNUR010000196.1, read on the forward strand.
AAGATAATAACCAATAATCAGGATCAATGCAGCCATGGAACCGAGGGACAGTCCATAGGATGCATCACAGTCAGCAAATGCACTGATAAAATCAGCACCACTGAAAAGTCCGCCTGTATAAAGCATTCCTACAACGCAGAATGAAATCAGAATCAGCACGGGGAAAAGAAGGTCGATCACCTTACCACGGGTGTGCGTCGGTGCATCATCATTCTCATAGGTCTTGCTCTGCGTTGTGAAAAGGTCGCCCTTCTTCGCATTGTCCTCATGGAGTTTCATAGGACCGAAATCAAGACCGCTCAGAGAAATAAATACAACCATGAGCAGTGTCAGCAATGCATAGAGGTTAAAAGGAATGGTGCTGATAAACAGCTGAATGCCGTTCACACCCTCAACCGTTCCGCTGACTGCCGCTGCCCATGAGGAAATGGGAGCGATAATACAGACAGGAGCCGCTGTTGCGTCAATCAGATACGCAAGCTTGGAACGGGAAATCTTATACTTATCCGTTACAGGACGCATAACGGAACCAACTGTCAGGCAGTTGAAATAGTCATCCACAAAAATCAGGACACCAAGCATGAAGGTGGAAAGACTTGCACCTGCACGACTCTTGATATGCGTTGCAGCCCATTCACCATAGGCACGGCTGCCGCCCGCTTTGTTCATCAGCACAACGATAATGCCGAGAACCACCAGAAAAATCAGAATGCCTACATTGTAGGAATCCGAGAGATTGGCGATTAGTCCATCCTGCATGATGGCAGTAAACATTCCCTCAAATCCTGTGGAAGTTGCAGCTGCATAAATAACGCCGCCGGAAACAATTCCGACAAATAAGGAGGAGTATACCTCCTTGGTGATCAGTGCAAGACCGATCGCAACGATCGGAGGCAGAAGCGACCACATGGTGCCAACTGCTCCTGAAATGGGGGTTACAATCATACATACCACAAGGTATGCTGCAACCAGAAGTGCGAAAATAATTTTGCTCAGATGTTTTTTCATGGTTTCCTCTCCGTTTCCAAATTTTTAATTTCCTCTCCGGATACTGAATTCTCCGGTGATTTCAGCTGTGCAAGAATTACCGCCGCAAATACTAATACACAGCCTGTAAGTTCCTTCGGACTTAATGCTTCATGCAGGATCAGCCATCCCGAAAGTGCAGCAAACACGGATTCCAGACTCAT
>JAZNUR010000197.1:0-14211 GCA_045592405.1 Oscillospiraceae bacterium
TAAATCATGTATAATAAAATTACCTTTTTAGGGAAAATTCTCACAATTTTGGAAGGAGTCAGTCATGAAGAAGAATTTTTTCAAAAAGGCAGCCGCACTCTTTTTGTCATGTGCAATGATGCTTGCAGGCACATTGCCGAATGCTGCAATGGACGTCGCAGCTGCCAAAGCACGGGTATCCGTGCACGATCCATCCATATTCAAGGATGCGAATGGAACGTACTATGTATTCGGCTCGCATATTGATGCAGCCAAAACCACCGATCTGCAGAACTGGACACGTTTTACAAACGGCTACAACACGCCTGGAAACGTAATTTTCGGTGATCTCTCCCGCAATCTTGCAGGTGCATTTGCATGGGCGGGAGAAAATCTGGAGGACTGCGTCGGCGGATTTGCCGTATGGGCACCCGATGTCATTTACAATCCCGATTATGTAAATGCTGACGGCTCCAGAGGTGCGTACATGATGTATTTCTGCACTACCTCCACCTATATGCGTTCGGTTATCGCTTTCGGCGTTTCACAGAAAGCCGAAGGACCGTACACATTTGTGGATAACCTGATCTACTCGGGCTTCACCTCCAACGACAGCTATGCGGTCAGCTCCACAAAAAACGTGAACCGCAAATATACTTCCACAAACGTGGATGAGCTGATCGCTGCGGGAAAGGTAACCTACAACGAAAGCTGGTTCAACAAGTCCAATTTCAACAATTCCCTGTTCCCGAATGCCATTGATCCCACAATCTATTACGGCACTGACGGTAAAATGTATATGTGCTACGGTTCATGGTCAGGCGGTATTTTTACGCTGGAGCTGGATCCCGCAACGGGCAGATGCATCCACCCGAAGTCCGGCACCACTGCCGACGGCAGAATGGTGGACAGCTACTTCGGCACCAAGATTTCCGGCGGATATGGAAAATCCGGCGAAGGCCCGTTCATCGAATACAATCCCGAAACAGGCTTCTACTACCTCTGGGTCACCTACGGCGGCCTGACAGCAACGGGCGGCTACAATATGCGTGTATTCCGTTCGACAAGCCCCACGGGCCCCTTCGTTGACGCTGCCGGCAGAGCCGCTGTACTCAGTCCGAATCCCAATCTTGACAGCATCGGTCTGAAGGTCATGGGCAACTACCAGTTCAGCAGCCTGCAGAACGCCTATATGTCGGGCGGTCACAACTCCGTCCTCTGTGATGACGATGGACAGTGGTATCTGATCTATCACACAAGATTCAACGCAGGCACGGAATACCACGAGGTCAAGGTGCATTCCATGTACTTCAATCAGGAAGGCTGGCCAGTGGTTGCTCCCTTTGAATACAGCGGTGACGTGATTTCCGCAGGCGGTTATGAAACCTCCGATATTGCGGGCGATTACGAATACATCAACCATGGACTGGACACTTCAAAGGAAGTCCACCGATATAGCGGCATCACCCTCCATGCGGATGGTTCCATCAGCGGTGCCGTCAGCGGCAGCTGGACGCAGGCGGAGGACAGCTCTGCGGCAACTCTCATCATCGGCGGACAGAAGTACAGCGGTCACTTCCTCGCTGCACAGGATGAAAACGGCAAGAAGGTCATGTCCTTCACGGCAGTCGGCAACAACAACCAGACCATCTGGGGTGCAAAAACCTCCGCTTACACCGGAAAAGACCGTGAATCTCTTGTGGATTACACCAATCAGAACAGCAAACTCGTGTATCATATGGATTCCATCTCCGGAACGGGTACGAGTGTGAAAATCGGAAACACCGACCTTCTCAGCGGTGTGAATTACTGCATTACCAACAAGCACAGCGGTATGGTCATCGACCTCACCGACGGAAATACCGCAGATGGCACAAACCTCCAGCAGTGGAAAAAATCCGGCGGTTCACATCAGGAATGGCGATTCATCGCCGAAGAAAACGGCTATTGCCGTATCGTTTCCCTTGCGGACGAATCCAAGTGCATTGCAGTTGACGGAAATAATGCCGATGACGGTCTGAATGTGGAGCTGCAAACATTCAGCGGTTCGGATAATCAGCTCTGGAAAATCGTTAAGGATGGTATGAATTACGCCATTGTATCCAAAAGCTCCGGCGATACGGGATGCCTCGACGTTTATGATTGGTCAACGGAAAACGGCGGCAACATCAACCAGTGGAATTACTGGGGCGGTGACTGCCAGCTTTGGAGCATTGAACCCGTACATCCGTATGTTCCCGACGGAACCTACACCGTCCGCAGTATCAACAGCGGTCTGTTTCTCTCCGAAAACAGCGGAAACGCAGTCCAGAGTACCGAATTTGTCTGGACCTTCACCCGTCAGAATGATGGAAATTACACCGTGCAGGCAAAGGACGGCAGAGCACTGACTGTAGAAAACGGTTCTGCTGAGGATGGTGCAAATATTTCTCTTGCCGCATACAGCGGAAACGATTCTCAGAAATTCACGCTCCAGTGCAACAAGGACGGTTCCTATTCCCTGCTCAGCGTGGTTTCCGGCGGAAAGTCCTGTGCGGATGTGTACGAGATCAGTCTTGATGACGGTGCCAATATCTGCCAGTGGAATTACTGGGGCGGCGACGGACAGAAATTTGTTCTTGAACCTGCATTCCAGGAAGCCAGCATCATCGGTGACGTCAATGCCGATGGGCAGTTTACGACTGCCGATGTGATCATGCTTCAGAAGTACCTGCTCGGTGCAGGTACGCTGAATGACTGGGACATGGGCGAGCTTTGCAGCGACGGCGTTCTTAACGCTTTCGATCTGGCTGTCATGAAGCGTCTACTGATCAAAGGGTAACTTTAACTGTCAAAAACTCATAACACTGAAAATCAATTTTTCAACAATCCGAGATTCCCATGTGTGTGCATGGGAATCTTTTTTCTCTCCAAATCTCCAATACAACCCACAAAATAACGATTAGGTGGATAAAACGAGGATTTATCTCTTGACAATATTAAGAAAATCTGTTATAATAGATATAGATTTCACAGGGATGGTGAAATAAATGAGTAAAAAGAAACGAATGATATTCGGCGTCATCGGAGCCGAAGTCAACAGCATTGAGCAGAGAGAGATTCTGCGAGGTATTATCTCACAGGCACAGAGCTGCAATATTGATGTCGTTATTATTTCCAATATTTATAATCCAAACAACTACAACGCAGATGTCAACTGCGAAAATCAGATCTACGATCTTATACAGTCACCCGAATTCGACGCACTGATTCTTCTTTCGGAATCCTTTGTCAATGAGGAGCTGCAGCGGCATATCAGAGAACTTATGCTGAAACAGACAATTCCGACGCTCATTGTCGGAATGGCACTTCCCGGATTTGATCAGCCGAATTTCCGATTTATCAACACAAGCGATGAAAATGACATTGAAGATGTTACCAATCACCTGATCGAAGAACACGGATTTACGGACATTGATATTCTGACAGGCTATGATTTTATTGATGTTTCTCATTATCGTGTAAACGGCTATCGAAAAGCTCTGGAAAGCCACGGAATCGAATACGATCCGCAGAAGGTGCATTACGGCGATTTCTGGATGAATTCCGGACAGGCACTTGCCAAGCGATATGTCACCGGGGAGCTGCCGTATCCGCAGGCAATCGTCTGTGCCAATGACTATATGGCATATGGTCTGATTGATGAGCTGCTGGAGCATCATGTGGTACTCCCCGATCGGATGACCGTTGTCGGATATGAGTATGTGCGTGAACGCTTTTTGCATTCGCCGCTTCTGACTACCTACCAGCGTAACAGAGAAAAGCTTGGCGAATCCGCAGTGCAGATGCTGTACGGCATTCTGCAGGGTGATCCTCGGCCGTCATTTACACCGCCGAAGGGTAAATTTATTTTCGGCACCAGCTGTTCCTGCGGCAAATACAGAATGCAGCTGCATGACGAGCTGAAAACTGCCCGCATCAAAAAACAATACGACACTTGGAATCTATTCAACCAGATGGAACAGAAGCTGACAGTCTGCACCACACTGGAGGAATTGATCAAAGTAATCGGTGATTTCCAATTTCTGGTACGCTATGTGCAGAACATCTACCTTTGTCTGTATGAACACTGGTACGACTGCAATTCTGATCATCCCGATGATACGATCACCTGTCGGAGTGTAATTCCGTGGATGGATCCCACGCCCATTGTCACACAGAAAAACCGGTTTGCCGAATTATTCGCAGACAGTGAGATTCCTTCGGCATATTATTTTAACCCTCTGTTTTTCAACGGGCATATGTTCGGACATATCGTTTTGAAATACGAAAATCCCGATACTTATGATGATGTATTCCGCAACTGGCTGAAATCCGTTTCCAACGGTCTGGAATTCCTGCGAATGAAGAATGATATTCAGTATCTTCTCCAGTGCCGCAACCTTTCGGAGCATCACGATACCATGCTGAATATGTACAACGAGAGCGGTCTGAAGAATGCCTTCCAGTCCTTGATGGCAAATTCCGGCGGCAAGGGCATCTGTGTTCTGATGCTTCGTGTATGCATGAATGATTCGGATAATTTTTCGGATCTATCCAAGAAACATAAGATCAAGGCACTGCTCAACGCTGCAGATGCAGTCAAGAATTGCTGTCATCCTTCCGGCATCTGCGGCAGGATCGGCGAAAACACCTTCCTTTGCTTTGTCCGCAACGATACGGCATCCGCTGATATGATTGCTGAAAAATGCAGCAATATGCTGCTTTTCTGCGAAGAATACATGGACCGCTACAATCTGGATTCCTTCTGCTGTGCTGCATCCCAGCTTCCGGAAGACTGTACCTATACACAGGCGGAGGAAATCGTTCGGATTTTGCTGGAAGAAAAAGTGCGTGAAATCGCAGTACGACGTACACATCCGCATTATATGGCACTTCTGGCAATCCGGGATCAGATCTACAAACAGCCGCAGAATGTTTTCTCACTGGATTCCCTTGGGAAACAGCAGCTGCTCAGTACCAATTATCTGCGTAAAATCTATAAGGATTGCTTCGGTATCAGTTTCCATCAGGAATGCATCAATGTCAGAATTTCTCTGGCAAGATATCTCCTGCTCACCACTTCCATGAACATTGCGTCCATTGCCGAAAAATGCGGCTATGACGACAGCAAATACTTCATGCGGCAATTCGTTGCAGCAACGAACTGCACGCCCAGCCAGTACAGAAAGCTGCTGGGATAGCAAGCGAATGATTACAAAAAACGCCTTATCCCAAAGGATAAGGCGTTTGTCTGTCGAAAAACCTCAAAATGGGGAGTGGGGCGAAAGCCCCTCAGAGGGGTTCGGGGACGAAGTCCCCGAACGATAGCCCCTCCCCTCGGGGAGGGGTTGGGGTGGGGGCATTGACAGGATGCCTATCTCTAAGAAAAAGGACGTTTTCTACAAGCTGACGCCTTATCCCAAGGAATAAGGCGTTTTTCATTGCATTACGCTCTATTCGGCAAATAACTCAGTGGACAGATAGCGGTCGCCCGTGTCCGGCAGCAGAACGACGATGTTCTTCCCCTTGTTTTCGGGACGCTTTGCAAGCGTGATTGCAGCGTGAGCTGCTGCACCGGAAGAAATTCCGACAAGAATTCCCTCGGCATTGCCAAGCCGTCTGCTCGCAGCAAATGCTTCCTCGCTCGTAACAGTCATCACTTCATCATAAATTTCCGTGTTCAACACCTCCGGCACAAATCCCGCACCAATACCCTGCAGCTTGTGGGGGCCTGCCTTTCCGTCGGAAAGAATAGGAGAATCCGCCGGTTCCACTGCAACGATCTTCACGGAGGGCTTACGAGACTTCAGATATTCGCCAACGCCCGTGATCGTGCCGCCCGTTCCGACGCCTGCTACGAAAATATCCACCTCTCCGTCCGTATCCTCAAAAATCTCAGGACCGGTCGTTTTGCGGTGTGCCTCAGGATTGGCAGGATTGACAAACTGTCCGGCAATCAAGCTGTTGGGTATGGAATCGGCAAGCTCCTGAGCCTTTTCGATCGCACCGGACATTCCCTTTGCTCCCTCACTCAACACAAGCTCCGCACCGTAAGCTTTCATCAGTTGGCGACGTTCCATGGACATGGTGTCGGGCATGACAATGATAAGACGATAGCCCCTTGCTGCCGCAACCGCTGCAAGTCCTATGCCCGTATTGCCGCTTGTCGGCTCGATGATCACGGATTCGGCGTTCAGCTTTCCCGTAGCCTCCGCATCATCCAGCATCTCCCTTGCCACCCTGTCCTTGACGGAACCTGCCGGGTTGAGATACTCCAGCTTTGCAAGCACCCTTGCTTCCAATCCGTCCTGCTTTTCAATATGCGACAGCTCCAAAAGCGGAGTCTTGCCGATCAGCTGATCTGCCGATTGATAGATTTTCGCCATAATAATTCCTCCGGAATGATGATAGATTGCTTACATTATAGCACGATTGCACTGCTTTGTCAAATCGGTTTTCGTAACATTGCGAATGTATTTTACGTTAACAAAGAAGTCGCCCTATACTCAGCATTCATTACTTTTAGTATATCCCAAAGCCCGTTTCAATATGAGTTGTTCTAAAAAACAATGATTTTTTGGTAAAACCATCTAATTTTAAGATTCTTTTAAGAAACAAACAGTATAATTAGGATAATCGCAGAGGTGTCAGCGAATGCTCGGCTCTGCAAAATGTGCAATAAATAACAAAGGAGCGATGCACAATGAAACAACATAATTTCAGACGTGGACTTGCCGGATTTCTGGCAGTCGGTACAATGTGTGCTGCAATGCCTGCGGTTCCCTTCTCCGCTGCACAGACACTTGCGGGCGATGTCAACCTTGACGGTGCTGTTTCCGCTGTCGATGTCGTAGCATTGCAGAAATATCTGCTCGGCAAAGAATCTCTTTCTAAGAATGCATTTGACAATGCAAATGTATCTGCCGACAAATCCGTCAATGGTTTTGATCTGGCAGTTCTCAAGAAAATGGTTCTGTCCGATCCGATATCCAATGAGATCACCATTCGTTTGAGCGATAACGGCATTAAGGTCGAAGGCGATGATAACAAGGTGGTTGAGGTTTCCGGAAAAACCGCAAAGATCACCGCAGGCGGACTTTACCATGTATACGGCAGCATCACGGATGGTCAGATTTACATCGAAACCCCTGCAGAGGATGTTGCAGATGTGGAACTGGAGCTGAATGATGTGACCATGACGGGCAGTAAGCAGCCCTGCATTTATTCCTCCGCAGCATCGGGTTCCGAAAAGACAAAGATCACCCTCGTTGGCGAAAACACACTTTCCGATACTGCAGCAGCAGCTTATGCGGAAAGCGGCGTGATCTACACGAACAACAAGCTTACCGTCACCAATGACAGTACCGGCACGCTGAATATCAACAGCAACATGAATACCGGTATCTATGCGGACAAGAAGCTCAATCTCAACGGCGGCACGATTGTGGTAAATACCGCAGACGGTTCGGATACCGCAGAAGCGGATGCCATTGTCGGTGACAACAACATCGAAATCGAAGGTGCAGTCATTGATATTGATTCCTCCGGCGACGGCATCAAGTCCAAGGATCAGGGCGTATTCATTCTGGGCGGCTCTGTTACTGTAAAGGCAAGCAAGGACGCTGTGCAGGCGTGCACAGAAATTGCAGTTTCCGATGGTACAGTCACCGCAGGCGGCGACCGTGGTTTCCGTCTGGATGAAGCCGGTTTACTCAACATTACGGGCGGCAAGGTCATTGCAACTGCAACCGACTACCAGCTCGCAGGTGCAGGTGTAACTGTAAACCTCACTGGCAGCACACAGCCCGTGATGATGCTGGATATGGCGGCTGAATGGACAAAGGACAGCGTCATCACCGTGAAGAACGGCGACAAGACTGTCTGCGAATTTACCCCCAGAAAGAAGTACAGCTATGTACTCATCAGTGATGCGGCACTTTCCGCAAGCGGCAAGTATAATGTATTTGCGGGCGGTAAGCAGATGGCACACAGCAAATCCGCAGCAGGCGAATTTGCGTTTACCGCAGCTGCAATGGAATTCCTCGATGTCAAGGAACTCGGCGGCAGTGCAGCAGAAACTCCCAATACGGGAGATACGATGGCAGCGTCCATCGACTATGCCAGCAGTGGCTTAAAGGTATATAACGCAGCTGCCGAGGAAATTCCCTCCCCCTCCAATCTGACGGTATCCGGCACAAAGGTTACCATCACAGAACCGAGTGTGATCTCTGTCAGCGGTAATTCTGATTCGGCACAGATCATCGTGGATGTGGACAAGACAAAATTTGCCGATGGCGTGGTAGAACTCGACCTCACGGGTGCGGAGCTTTCCAACAACAGTGCAGCTCCCATTTATGTCAAGCAGATCGGCGACGAGGCAATCATCGTTGCAAAGAATGGCACGACGAATACCATTTCCGACGGTACGAATCACTCCGATACCAACTCCGACGGCGAAGTCATTGCCGCTGCAATCTATGCAGAGGATGACCTCAAAATCAAGGGGCAGGGCACACTGACTGTCAACGGCAAGTATCAGGATGGTATCGCAACAAAGAATGACCTCAAGGTTTACAACGGTACGATCAACGTCAATGCAGTGGACGACGCCCTCAGAGGCGGCGACAGCGTAACAATCGGCAATGATACCGATACGGATTTCAGCACACTGAACATTACACTGAAAACCACCGCAGGCGATGGCGTCAAGGCAAATGATACCGACACCACAAGCGGCAAGGGATGCATCACCGTCAACGGCGGCAAGGTAAATGTAACTGCATTCTCCGATGGTATGCACGCTTCACAGGCACTGAATATCAACGGCGGTGAGATCACCGTCAAGACAACTGCAAGCAGTTCTAACGGGGATGCCAGTGCCAAGGGGCTGAAGGCAGGCTGCACGGATGATAACGGTACTGCTGTTACCGGTACAATTTCCATCAATGGCGGAAATATCGACGTAGATTCCACAGATGACTGTATCCACGCAAGCGGCAACATCACCCTCTACGGCGGCGTAATGCAGCTTAACACCGGTGATGACGCAGTGCATTCCGATGCGGATGTGACAATCGGACAGGGCAATCACACTTTCGATGATGTGCTGATCCTCGTTGAGGCAGGCTACGAAGGCATTGAAGGTCTGAATATTACCCAGAACAGCGGCACGGTCATTTCCAACACCACTGACGACGGCTATAACGCCGCAGGCGGTGCGGATGGTTCCGGCAATATGTCCCCCGGCGGCTGGGGCGGCGGCTGGGGCGGTGGCTTCGGTGGCGGCGGAAACTACTCCCTGAACCTCAAGGGCGGTTTTGCACTTGTCAACACAGCCAATGGTGACCACGATGGTTTCGACTCCAATGGTTCGCTGACTGTCAGCGGCGGCTACATGATCACAAACGGCAACGAACCTTTCGACTGCGACGGTACATTGTCCTACACAGGCGGTGTGTATGTCAAGAACACAGGCTCCGGCGGCATGGGCGGCGGTTTCGGCGGCATGGGCGGCGGCGGTTCCATGACACAGTCCGTATCTGCATCTGCGTCCGTAAGTGCGGGCACCAGAATTACCATCTGCGATGGCAGCGGTAATGTGATCGTATCCTTCATTGCAGACAAGGCAGTTTCCAGCATTATTGCAGGATGCACAGCATATACCGGTGCAGCCGTATACACGGGCGGCACACTGCAGGGAAGCACATATTTCCAGAACGTTGACCAGACGCAGCTTGCTGCATACGGCGGTACGCTGCAGGGCGGTACACAGGCAACCGCTTCTTCCGGAAACAACACAAGACCGTGGTAATTACAGCATAAACCCCATACATCCCCCTCATATTGTTGAGGGGGATTTTTCACGCAAATACTCCCATGTGTTAATTGACAAGCACACTAAAGTATGGTATAATTGAGGTATTATGTCGAATCCGGCATATTCTACAGAAACAAGAAAGCGGCGGTGCAGCTTATGGACTTTGAAGCAATCAAAAAGGTTACATTGATATTACTGGAATATCTTCCGAATACCCTCAGCCTGTTTGCATGGACACTGGTATTCTCCATTCCCGTGGGCATGGTGGTAACATGGCTGAAAAAATGCAGATGCAGACCTGTGAACTGGCTCACGGATTTCTATATTCTTATCATGCGTGGAACGCCCCTGATGCTGCAGATCATCGCATTCTACTATGCGATCCCCATGATTGTTGCATCCGCTGTCAACAGCGGCAGGACGGGCGGCATCATTCCCATTCTGCAGAGCATTATGAATCACCACGACTATATGATCATCGCACTCGTAGTTTCCTTCACGCTCAACTATGCGGCGTATTTTGCGGAGATTTTCCGAGGCGGCATTGAAGCGATTCCAAAGGGACAGTACGAAGCGGCACAAATGCTGGGCATGACCAAGATGCAGACGTTCTTCCGCATCATCCTGCCGCAGGTGACAAAGCGTGTCATTCCTGCAACGGCAAATGAAGTCATTGTCCTTGTCAAGGACACTTCCCTTGCCAACGTCATCGCATTTGCTGAAATCACGATGAAGGCAAAGCAGCAGATGAATTTCTATTCTTCCATCGTACCGCTGTTTATTGCAGGCATCTTCTATTTTGTGATGAATGCGGTGGTTACGGCATTGTTCGCATTGATTGAGAAGAAATTCGATTATTACAAGTAAGGAGGACAAGCCATGGCGATACTTGAAGTCAAGCATATTTCAAAAAAATTCGGTGAACTGGAAGTCCTCAAGGATATTTCCTTCAACGTCGAGGTGGGCGAGGTTGTTGCGATCATCGGGCCATCCGGCAGCGGTAAATCCACCCTGCTTCGCTGCATCAATCAGCTCGAACGTGCCGACAGCGGCGAAATCAACGTTGATGGGCTGAATATGCTGCACACGGAGGATGGCAAGGCAGTGTATGCCACCAAAAATGTACTGCGTGACATCCGTCTGAAAATTGGTCTGGTATTCCAGAATTTCAATCTGTTCCCGCACTTTTCCGTCATGCAGAATATCATTGAGGCACCCGTTCATGTGCTGAAGAAATCCAAGGCGGAGGCAGTGAAAACTGCTGAGGGACTGCTCAAAAAAATGGGGCTGGAAACAAAGGCAAAGTCCTACCCGTGTGAATTGTCCGGCGGACAGCAGCAGCGTGTTTCCATTGCAAGGGCACTGGCACTCAGCCCTGAGATCCTGTTCTTTGACGAGCCGACCTCAGCACTCGATCCTGAGCTGACAGGCGAAATTCTGAAGGTTATCAAAGAGCTTGCCAAGGAAAAAATGACGATGGTCATTGTTACCCACGAAATGGCATTTGCACGGGACGTTGCAAATCATGTCATCTTCATGGATGAAGGCTACATTGTCGAGGAGGGCACTCCCGAACAGGTCTTTGGCAATACGCAGAATGAAAGAACGAAACACTTTTTGCAGAGGTATAATGAAAATTAGCGGTGAACTGCCGCAGACGTTTTTACAAATGAGAAAACGCAGTGATTTCCCACGAAATTCACTGCGTTTTTTTAGCCAAAGTTGATGAAAAATCCGAATTTGCTTGCATCCGCTTTACTTTCGCCCAAAAATGTGCTATCATAATAACGTAATATTCTACTATATAAAAGGAGAAAAAATATGAGAAATTCTATGATCAAAAAGCTGCTCTGTGCAGCAGTTTCCGCTATGATGCTGTTTTCCGCAGCTGCCTGCGGCGAATCCGGCGGTACGGGTGAGGACAAGTCCCTGAAGAAGGTTCAGGATGCAGGTAAGATGATCCTCGGTCTGGATGCTACCTTCAAGCCCATGGGATTCACCAATGAAAATGATGAGATCGTTGGTTTCGACATTGATGTGGCTGAGGAAGTATGCAAGAGAATGGGCATCGAGCTGGAGCTGTATTCCGTAAACTGGGAAACCAAGGAGCAGGATCTGAATGCCGGTACGATCGACTGCATCTGGAACGGTCTGTCCGTTTCCGAGGAACGCAAGCAGGTAATGCTGATGAGCGAACCGTACATGAACAACGAAATGGTATTTGTAGTCAACGGCAACAGCGACATCACTGCATTGTCCGACCTCAAGGACGCTAAAATCGGCGTACAGAACGGCTCTACCGCACTGGAGATCCTGAATGCTTCCGAGGTGGTTGCAACAAACGGTGCAACTCCCGTTGAGCTTTCCACCAACGTAGAAGCACTCAACCAGCTGGAGCTGAACATGGTTGACGCTGTGTTCCTGGATTCCGTTGTTGCAAATTATGAAATTGTTTCCACCGGCAAGGATTACAAGGTTCTTGAAGAAGGACTGTCCTCCGAGGAATACGCCATCGGCTTCCGCAAAGGTGATCAGGCACTGTGCGACAAGGTGACCGCAACCCTCAAGGAAATGGTTGCTGACGGCACACTGGCTAAGATCTCTACCGAATGGTTCGGCAGCGACGTAACAACAATTGGCAAGTAAATACATCAAATCCCCCTGCTATGTCTGTTATCCTTAACGGAGAAATGAGAGCGGTATGTAACCCGAAAGGTATTACGCCTTTCGGGTTTGCTTTTTATGCCGGAAGCAGTGCCATTTCGCTCGCTTCATCCGTTACCGCGTCCGCCCTCTGACCGCTGCCTGCCTGAAACGTATAGTGGATCACAATCCTGTTTCCACAGGTTCGTGAGTATTTCTCTGCCTTCTCAAAAACCTCAATCCTGCGGATAAACACTCGCAGCAGTTCAGGAGTCAGCTCGGGCATCTCAATATAGGTTTTTGCCTTGGCGATAAACTCTTTCACATACATCTCACGCAAGTCCATCTCATCAATTTTCTGCGTGATGCACTGCAGTTCCTGCCGCAGCTCTGCCTGTTCCAACTCGTATCCGCTTGCCATCGTATCATAGCGTTCGGGAGTGATTCGTCCCGTCACCCTGTCCTCGTACAGACAGCGGATGATGTTGTCAAGCTGGCTGATTCTTGCAGTAATCTGCGTTTTCTGACGCTCTGCTGTGGCATAGAATCGCTCTGCTTCAGCTTCGCCGTTTGCCGTTGCCATCGCATAGAACTCCTCGGTGTTTTCCCTTGCATACGCTGTCATCTGTCGGAGTGAGGTCAACACAATCTCGTTCAGTACGGATTCTCGGATATAATGTGAGGTGCAGTGATTTCCTCCATGCTTCTGATAGCCGCCGCACTGAAAGTTGTTTGCTCTCGGAGCAATCGTTTTGCCCCTGTGCAGATACAGCCTTGCACCGCATTCCGCACAGAACAGGTAGCCTGCAAACTTATCCATTTCACCCTGCACATCGGGACGCTTTCTGCCTGCGAAGTGCTTCTGCACCGTATCAAACAGCTTTCTGCTGACAATCGCCTCATGCGTGTCCTTGAAAACCAGTCTCTTTTCGGGCGGATTTTTCAGCCTTTTCTTCAGCTTGTTGCTCTTGGAATAGGTCTTGAAATTCACCGTATCTCCGCAATAAAACTCGTTGGAAAGCATCTTGCGAACCGCCGTGATCGACCAGCGATAGGGCTTATCCAGGTTCGGATTTCCCGACCGATTGCCTGTCGTTCTGAACGCATACACGCTTGGGCAGAGGATTCCCTCACGCTCGAAGGTCGCACAAATTCTGCGGATGCCGATGCCACTTGCGTACATCTCAAAGATTCTCTTGACAATGGGTGCCGTTTCGGGATTGGGGACAAGCTGTTTGGGATTGTCGGGATTCTTCATATAGCCGTAGGGAATCGTCGTTCCCACACGCTCTCCACGCTCACCCTTTGCACGCTGTACCGCACGAATCTTCTTGCTGGTATCTCTGGCGAAGAAATCGTTGAAGAAATTCCGCATTCCCGACATTTCGTTGATGCCGTTGATGCTGTCCACGCCGTCCGTCACAGCAATGAATCGGACGTCGTAAGACGGGAATGTCAGCTCCATGAGCCTATCCGTTTCCAAGTGGTCACGTCCCAGTCGGGACTGGTCTTTCACAATGACCGTGCCGATTTTCTCGTCCTCAATGTCTTTCAGCATCTGCACATAGGCAGGTCGGGTCGAATCCACGCCGCTGTAGCCATCGTCCACATAGAACTGACAGTTGTGGAAGCCGTGGTCATCCGCATACTGCTGCAGAATCATCTTCTGATTTTCGATGGACTGCGACTCGCCCTCACGCATATCCTCCACGGAGAGTCGGCAGTATAACGCCGTAATCAAATTTCGGTTT
>JAZNUR010000198.1:0-5100 GCA_045592405.1 Oscillospiraceae bacterium
GATTTTATATGTTATACTCATTTTAAGGTCACTCGCTTTCTATGTTTTGTGCCAATTACATTTTAGCATTTTGTGACCTTAAGAGCAACTGTTTTTTACAGCTGCTCTTTTTCTTTGCCTACTTTTATTTTACACTAAGAAGGAATCCCGATGAAAATCGGGATTCCTCTTGTTTCCTTACTCACTTTCAATCACGATCTGCACAATCTGTCGGATTGCATCCGGTGTATTGGGACATGCCTGTGCAATTGCCGTTTCCACCTGCGCATAAGTCACATCGTTTTCCGTGATGCAAAACGGATGCGCACCCTCTGCAACATCTCCGATGGCGACGGGCGCATGCGCATATCCACCGATCGCAATCTGGGAAGCAAGTGCAAGACCGCCAAGGGAATACACACCGCACGCAAGTCCGCCGACAGCCATCACACCGAGCGCAATGCCGCCGAATGCTAAGATGCCTGCACTGATGCCGCCGAATGTGATGATGCCTGCGCTGAATGCGCCGAGTGCCAGCAGTCCCGCTGTCGCCAAGCCCAATGTCAGCACGCCTGCGGACACCAGCCCCAGCGAACAAATGCCGACGGCAATGTTGCCAATGGCAAAGATTCCCTTTGCGACACAGGGTTTCAGCCCGAAATGAATATGCACAAGCGGCAGTTTGCCCACCATGCGGCGGCTCTTATATTCATAGGTCAGCTTTCTTTTGCGAGAGGTTTCGGAATCCGTGGACGCAGTTGCTTTTGCAAATACTTCGTTCCCCGTCAGTTCATCTATGCTGATCTCAAACAAGCGGCTCAGCTCCAGAAGCTTTCCCATTTCGGGTGTGGTCGTGCCAAGCTCCCATTTGGATACCGTCTGCCTTGTCACATCCAGCTGCTCGCCCAGCTCCTCCTGTGACCATCCCTTTGACTTTCTCAGCTGCATTAGTTTTTCATGAAATTCCATATTGTCAGCTCCTTTCCATGCTCCCATTATAGCACACTACGAAAAATATTTCTACCAATTTCGCTTGGAAATTTGTCAACCAAAGTTAACATTGGCTTGCCTGCGTGGATTTCGCAGTGTTGACAAGACGTGAAAATTTCGGTATAATTTTTTTAGAAAACTGCAAGCAAATCATTCCCGAACCGTACTTAATGGATGAACGACATCAGAAAGGGTGAACACCATGACGGACACCAATCTCATTGATTTATTTTTTGCCCGCTCGGAAGATGCGATCGCCCGAACAAAGGAACAGTATGGCAGGCTCGTGCGGCACATCATTGCAGGCATTCTGAAAAGCACACAGGATATCGAAGAATGTGAAAACGACACCTATCTGAGTGCGTGGAATGCCATTCCGCCGAACCGTCCGAACAGTCTGAAAGCCTATCTTGCCATTATTGCTCGCAATACCGCACTCAAACGTTATGAGTATCTGCACGCAGATAAGCGGAATGCTGAGGCTGCGGTTTCCTTTGAGGAACTTGCGGAATGCCTCTGCGACAATTCCGACGGCGATCGCCGCTCCGATGCGGAACTGCGTGATGCCATCAACGGCTTTCTGAAAACACTCAAGGCGGATCACCGCCGTGTGTTCCTTCTGCGGTACTGGCAGGGCTGCTCCATTGAGGAAATTACCCGGCAGTGCGGTTTCAGCAAGAGCAAGACCGAATCCATGCTGTTCCGTACACGGAACAAAATGCGGAAATACTTAACGGAAAGAGGGTACAGGGAATGAACAGAAATGAACTCAAACGTATGCTCTCCGAGGTGGAGGAGCAGTATATTTCGGAAATTGTGGACGACGAAGAAACAACAAGTGACGTGACCATGATTCGCCGCACCAACCATTTCGGGCGGTGGGCCGCCATTGCAGCGGCAGTGTGCCTCTGCGTGGTCGGAGGCGGCGTAGCATTGGGCAGGATGCAGCAGAATTCCTTCGCAGATAACCCGAATTCCGAAGTGGAGGAGCTTCCGGAATTCGATCTGATTCGTGAATCCATCCCCAAGGAACTATGTATAATCGACTACACATGGGAAGCGGGCGGTGAAAATTTCAAATGCAGTTCACCCATGCTCCCATTTGCTGACAGTAACTTCGATGAGGTGCGTTCGACTTTCTTCTGTGACGAAAACGGGGATGCGGTCAATTTCTATGCACATCTCAAAAACGGCGAAAAATCTATTCAACTGACCATCAGCGATCGGGGTCATCTATTCCCGAACAATTTTTTTCTCGACCTTTCCGAGGATGCAAACCGGCAGAAGCCTGCAATTCACATTTATGAAATGTCAAGAACCTCCGAGCGGCAGAAATTTGAATTGTACTATCTGCATGGCGGCATCGGCATGAGCATGGAAACAAGCGGCTACACCGAAGAAGAAGCCGTAGCCTTTGCGGCTTCTCTCTTGCGGAATAATGTCACATCCAAATCCCTCTGGGAAGCTGCAAATGCGGAATTTGATTACGAAGTAATTCATGAACCCCTTCCCGAACCACTGCTCGAACTTAGCTACACGCTCGAACAGGAGTACGGCAACGTATCAACATCCTTCACCCCTTCGCTCCCCTTTGAAATGACAGGTTTTACATCGGCATCGGCAATTTGCTATCTGGATTCCGATTCCATCGTTCACAACACCTTCGTTAATCTTTTGAGCGAAAAAGGCCGCGTCAGTGTGACGCTCAGCGATTTCGAAGAGCTGTTTTCCACACGAGTTTCCCCCGATGTTTCTACAGATGCACAGTATAAAAAGCCGGTCATCCATATGTACGAGCATCCGGTTTATGAGAGCAAGCCGAACTACGAGCTGTTCTGTGTGTATAACGGTGTCGGACTGAGTATGGAAACAAGCGGATATACGGCAAAAGAAGCCGAGGCCTTTGCAGCGGCATTGCTGCAGAACGGCACAACGGCAAAGGAATTTGCCTTCAGAGACCACTATGGCTTTGAAAAAGTGGAAGAAACCATACCGGAACGAAAGTACATCGAACATGATCCCAATCTGCATGGCGATATGAAAAAGGTTGATACTCCTGTACTTCCTTTTGATGCAGCCTTGTTTGACACGGACGCCTCCTTTGGATTTGACGAAAACGGCGAACCGGTTTATGCGTTCATCGGATTTTGCTACGGTGATTCAGCAACTGTGCGCCTGTTTGTAGATGACAGGGGCAGACTCTACAATGAGGATTATGAGGTGGATTTCTCAGCGGATGCAAAGCTGAATTATCCTCGTGTGCATTTTTATGATCTTTCCGAAGAAATGGGCGGTGAGTATACCGAGAGATATGATTTTTACTGCCGCTATGGGGATATCGGTTACACAGTGCTCAGTTCGGATTGTTCCTTCTCAGAAGTGGGCGACAATATTTTGGGTTCGCTGTTAAAGAACGGTGCAACAGCAAAATCTCTCTACGAAGCGTCAATGAACGGTGAAATTCCGACAGAATCCCCCACTGAAGAAAAGGGCTTGTTCGGTCTTGCGTTTGATGAGCTGCCGCAGGTCTGTGGAGATATCTACGAAACGAGATTCACCTATATACTCGACGACTACAGCCTGCCTTTTGCAGTGGGCGGCGAAGATTACACAGGACATGGAAACGTCCAGTGCACTTCGTCTGACAGCCCCTTCTATGCACAGATCTACCTGAGTAACGGATATGAAAAGACCATCGACATCCGTATGTCGCAGGAGGAGGGGATGTTCGGCGATACACCGATTCCCGAAAACGGTGGTGTGGAATACAGGGACGTTACCCTCTATGGCCATAGCAATCTCGACGATTCAACACTGATCGTTACCTTTGTGCTCGATGGCACGGGGTATACGCTTGAATCCCATAATATGCCGCAGGAGGATTTGTTTGCCTTCGTGGATGCGATCATCGACAATCATTATACGATACAGGGCCTTCCGCTTGATGAAAACAATACTTACGAGTATGTGGATCTTGAACGTCTGCAGACACATGAGATCTTTGGCTTTATGGCACCGGAACACGCCGAAATCGGAGAACTCAGACTGTGGGAAAACGATATCAGCATTATCAGAGAGCCAAACACCGAAACAGATTCTCCGGAAATCATCCACTCATGCATTTATCAGTACGCAAATGACATTCCGGAGGGTAATGCCACCAGGCTCATCTGCTGTGAAATCGAAAACACATTGATTAATCCCACGCTGCTTTTCAAAGAAGAGCCTCCACACATAGATGCTGCATCCATCACGGAAGAAACCCTACGCCGTGACGGTCAGCCGAGAGAAGATGGCCTGTACGTCTTTACGTATATCATCCCGATGGGAGAATATTATGTTACCCTCTACGCAAAATGCACAATAGAGGAAATGTGGACATTCTGCAAAGAGGTATTGCAAAAATAAACACAGAAAGGGCGAAGCCATACGGTTTCGCCCCAACTTGTCAAAAAAAGTCTTTTTTCTTTGGTTGCACCCCGAAACCTGCCCCCACCCCAACCCCTCCCCGAGGGGAGGGGCTATATTGCGAGGGTACTGCGTGGCTTACTGCCACCGTCCCCTCTGTCACTTCGTGACGTCTCCCCACCCCGTGGGGAGCTGCCCTCCACCCGCCAAAGGACTTCGTCCTTTGAACCTAACAAGGTTTTTCGACAGACTGAGGGAGAAGCCATAACGGCTTCTCCCTTTTTTATGATACCGCCTGCGGCATATCGGGAAATATCAGAATTTGATCCGAAAGAGATTTGCCGCCCTCGAAACGGTCGGGGCGGCTATGTAGAGCATTATAGTATCCGGTGTTCCGGACCCACTTACAAGTATAGCAGAGTTTCTCCATTTCGTCAAGCGATTCGCCCGAATGCCCCGAAAACTTCATGAATCTGACCCCATCCTGCAAAATACTGCATTCCTCGCCAAAAAATAATATTTTATCACTTTAAATAGCTGAAAGCTATTGACAAAACATGAAAAATCCGATATGATATTATATAGGTATCTATAGCAATGCAGTGCGGGTGCACTGCGGAGAGTGTCAAATAAATATAAATTCCCTTGAGCTTTCCCTCGCCGAGGGCAAGGAAAAGCTCATAGATAGGTTCTTCCAGCCCGCCTGCGGCGGGCTGGAAGAAC
>JAZNUR010000199.1:0-2281 GCA_045592405.1 Oscillospiraceae bacterium
CTGTGAAGGAATCGCTTCACTCCAGCGGTCGTAGTTATATACATCATAATGCTCCTCGGCAGAAACCGCAAGGTTCATTGAGAACACCGCAGTCATCATTCCCGCAAGGGCGCTGACAACAAGTTTTTTTAATTTTTGCTGCACAAATACCACCCTTTCTTACTCCTTGATACCGGAATGTGCCATGGTTTCGATAACGTTTTTCTGCGCAAGCATGAAAATCACGATCGGCGGAATGAGCATGAACACGGCTGCTGCCATAGCAACGCCCGCTCTTGCAAGACCTGCACTCGCCGCCTGCTGTACAACAGTCGGAAGCGTCTTGAGTGCCTCATTATATACAAGTGTACCGCCCTGAATGTTCCACGCCCCCTGGAATGCAAAGATGATCATCGTCATCAGTGCAGGTTTCTGGTTGGGCATCACGATTCTCCAGCAGATGGTGAACATATTGGCTCCATCCACCTTTGCCGCCTCGATCATTGCATCCGGCGTCGTACTCATGGACTGACGCATCAGGAACAGACACATGGGGGACGCAACGGAGGGCAGGATCAGTGCCCAGTAGGTATTGATCATACCAAGCTGTGCCATCACGATGTACTGCATAATATAGATAACATTGCTCTGATACAGCAGGGAGATTACGATAATATTGTTCAGCAGCTTGTTGCCGGGGAACTTGCACTTTGCCAGAACAAATGCAGCCATGGAGGCAAACACGCACTGTGCAACGGTAACGCATACCGTCACAAATACGCTGTTGAACACATAACGGGAAAACGGCACCCACATTTCGCTGAGTGTCTGGAACATATCACGGAAATTGTCCAGTGTGGGGTCGATGACATAGAGCTTCGGCGGGAACACAAACAGCTCATGTACGGGCTTGATGGACATGATGCACGCCAGATAGATCGGCATTGCCATGAACAGTCCCAGAATCAGCAGAAATGCAAAAATCGCAACTGTTCCGCCGATTCTTCTGCCTGCCTGCTTGTTGGAGGCTTTCAGTTTTTTGGTATCCGTCATTTCAAAGCCTCCTTAATCCATGTACTTGCTCAGCAATTTGCTGATCAGCTTATTCGCCACAAACATGGCAACAAACAGCACCATACAAATTGCGGATGCATAGCCCATCTCAAAACGCACCCAGCCGTAGTCATAGGCGTGCGTCATGATGGTATGTGCCTTATAATCCGTACTCGGGAATCCGACCAGACTCTGTGCCACAGTACCGGCAGTAAAGGAGCTGACGATCTGCATGACAGCAGCGAACATCAGCTGCGGTCCCATGGACGGAATTGTGATATAGATCAGCTCCTGCCAGCGGTTCCTGATGCCCTCGATCGCACCTGCCTCATACTGAGAACGGTCGATATTCTGGAAACCTGCACGCAGGGCAAGGAAGCCCGCACCAAGACTGATCCAGAGCTGTACAACGATGGTCACACCAAGAACATAGTTGCCGTCCGTCAGCCACTGGATGGGGGAAGTGATGATTCCCAGATTCAGCAGAACGGAATTGAGGTAGCCATAGGAGTCACCGCTGAAAATCAGCTGCCACACCGAATAGACATTCGCCATGGACGGTGCGTAAAAAATCAGTGTGAAAATGGTCTTGAGCTTCGGATGCAGCTCATTGATGAGCCATGCCAGCAAAAAGCAGAGCACGTAACTCAGAGGACCTGTGAAAATTGCAAAAACAAGTGTTACCCTGATGGACTGAATGAAGATACTGTCATTCAGAAACAGAGTTGTATAATTGGACAGTCCCACAAATTTCGGGAGCTGCACCATATCAAAGTCCGTAAAGCCCATGGGCAGGGACATAACAACCGGTATGATGGTAAATACCAGAAATACCAGCATGAACGGAGCCATCATGAGATAGCATTCCTTATTCTGTTTCATTTGCAGCCAGATCAGACGTCTGTTTTCCGCTTTGCTGCGTTTTCCGATAGCAGCACTATCCAAATGAAACCCCTCCTTACTTATTATATTGCGGCTTACCGCCGCCCGTTTTTCGTCTATTCGGTGGAAAGCCCCAGATTTTCACGCTTTCTGGTAATTTCCGCATTAATATCTCGGTTGTACCAGAGGAGCGTATCACGAGGATTTTCGCCGTTATTGACGGTTTCACGGAATGCGTTCATGATGTTGCGGGTCACGGCATAGGAAGCGGGGATGATCGGTATTTCTTCCAGTTCGCTCTGTGCTTTCAGAAGCGTTGCCTGTTCGGACTTGGACCAGGCGAGCTGCTGCAGTGCCTCAGTATTGG
>JAZNUR010000200.1:0-21914 GCA_045592405.1 Oscillospiraceae bacterium
ACAGATCGTTGAAACCATATTTTCCGGTAACAAGATCAATCAGGGATGACCAGATCAGACGCCCTGTGGATATGGTATTGAGTGCACTGTACTTTATCACATTAAAAAAATTGCATTTCTCCGCTTTGATATAAAAATCCAGTCGGCTTTCTGTCTTAGTATTATAAAATCTGACATTTTCAAGAGTTACTTTCTCTCCGTTACGCTTTACAACAAGTGTCATAGTATCGGATTCGGCAGAACGTAATTTATATGACAGATCCGTATCCGTAAAAATACGCATTCCATCCATAGAAATGATGGTGTCGCCGATCTGAAGACCTGTCGTTTCACTGGAGGAAGTAGAGATATGTTCCCCTGTTTCAGAATCCACTGTGTAGGAAAATCCAGCGATGGTGTTGGTAGCGACATCCTGATACAGTAAGGTGGTTACGGCAATCAGCAGAAATCCCAGTACGATATTCATGAACGCACCTGCCACAACAACTGCCATTCGCTTGGGAACGCTCTTTTTACTAAAAGCTCTGGGATCGTTGCTTTCTGCATCCTCGCCTTCCATGGCACAGAATCCGCCGACGGGCAGCAGACGCAGTGAATATTCTGTTTCCTTACCTTGTCTCTTCAGGATCACAGGGCCCATACCGATTGCGAATTTGTTGACCTTGATTCCGCACAGCTTCGCAACAATGAAATGTCCGAACTCATGGATCGCAATGATAACGCCAAATACGACGAGTGCAATTAGAATTGTAGTCATATATCATAAACCCTTTCTATGTCTTGATGTATGCCGTTTTATTTTTTGGCAATGCGGCTGCGTACAAATGCTCTGGCGGCTCTGTCAGCTTCCAGAACATCTTCATAGCAAGTAACTGCACCACCCTGTACGGATTCCATTGCCGCACGAACCAGTTCGCCAATCTGCAGGAAACCAATTTCATCACGCAAAAACCACGCAACGGCTTCTTCATTGGCTGCGTTGACGATACACGGACGGAGTCCTCCCTCCGTAATCGCATCAATTGCTGCACGAAGGCAGCCGAAAGTTTCATAATCCGGCTGTTCAAACGTGAGTGTGCCATATTCCGTCAAAGAAAGCGGACGAGTCGGACACACCTTGCGTTCAGGATAGAGCAGGGCATACTGAATCGGAATCTTCATATCCGGAACACCCATCTGTCCGATCACTGCATAATCTTCAAATTCCACTGCGGAATGCAATACACTCTGACGGTGCACCACAATTTCGATCTGCGAAGGTTCAAGATCAAAAAGCCACTTCGCTTCAATGAATTCCAGTCCCTTATTCATCAAGGTTGCAGAATCAATCGTGATTTTGTTTCCCATATCCCAGTTCGGATGTTTTAATGCATCCGCAGCTCGGACATTTTGAAGTTCAGCAGTGCTTTTTCCAAAGAAAGGGCCGCCGGATGCGGTCAGAATGATCTTTCGTACCGGATTCATGGAATTGCCCTGTAAACACTGAAAAATAGCAGAATGCTCACTGTCAACTGGATAAATATGGACTCCCTTTTCTGCAGCCGCACGCATCACAAGGGATCCTCCGGCAACCAGTGTTTCCTTATTGGCAAGTGCTACATCCGTTCCGGCTTCGATGGCTGTCAGTGTTGGCAAAAGACCTACCATTCCGACAACGCTGTTGAGTACAATGTCTGCTTCACGGGATCGTGCAATCTGACATAGTCCTTCCATACCGGTGAGAATTTCAATCTTCTCATCAGCAAGTAATTCGGTAAGCTGCTCTTTCTTGGTTTCATCAAAAATACAAACACAGGAAGGATGGAATTCCTTCGCCTGCTGTGCAAGCTTTTCAGCCTGACTATGTGCTGCAAGTGCGGTCACACGCATTCCATGCATTTTGGCTACTTCCAGTGCCTGCGTTCCGATAGAACCGGTAGAGCCGAGAATGGATACACTTTTCATGTTAGAATTTCCTTTCTTGCCAGAATAATACAATAAACCCATCCGCTTTACAGATAGGTTTATCGCCGATTTTACTTAAAAATTGAAAATAGAGTTAAAAACACATACATGGTCGGTACTACGAACAGTACACTATCAAAACGATCCATCATACCTCCATGTCCGGGCATGATCGAACCGTAGTCCTTGATACCCTTCTGTCTTTTCACAACCGAAGCACAAAGATCACCCAGTACACTGATGACAGCACTGACAGCACCGAGTACAACAGCAGCAAGATAATTCACTTCCACTGTGCCGCCCGAGAATTTTACAATCAGGGAATATCCCAGACAAATAAGGGCAAACACAACTGCATTTGCAACAAGACCACCCACAAAGCCTTCAACTGTCTTCTTCGGGCTAATGGTGGGACAAAGTTTGTGTTTTCCAAGTGTGATGCCTGCAAAATACGCACCGGAATCTGCAATCCATGCACCACAAAGTGCAAGAACCACATAGACCATTCCGTGTTCATCCACATTTTTGATCGGGATGATAAACGTAAGTGATTTTGTTACCAGGATTGCAGTCATGATCATGAAAGCGATCTGTTCCACATGAAACTTCTGGGAATTACGAATGAGTTCAAGGAACACCAAGAGAAGACAAGCAAAATGAGCCAGCGGCATATATGCCTGACATTCATAAAATTCCAGAAATGGCGTCACAATACCGTACAAGAGAATCCCTGCGTAGGCAAGACGGAACTGCATACCGCCAATTGCCTGTACAAGTTCTGTGAGAATAATTGCGATAACACCTGCAAGTGCAAGCGGAAACAGGAATGTCGTATTCAGAAACAGCACAACCAATGCCAGTGCGATTCCGATAAAGGCGGAAATCAGACGTACTGCCATGAATCAGACACCTCCAAATCGTCTGCCTCTGCCTGCAAAATCGACCAAAGCCTTGTTTAATTCATCGGGTGAAAAATCAGGCCACATAATATCTGTGAAATAATATTCCGCATAAGCACACTGCCAAATCAGGTAATTGGAAAGACGCAGCTCACCGCTGGGACGAATTACCAGATCCACATCGGGCATTCCGGCTGTGTACAGGTGATCAGCAACGGTCTGTTCGGTAATATCATCCACAGAAAGTTCCCCACTCTGTACCTTTTCGGCAATCAGACGTGCAGAACGTGCGATTTCATCCCTGCCTCCATAATTGGTAGCAAGGAGAACCGTCAGCTGTCTGTGATGTGCGGTATCTTCCTCAAGCTTGATCATCTTGGTACGGATATCTTCCGGATACACACTTTTGTCACCCAGAAAAATAGCTCGCACACCGTCGCCGAGGTGTTTCTGTACTTCATCAAGATATTCACGCATAATTGCGAGAATACCATCAATTTCTTCCTTCGGACGTTTCCAGTTCTCTGTAGAGAATACATAAAACGAAATATAGGGAATCCCTATATCCTTGCAATACTGCATGATTCTCTTAAAATTTTTTCCGCCTTCAATATGGCCAAGACTTCTGGGCAGTCCACGTTTTTTTGCCCAGCGTCCATTACCATCCATAATGAATCCAATATGGGTAGGCAGAATCTCCGGCAGCGAATCACTCTCCGCTGCCGATTTTTTCTTTAAAAATGCCATGATTTGCTCCTAAAAACTGTAATTTATGTCGGGAACATCAGATGCTCATGATTTCCTTTTCCTTTTCTGCAACAACCTTGTCAACTTCCTCGCAGAAACGGTCAGTGAGCTTCTGTGTCTTCTTCTCAGCTTCCTTCTGATCGTCCTCAGTGATTTCGCTGTTCTTCTTCATGGTCTTGAACTTTTCAATGGTATCACGGCGAATGTTACGAACACTTACCTTTGCATCCTCACCGGACTTCTTTACAGTTTTGCACAGATCCTTTCTGCGTTCCTCAGTCAGCTGCGGGAAAGTCAGACGGATCACCTTACCGTCATTATTCGGTGTAATGCCGATATCGGAAGCAAGGATTGTCTTTTTAATAGCCTTGAGAGAAGTAACATCCCAGGGCTGGATCAGCAGAATTCTTGCTTCTGCAACCGATACGGCAGCCATCTGCTGAATCGGTGTCGGTGCACCGTAGTAGTCCACCATTACCTTGTCCAGTACCGCCGGTGTTGCTCTGCCTGCACGCAGTGCTGCGAAATCGCTCTTGAGGCGATCAACTGTCTTTGTCATTTTTTCTTCTGCAATTCTCAACTGTTCTTTCATAACTTCTGTCCGCTCCGACCTTTCGGAACGTACTCCTTTCTGATTATTTGTTAATATAGTGGATTAGTCTTCGTAAATTACCGTTCCGACCTGTTCACCAAGAACAGCATCAACAATATTGTCGGGACGGCTCAAATCAAATACAAGCATTTTCAGTTTGTTGTCACGGCACATCGTAGCCGCAGTGCTGTCCATAACTGCAAGTTCTTTTGAAAGAACTTCACTGAATGTCAGGGTATCATATCTGACAGCATCCTCGTACTTATGGGGATCCTTGTCATATACGCCATCAACCAGCGTTGCTTTCATAAAGATTTCTGCTTCAATTTCCACACCACGAAGTGCAGCGGCGGTATCTGTGGAGAAGAAGGGATTTCCTGTTCCGCAGCCAAAAATGACAACTCTGCCCTTCTTAAAGTGATTAATTGCCTTGTTGCGAATGTAGGGTTCAGCAATCTGCTGCATGGTGATTGCAGTCTGTACACGAACCTCGAGTCCAAGAGATTCCAGAACGTCAGCAATCGCCAGAGCATTGATCGTAGTAGCCAGCATTCCCATATGGTCAGCACGGGTTCTGTCAAGTCCGCCGCACATTCTGCCACGAAGGAAGTTGCCGCCGCCGACAACGATACCAACTTCAACGCCAATGTCCACGCATTTTTTGATGCTCTCACAGATGCTGCCGATCACTGCATAGTCCAGACCAAATTTTTTCTCACCGGCAAGTGCTTCGCCGCTGAGTTTGAGAAGGATTCTTTTGTATTTTAATTCCATGGTAGACACCTCACATAAAGATATACTACTACTATTTTACACTAAAAAATCAATTCTGTAAAGTGTATTTTGAAAAAAAGTATAAAAATTTTAATCTTTTTTCCTATATAATGCTTTCCTCACAGATCATCCATATTCCGTATTGCATGAACCAATGTAAAAATGCATATAATCCGATACAATCATATTTCTGCAGGAGGGATATTATGCAGATCGTATATTATCGAAAACCCAATCACACTGAACAGGAAATGCAGATCATAGACCGTGCATCTCATAAAAAACATCTTCAGAAAAAGTTGATTTTCTGGGATTTTCTTCTATTTATAACAATTGGAATCCTCGGTCCACTCATGCATATATGGGCATCTATGTTTGTTTCTGTTCCGTTCCTGAATACGCTGTTTCCATTGAACGAAAGCATCTGGGAACATCTGAAGCTGTTATTCTTTCCTGCTGTTTTGGTGGCATTCATACGAAGAGCTGTGACGGGCAAACTTCAGCATGGAATTCTTACCACATTTGCAGAGGCTCTGCTCGTGTCAATGCTTCTGATGATAACCGGATTTTATACATATTCCGGAATTTTAGGAACACATGATCTTCGTATTGACATTGGACTATTCTATCTATGCAGCCTCGTGTTAACGTTGTATGTACATTTCCGCTCTTCCAGACAGAAAAAAAGCAGTCTGCCGGGGCTTGTAACCTTAATTCTCCTGACAGGCTGCTTTTATTATTTTACATTGTATCCGCCAAATCTCGGACTATTTCGTGAAATCAGTCAATCGTTGCAATAACCTCCACCTCAACAAGGGCTGCCTTCGGAAGATCCTTCACTGCTACACAGCTTCTTGCGGGTTTTTCGGTAATGTACTGACCGTACACCTCATTGAATGCAGCAAAATCAGCGATTTCTGCAAGAAAACAAGTGGTTTTTACGATCTTGTCCATAGAAGTTCCAGCCGCAGCCAGAACTGCCTTCAGATTTTCCATTACCTGTGTGGTCTGTCCCTTGATGTCAGCTGCTTCGATGTTTCCAGTTGCAGGTACGATTGCAATCTGACCGGAGGAATACACCATTCCATTTACAACAACAGCCTGAGAATACGGGCCGATCGCTGCCGGTGCATTTTCTGTATAAATTCTTTCTGCCATGTGTTACACTCCTTTTAGCCTACTATTTTAAATCCGCCATCCGTCAGAGCCTTGCGGATCTGCTGGATGTGCTCACGATTTCTCGTTTCCATAACAATACGAAGCAAACAGTCGGTGATATCGCTGTCCTCGCTTGCACGCTCGTGATGAATGGAAATAACATTACCGCCCATATCTGCAAGAATTGCGGAAACGCCTTTGAGCTGTCCCGGTTTGTCCTCAAGCTGGATGGTCATGGTATCGGAACGACCGGATTTCAGCAGACCTCTCTTGATGACTCTGGACAGAATGGTAACATCAATATTACCGCCGGATACCAGACATACAACGTTCTTACCTGCAATGGGAAGCTTATCAAACATGACAGCTGCTACCGCAACGGCACCCGCACCTTCCGCAATAAGCTTGTGCTGTTCGATCAGTGCAAGAATTGCAGAGGACACCTCGTCATCTGTAACAGTCACGATCTGATCCACATATCGACGGCATAGCTCGAATGTATTCACACCGGGTTCTTTTACCTTGATGCCATCAGCGATTGTACCGACCTTATCAAGGCAAATGATTTCATCCTGTTCCAATGACTGCACCATAGAAGGGGCACCGCTTGCCTGCACACCATAAACCTTGATGTTGGGATTGAGAGATTTGAGAGCAAAGGCAACACCGGAAATCAGTCCGCCGCCGCCGACCGGCACTACAACCGCATCCAACTGCGGCAGCTGGTCGATGATTTCAAGGCCGATGGAGCCCTGTCCGGCAATGACATATTCATCGTCGAACGGATGGATCATTGTATAGCCCATTTCATCACGCAGAGAAAGTGCTTTCTGATAGGCATCATCATACACACCGGGAACAAGACAGATATCCGCTCCATAGCTTCTGGTTGCTTCCACTTTGGAAATAGGAGCACCGTCGGGCAGACAAATGGTTGCTTTTATCCCGTTTTTCTGTGCGGCAAGTGCCACACCCTGTGCATGATTGCCCGCAGAACAAGCAATAACACCTTTTTTCTTTTCCTCGTCACTGAGCTGTGAAATCTTATAATAAGCACCTCTTACCTTAAAAGAACCGGTAATCTGCAGATTCTCCGTCTTTAGGTAAACATTGGCATTCTGACAGATTTTCGGTGCGTGGATCATGTCCGTTTCACGGATAACATTTTTTAACACATAGCTTGCATGGTAAATTTTATCAAGCGTCAGCATTGTAATCACTCCTTATCCTCTACGGACGCACTAAGCTGTTCAATCAGCTGGCGTGCGGCTCTTGCGGATCTTCCGCTCTTACGCAGGGCAAATCGTTCTGCCTCCAACGCAAGCGTTTCACGGTCCATGGTCAATCCGTACTGCTGTGCCAATCCGTATACAATTTCAAGATACAAATCTTTTTTAGGTTTTTCAAAGTAAATTCTGATACCGAATCGTTCGGAAAGCGAAATCGTTTCCTGCATGGTATCCTGACGATGCACCTCATCGCCCTCTCTTGCAGAGAATGTTTCTCTGACAATATGACGGCGATTGCTGGTTGCATAGATTACCGTATTGTGCGATCTTGCCGCTACACTTCCCTCCAAAACTGCCTTGAGAGCACTGAAATCATCGTCATTATCCTGAAAGGAAAGATCATCAATGAACAGGATAAATTTAAGAGGGTTGCTGCCCAGAACATCCAACAGCTTCGGAAGAAGATGCAGTTCCTCCTTGCCAAGCTCAATTAGACGCAGACCCTGATCGGAAAATGCATTCGCAATTGCTTTGACAGTGGCAGATTTACCTGTTCCTGCATCTCCGTACAAAAGTACATTGGATGCTTTCTTGCCACGAAGCAGCACTTTTGTATTGGCAATTACCTGTTCTCGCTGCATTCCGTAGCCGATCAGATCATCAAGGGATACGGCATCGGGATATTTGACGGGTTTTAGCATGAAACCATTCTCGTTACCATCATCCGGCTGAAGTCTGAACATTTTATATCTTGCATAATCACCGTAACCATATTTACCAATATTGTTAAGACGTTCAAAATACAAGCTCTGTAGATTGATTGGACTTGCCTCCCATTTGGGCAGCGGAATACAGCCTGCATAGTCAGCAAAATCGGATGGTTTCATTGCAGCGATCGTTGAAAGAACACCCAGTTCAAAACGGGCAGCTTCCTGCATTAAAGCAGGTATTTCCTTCCCTTTTGCGGTAAATCTGATGCAGCAGGTTTCCAGCGATAACACGGCTTCCATCAGATATGACGTCCAGTTCTGCGTATTTTTCTGATAGAGTGCAGTGACAAATCCTGCATAGGATTGCAGGAAATCCTCATGATCCTGCGACTCATCGTCGCAGGATTTCATAAGTGCCAGAAATGCACTCACAACAGGATCCTTACGCAGCTGATCAAACACTGAAAATACCAGTGTTTTCTGATATAAACGCTCCAGCGTATCCATTATGCAATCGCCTCGATGATCTTGTCGGTAATTTCTGTTGTGGACAGTGCAGTTGCACCGCTGTCACCAACGAGATCAGCAGTTCTCCAGCCTGCTTCCAGAACCTTATCCACTGCATCCTCAATTGCCTGAGCTTCTGCATCCAGATCGAAAGAATAGCGGAGCATCATTGCAGCAGAAAGGATGGTTGCAATCGGATTTGCAATGCCCTTGCCTGCAATATCGGGAGCACTGCCGTGAATAGGCTCGTACATACCACGCTTTGTGGATCCCAGAGATGCGGACGCCAGCATACCGATGGAACCTGTGATCTGGGATGCTTCGTCGGACAGAATATCACCGAACATATTAGATGTTACCACAACATCGAACTGACGAGGATTCTTGACGATCTGCATTGCAGCATTATCAACGAGCATATCCGTGCAGGTAACATCAGGATAATCCGCTGCCATGCGATGAACGGTTTCTCTCCAAAGTCTGGAGCTTTCCAGTACATTTGCCTTGTCAATGCTGATGACACTCTTGTTACGCTTCTGTGCGGTTTCGAAAGCAACTTTAGCGATTCTTTCAATTTCCATCACGCTGTAAGCCTCAGTGTCATATGCCTCCGGACCATACTTGCCGTCACGTCTGCCACGTTCACCAAAATAAATACCGCCTGTCAGCTCACGAACGATCATCATATCGAAGCCCTTTTCAACGATATCTGCACGCAGAGGGCTTGCACCCTTCAGAGCAGGATAGAGCTTTGCGGGACGCAGATTCGTGAACAGCTCAAGAGCTGCACGAATACCGAGCAGAGCCTTTTCCGGACGCTTATCACCCGGCAGCGTATCCCACTTCGGGCCGCCTACTGCACCGAGCAGTACACTGTCGCTTGCAAGACAACCATCAACGGTTTCCTGAGGCAGGGGTGCACCTGTTGCATCAATTGCTGCACCACCGATCAGATAGGGTTTATAATCAAACTCATGGTTATACTTTTCTGCAATTACATCCAGAACACGAACTGCACTGTCCACGATTTCAGGACCAATGCCGTCGCCTCTGAGCAGAGCAACTGTAAATTTCATATGTATCTCCTCCGATTATAAGAAATCCTGAATCCGCAGCATTTCACTGCGGATGGATATTACTTGATACTGCCGTTTTTAATGGATTCTACCAGACCGCCGTTTTCAATGATGGTCTGGATGAATGCCGGGAACGGCTCTACTGCGTAGTCCTCACCGGTAGTTTCGTTATGCAGCACACCATTGTCAAGATCTGCTGTAATCACATTTCCTTCCGCAATTGCATCCGCAGCCTTTTCGGATTCCACGATTGCAAGACCAATATTAATGGCATTACGATAGAAAATTCTTGCAAAACTTTTGGCGATAACCAGAGAAATACCGCTTGCCTTGATGGCGATGGGAGCGTGCTCACGGGAGGAGCCGCAGCCAAAATTCCAGCCAGCAACCATGATGTCGCCTTCCTGTACACGGGAAGCAAAAGTGGTATCCAGATCCTCCATGCAATGGGAAGCCAGTTCCTTGTGATCACTGGTGTTCAGATAACGTGCGGGAATGATAACATCCGTATCAACGTTGTCACCATACTTGATGACTTTGCCTGTCATTTTCATTTACAGTACCTCCTTCGGTGCAGCGATTTTACCTGCAATTGCACTTGCAGCGGCAACCTCGGGGCTTGCCAGATAAATTTCAGACTCAGTGTGTCCCATTCTGCCGACAAAGTTACGGTTTGTAGTCGCAACTGCCTTCTCGCCTTCAGCCAGAATGCCCATGTGACCGCCCAGACACGGACCGCATGTCGGTGTGGAAACTACCGCACCTGATTCGATAAAGGTCTTGAGATAGCCCTTTTCCATCGCTTCCAGATAAATCTTCTGGGTTGCGGGAATGACAATGCAGCGTACATTCTTTGCAACCTGCTTGCCTTCCATGATCGCAGCGGCAGCAGCCAGATCCTCGAGTCTGCCGTTGGTGCAGGAACCGATCACGACCTGATCAATTTTGATCTCATCAATTTCGTCAACGGTATGTGTATTTTCAGGCAGATGCGGGAATGCAACTGTATGCTTGATTTCGGACAAATCAATCACATAGGTCTGCTCGTATACAGCATCCTCATCCGCAGCATAGTATACAGGCTCACGGTCGGAGTGTTCCTTAACATAAGCCTTTGTAATTTCATCCACAGCAAAAATACCGTTCTTTGCACCGGCTTCGATTGCCATGTTTGCCATGCAAAGTCTGTCCGCCATAGAAAGGCTTGCAAGACCTTCACCCATGAATTCCATGGACTTGTACAAAGCACCGTCAACACCGATCATTCCGATGATATGCAGGATCACATCCTTACCGGAAACATAGGGCTGAAGCTTACCCTTCAGCTCAAACTTGATCGCAGAAGGAACCTTGAACCATGCCTTGCCGATTGCCATACCGCAAGCCATATCGGTAGAACCAACACCTGTGGAGAATGCACCAAGTGCACCATAGGTGCAAGTATGGGAATCCGCACCGATCACAGCGTCACCGGATACCACCAGTCCTTTTTCGGGGAGCAGGGCGTGTTCAATACCCATCTGTCCAACGTCAAAGAAATTCGTAATTTCCTGCTCACCGCAGAAATTACGGCACATCATACACTGCTGTGCAGCCTTGATGTCTTTATTCGGGGCAAAATGGTCCATTACCATTGTTACCTTTTCTCTATCAAAAACGCTCTCCTTCCCCATCTGGTTGAACGCCTTGATGGCTACGGGAGAAGTAATATCATTGCCAAGCACGAGGTCGAGATTTACAAGAATCAGCTGACCTGCTTCCACACTGTCAAGACCTGCGTGTGCTGCAAGGATTTTTTGTGTCATGGTCATTGCCATGGGACATCTTCCTTTCTGTTATTCAATAATTGCACCCTTATCGGCGGAGGAAACCATCTTAGCGTAACGACGCAGATAACCTGTAATATCCGTTTTTACCTTGATTTCGGTTTCTGCCTTACGCTTTTCAATCTCTGCATCATCCACCAGCAGTTCGATCTTGTAGTTCGGGATGTCGATGGCAATCTTGTCACCGTCACGAACATAGGCAATCAGACCGCCTCTGACAGCTTCAGGAGAAACATGGCCGATCGCTGCACCTCTCGTTGCACCGGAGAATCTGCCGTCAGTAATGAGGGCAACTTCTTTATCCAGTCCCATACCTGCAATTGCGGATGTGGGAGAAAGCATTTCTCTCATACCCGGACCGCCTGCAGGGCCTTCATAACGGATGACAACTACGTCGCCTGCCTGAATCTTACCTGCATAAATTGCAGCGATGGATTCTTCTTCGCTGTCAAATACCTTTGCGGTTCCCTCATGCTTGAGCATTTCAGGAGCAACGGCACTTCTCTTGACAACACATCCGTCAGGAGCAAGATTGCCACGCAGAACTGCGATTCCACCGGTTTCACTGTAGGGATTTTCAACAGGACGGATGACTTCGGGATCACGGTTGACACAACCATCCAGATTTTCGCCCAATGTCTTTCCTGTTACAGTCATAACGTCTGTATGGATCAGATCCTTCTTGCGAAGTTCATTGAGCACTGCATATACACCGCCCGCTGCGTCAAGCTGTTCCATATAGGTATGACCTGCAGGAGCCAGATGACAAAGGTTCGGGGTTCTTGCACTGATTTCATTTGCGATATCCAAATTGATTTCAACACCGCATTCATGGGCAATTGCCGGCAGATGGAGCATACTGTTTGTAGAACAGCCAAGTGCCATATCCGCTGTCAGAGCATTCTGGAACGCCTTTTCTGTCATAATATCAAGCGGACGGATATTCTTGCGGTACAGTTCCATTACCTGCATACCTGCGTGCTTGGCAAGCTCGATTCTCTTGCTGTACACTGCAGGAATCGTACCGTTTCCTCTTAAGCCCATACCGAGAACTTCCGTCAGACAATTGTGAGAATTTGCAGTATACATACCCGAACAGCTGCCACAGGTCGGACACGCATTCAGCTCAAAGTCCATGAGCTTGTCTTCATCAATTTTACCTGCCTTATAGGAACCGACTGCCTCAAACATACTGGAAAGGCTGGTTTTCTTACCATCCACACAGCCAGCAAGCATGGGGCCGCCGCTAACAAAAATCGTCGGAACATTCACACGAGCTGCTGCCATAAGCAGACCGGGAACATTCTTGTCACAGTTGGGAACCATAACGAGTGCATCAAATGCATGAGCCAGAGCCATTGCTTCGGTGGAATCTGCGATCAGATCACGGGTTACGAGGGAATATTTCATGCCCTTGTGTCCCATTGCGATACCATCACATACTGCAATTGCAGGAAATACGATCGGCGTACCACCCGCCATGGCAACACCCATTTTTACGGCATCAACGATTTTATCCAGATTCATATGACCCGGTACGATCTCATTATAGGAACTTACGATACCTACCAGCGGACGCTGCATTTCTTCCTCGGTCAGACCGAGAGCATGGAGCAGAGAACGCTGGGGGGCACAATGAAATCCCTTGGTAATTGCTTCACTTGCCATAATTTAACCTCTTTTCCGATTTGGTATATTGAAAATTACTGGAAAATATGTATATTTTTTAGAATCTCCATATACAACGATAATCCCGCAATGCGGGATTATCGGATATGGTTAAAATAGCATAGGATTAGTTGTTGATCAGCTTATCCTCGCCGTTCCAGCTGTAGAGCTTGCGGATCTCTTCACCTACAACCTCTGCCGGATGTTCAGCAGCGAGCTTTCTCATAGCCTTGAAGTGAACCTGACTGCCTGCATCGGACATATCCAGCAGGAATTCCTTTGCGAAAGAACCATCCTGGATGTCTGCCAGTACCTTCTTCATTGCCTTCTTGGTTTCTTCTGTAATTACCTTCGGACCTGTGATGTAATCGCCATATTCAGCAGTGTTGGAGATGGAATATCTCATGCCTGCAAAACCGGACTGATAAATCAGGTCAACGATCAGCTTCATCTCATGGTTGCACTCAAAGTAAGCATTTCTCGGATCATAACCAGCTTCAACCAGTGTTTCGAAGCCACACTGCATCAGGGCACATACACCACCGCAGAGAACAGCCTGCTCACCGAACAGGTCAGTTTCTGTTTCTGTGCGGAATGTAGTTTCCAGAACACCTGCACGGCTGCCGCCGATACCAGCTGCATATGCCAGACCGATATCCTGTGCGTCACCTGTTGCATCCTGATGTACAGCGATCAGGCAGGGTACACCCTTTTCAGCCTGATATTCAGATCTTACAGTGTGACCCGGGCCCTTAGGAGCGATCATAATTACGTTTACATTTGCGGGGGGAACGATGCAACCGAAGTGGATGTTGAAGCCGTGTGCAAATGCAAGTGTCTTACCCTCTGTCAGATAGGGCAGAATCTCGGACTCATACAGAGCCTTCTGCTTTTCATCGGGAATCAGGATCATGATAACATCAGCAACCTTTGCAGCTTCTGCAGTTGTCAGAACCTTCAGACCCTGTGCCTCAGCCTTAGCCCAGCTCTTGCTGCCCTCATACAGACCAACAACTACGTTAACGCCGCTGTCCTGCAGGTTCAGAGCGTGTGCATGGCCCTGAGAACCATAACCAATGATTGCAACGGTCTTGCCGTCAAGCTTGTGCAGATCGCAGTCCTGCTGATAAAAAATCTTTGCCATTTTAAAAAACTGCTTTTATTTGATTTTGGGTTTACTTATTTATCACACATATCGCTGTTGAGATAATGACAGCCTCTTTCCAGTGCCACAATACCAGTACGGCACATTTCAAGAATACCAACATGCTTCACAAGAGCGATAAATGCTTCAATCTTTGATGTTTCGCCAGTAATCTCCACGCACAGTGTGCTGGGAGAAAAATCGACGATCTTTGAGCGGAAAATATCCACTGCGGAAAGAACTTCCTGACGAGTTTCAGGATTGTTCTTCAATTTGATCAGGGCAAGCTCACGGTATACGGACTTATCACGTTCCATAACCTTGACTTCCTTGACATTATAAAGCTTCTTAAGCTGCTTCATCACCTGCTTGCGGGTGGAATCATCACCGCTTGCACATATGGTAATACGGGAATATCTTGGATCCTCCGTTTCACCTACGGTGAGCGTGTCAATGTTGAACGCTCTGCGGGTAAACATACCGGAAACTCGTGTCAGTACGCTGGGCTGGTTTTCTACCAGAATGGCAATCACAAACTTCTTTTCCATTACTTGCCCTCCACCTTCACAATGATATCCTCGATGCATCCGCCGGGCGGCAGCATGGGAAGTACAAATTCATCGCAGTTGATCGTACAGTCAATCAGAACCGGTCCCTCTACCTCAAATGCCTTTTTCATAACATCCTTCAGTTCATCAATCGTGCCGATGCAGCCTTCCATATTCAAACAGCTGTCACAAGCACTTGGGCAGGTAATTCCCGGAATAGAACCCACTCTGAAAGCAGGAAGTCCGAATGCCTCTGCAAGCTTCACAAAATCCGTCTTTCTCTGAAGAATCGTGTTTGAATAATGCTTATCAAAGAACAGATTCTGCCACTGACGAACCATTCCCAGAACACCATTGTTCATAACAACAATTACAACAGGAATGTTGTTAGTAACTACCGTCGCAAGCTCGTTAAGATTCATGCCAAAGCTTCCGTCACCTGTGAAAAGTACGGTACGCTTTCCGCTCGCTACTGCTGCACCAATCGCAGCACCCAAACCAAAGCCCATGGTACCCAGACCACCGCTGGAAACAAAGGTACGGGGTGTTGCAAACGGATAGTACTGTGCAACCCACATCTGATGCTGGCCTACATCCGTTGCTACGGGAGTATCCGGATTTGTATACTTGCTTACTTCATGAATCAGTGCATAGGGCGTAAGCTTATCTTCGGGTGTGACTTCACGGAACTGTTTTGCCTCTTCCGCTTTGAGCTGAGCAATACGAGCCATCCATTCAGGCCGCTGTTTTCTTTCAACGA
The DNA here is from genome assembly GCA_045592405.1 of Oscillospiraceae bacterium. Taxonomy (GTDB): domain Bacteria; phylum Bacillota; class Clostridia; order Oscillospirales; family Ruminococcaceae; genus UBA3855. The sequence continues at coordinate 15,583 of JAZNUR010000200.1, forward strand.
TATTCAGCAGACGTCCAAGTGCATCCTTAATATCACACTCAATACTCAAAGCTGCCGTAACATTCTTGTTAAGCTCGGCACCATCGGCGTCCATATGCAGGATTTTGGCTCTGCGGGCATACTTGGCAACATTGCCGGTTCCACGATCACTGAATCTTGCACCAATGGTGATGATCAGATCTGCTTCATCCTGACCAACGGAGGATGCATAATGACCATGCATACCTTCCATGCCGAGGAATCTCGGATTATCAGTCGGTACTCCGGAAAGTCCCATCATCGTGCATCCGATCGGAGCATCAATGGCATCTGCCAGAGCAATTATTTCCTCGGAAACACCGGCAGTTACTACACCACCGCCAAAGTATATGTATGGCTTTTCAGAAGCTGCAATCATCTCTGCGGCTTTCTGAAGCTTCTCATCATTTGCCTTACGCTGCGGCATCTTTTCTGCAATCTGACCGACTGCATATTCATATGCTGCTTTCTGTACGTCCTTCGGGACATCCACGAGAACGGGACCGGGACGACCGGATTTAGCAATGGCAAACGCCTCTCTGATGGTATCCGCAAGCTGTTCTACATTCGTTACAAAGAAATTATGCTTTGTAATGGGAAGCGTAATACCTGTAATATCCACCTCCTGGAAACTGTCACGTCCTATCAGGCTGTTCGGCACATTGCCGGTGATCGCAACCAGAGGGATCGAATCAAGATGTGCGGTCGCAATGCCGGTAACCAGATTTGTTGCTCCGGGACCCGAGGTTGCAATGACGACGCCGACCTTTCCGCTGGTACGGGCATATCCGTCCGCAGCGTGCGAAGCACCCTGTTCATGTGCTGTCAGAATATGATGAATACGGTCGCTTCTGGTGTACAATGCATCGTACAGGTCGATAACCTGACCGCCCGGATAACCAAAGACGACTTCAGTTCCCTGCTCGATCAAAGTTTCCACAACAATTTCTGCACCTGTTAATTTCATGTTTTCATTCCTTTCTCGTAGATTTTTGCATCACTTCACTCATAAAACTGCGTAATATGTTTGTCGCCACATATCCTACTCCATTTTTATGACAGCTGCAATAAAGCAGAAAGCAATGCCTATTCATAATTATATCACTTCATATAATCAAAATCAAGGGGGCATTTGATTTTTGATAATTTTAACAATTTTCAACACCGATATTTGTTGTTTTGTGATGGGAGCAATAATTCTGTTCCTTTACGATCGCCCTGTTTTTTCAATTCCCCAAACAGAGGATCGCTAAAAATTCTTTTACTCGAAAAAAACAGAAAATCACTTGACAAACTATAAAAAATATAGTATACTTGTTATAACAAATGCGGTGAAGGGATAAAAGACGCAGATGCCGTACTTCAGAGAGCCGTTGGTTGGTGTAAAACGGTGTGTGGACTGTGTGATAGCTCCTCCCTGAGCAGATGTCTTGAACTTTGAGTAGAGACATACGGGTACTCCCGTTACAGAGAAATGTATTCGTTTACGGATACAGCTGAGTGGGCGTTTTTACGTCAAGAAGAGTGGTACCACGGAGTTTGCCTTCGTCTCTTTTATGTCGATGCGGCATGAAAGAGTTTTTTTATGCCGTTCCAAAAATCCTGATTGAAAGGCGGTTTTAAAATGAGAAATTTTGAGAAGTACACAAGACAGTATTTTGATGTCCAGAATCCCCCGATGCGGTGGACACAGAAGACTTACATTGAAAAGGCACCCCAGTGGTGCAGCGTTGACCTGCGTGACGGTAACCAGGCACTGATCATTCCGATGAGTCTGGAAGAAAAACTGGAATTCTTCAAAATGCTGGTTAAGGTTGGTTTTAAGGAAATTGAAGTCGGCTTCCCTGCTGCTTCCGATACGGAGTATGAGTTCTGCCGTGCTCTGATTGAACAGAATCTGATCCCTGATGATGTAAAGATCCAGGTGCTGACACAGTCCAGAGAACATATCATTGCAAAGACTTTTGAGGCTCTGCGTGGCTGCAAGCACGCAATCGTGCATTTGTACAACTCCACTTCCCTCGCTCAGCGTGAGCAGGTATTCCGCAGAAGCAAGCAGGAGATCATTGACATTGCCGTATTCGGTGCGAAGCTCTGTAAGGAATATCGTGAAAAGACCCCCGGTAATTTCCAGTTTGAATACTCCCCCGAAAGCTTCACGGGCACGGAGCCGGAATTTGCGGCAGAAATCTGCAACGCTGTCATTGACATCTGGCAGCCGACGGAAAATGATAAGGTGATCATCAATCTGCCCGTTACGGTTTCTCATTCCATGCCCCATGTTTATGCAAACCAGGTTGAGTATATGTGCGACCATTTGAATCACAGAGAAAACTTACTGATTTCTCTGCATCCGCATAATGACCGTGGATGTGCGGTTGCTGACAGCGAAATGGGACTGCTGGCAGGTGCAGACCGAATCGAAGGCACACTGTTCGGCAATGGTGAGCGTACCGGTAATGTGGACATTGTAACGCTGGGTATGAATATGTTCTCACAGGGTGTGGATCCCGAACTGGATTTCACTAATCTGCCTGAAATTACAGAGGTCTATGAGCGTGTGACACGTATGCACGTATATGAGCGTCAGCCGTACAGCGGTCAGCTCGTATTTGCGGCATTCAGTGGTTCTCATCAGGATGCCATTGCCAAGGGTATGCACTGGCGTGAAGAAAAGAACTGCGAACATTGGACAGTCCCCTATCTCCCGATTGACCCGACGGATGTCGGCAGAGTTTATGAAGCAGATGTTATCCGAATCAACAGCCAGTCCGGTAAGGGCGGTATCGGTTATCTGCTGGAAACACAGTTCGGACTGGATCTGCCCAAGGCGATGCGTGAGGAATTCGGCTACATTGTCAAGGGTATTTCCGATCGTGGTCACAGAGAGCTGCAGCCGGCAGAAGTACATGATATTTTCCGTGAGACCTACGTGAATATTTCCGTTCCGCTGGAATACAAGGAAGTGCATTATGTTCAGAAAGATGGCATTCAGGCACTGGTAACCTGCTCCATGAATGGACAGGAACAGACTGTTCATGCTTCCGGTAACGGTCGTCTGGATGCGGTAAGCAATGCTGTGAAAAAGTTCCTTGATATTGACTACACGATTAAGATTTACACGGAGCACGCTTTGACGGTTTCTTCCAAGTCCGATGCGGTATCCTATGTCGGCATCGAAATGACGGATGGTAAGGTTTATTGGGGTGTTGGACAGAAGCAGGATATTTCGGATTCTTCCGTTTATGCTCTGTTCAGTGCACTCAATCGTTATTTTGCAGCGTGCGAAAAATAACATAATTGAAAGAATGCATTAGCCTGATTCTGCATAAGCAGAATCGGGCTATGCCTGTTTTATAGAAAGGATTCTAAATGCATGATATCGAATCTTTCACTCGAAGGAACATGGGAATTTTTAGACGATCAGCAAAAAAAATACACTGTTATTCCGCCCTCCCCCGATCGTTTCAACGATACGATTCAGCTCCCGAATACGACTGCACTGGCAAAAAAAGGAAACCCGAATTGTGCAAGAGAAATCTCATTTTTAACGGAAATTTATCCCTATTCCGGTAATGCGTGGTTCCGAAGAGTTCTGACACTTCCGGAAACTGCAAAGGGACATATCACTTTGTTTATGGAACGCACGAGAATTTCCGAAGTCTGGATCAACGGCAAGAGAGTCGGCAGTCAGAATAGCCTATGTACGCCGCATTGTTATAATATTTCTGAATTTGCAGATGAGCGTGAACTGGAGATCTGCATTCGTGTGGATAACACAGGCTATCCAACAAAGGGCGGACATATGACTTCACCCGATACACAGACCAATTGGAATGGGATACTCGGCAGATTCGAACTGCAGTTCCATGAACACAACCGCATCTGCAGTGTGAAAGCCGTTCCCGATGCAAAAAATCATCAGGTTCAACTGATTCTGCAAACAGCGGGATTTGTTGATTCCGTTGTTATTGACGGATTCTGGAAGAATATGGAAGGTATCCTGTCAAACCTTCCCTCTTCCACAATTCCGTTGAAAACAGAAAAGGATGGAAGTGCGGTTATCACAGTTCCTCTTGGCAGCGACGCACCACTCTGGGATGAGTATCATCCCACTGTATGCACGATGAGAGTTCGTCCTGTGGACAATGAGGATGTAACAGAAGTCACTTTTGGTTTGACGGATTTCAAAACCAATGCATTACAGTTTGAAAATCACGGAATTCCTGTATTCCTGCGTGGTAAACACGACGGTATGATTTTCCCGCTGACGGGTGCTGCACCAATGAATGCGGCTGATTGGATCGCACTTTTTAAAACTGCAAAAAATTATGGAATCAATCTCTACCGCTTCCATACCTGCTGCCCGCCGGAAGCTGCATTTGAAGCTGCGGATGCTGTGGGTATGTATCTTGCACCGGAGATTCCCTTCTGGGGGACACTGACGTCGGATGAAGATGACAAAGGATGCAGCGAGGAGGAACTGGAATACCTGAAAACGGAAGGTAAGCGGATTCTGGACACCTATGGCAATCATCCCTCCTTTGCGATGTTCTCACTCGGAAATGAGCTATGGGGCGGTAAAGACAGAATCCGTGAAATGCTGCAATATTTCAAGCGTGATGAAAAACGCATCCTGTTCACACAGGGCTGCAATAACTTCCAGTTCTGGCCATGCATTCTGCCGGAGGATGATTTCTTTGTCGGGGTTCGTCTGGACAAAGAAAGACTCATCCGTGGTTCCTATGCGATGTGTGATGCACCGCTTGGCCATGTCCAAACACAGCGTCCTTCCGCAATGCAGTGCTACGACCGGATGATCCGCCCCGATGCTGCAATGGTGCAGGAAATGGAAGATACTGTACGTGAAATCGAGATCCAGTACGGGACCGGCGTTAAAACAGTACAGCTTACACAGGACAAGGATTTCCTGATTCCGCAAAAGCCCGTCATTACGCATGAAATCGGACAGTACTGTTCCTACCCGAATTTCAGGGAAATAGAAAAATATATGGGCGTCCTGCAAGCACGAAATTTTGAAGTATTCCGTGAACGTTTAAAAGAAAAGGGAATGTTTGATATGGCGGACAAATTCTTCCGCTGTTCCGGAAAGCTTGCGGTACAGTGCTACAAGGAGGAACTGGAAGCTGCATTGCGTTCCGAGCATATCTCCGGATTCCATATTCTCGACATTCAGGATTTCTCAGGTCAGGGCACCGCACTGGTCGGCATTCTTGACGCATTCATGGACAGCAAGGGTTTTATTTCCCCGGAAAAATGGCGTGGATTCTGCTCGGATTCTGTTATCCTTGCAAGGTTTCCATCCTATGTTCTGACTTCCGGCGAAATATGCAATGCAGAAATTCTCCTGCGGCATTATGCTCATAATAAAATCCACGCACCGCTTGTTTGCCGTATGTACTGCGGTGAAAACTGTATTTTTGAAGAAACGCTCAATGTTAACGTCAATGCACAGGGTTTGTTTACGCTGGGTACGATTTCCATTTCTTTACCGCAAACCGATGTCACACAAAAGCTTACACTGAAGCTCACACTCCCGCATACCGAAAATTCCTATGAATTCTGGATGTATCCAAAACAGGATATTCCAGTGTTGCAGACTGCCGATGTTTGCATCGCACATAATTGGACAGAAGCTGCCGCTGCACTTGCAAAGGGCTGCAAAGTACTTTTTCTGCCTAATGTACTTTCAAAGAGCATTGAGGGATTCTACTGCACGGATTTCTGGTGCTATCCAATGTTCCGCAGCATTTCAGAAAGCATGGATAGGCCCGTTCCTGTAGGAACACTTGGACTTTGCATCGACAATATGCATCCTTCCCTTGCCGATTTTTCATGCGAGGAATGGACCACACCGCAATGGTACGATATTGTGACGCATTCAGATTGTGCAATTCTCGACGAAACTCCGATTCAACCGATCGTACAGGTGATTGACAATTTTGAGAGAAACCACAAGCTTGGCATTCTTTTTGAATGCAAAGTTGCAGATGGTTCGCTGCTCGTATGCACTGCAAGATTATCAGAGATCTATGAACGACACGAAGCCGCACAATTTGCCAAAAGTATTCTGCAGTATGCAGCATCCGACAAATTTGCTCCGCATCAGTCCGTCAGTGCCGATGTGCTTGCTGATATTTTCGGATAAGTTGGAGCAGAATTCCGGTATCGGGCTGTCGAAAATTAGAGAAAATCACGATTTGTATTTTCTCGATTGACGATATCGTAAAAAAATGATACAATGTATAGTAATATACGACAAAAAGGAGAATTTCTATGAAAAAAATTCCGTT
>JAZNUR010000201.1:0-4582 GCA_045592405.1 Oscillospiraceae bacterium
CGGTGATGCCGTATGAACAGTGTTCAGAAAGAAATGATAAAACTGTACGCAAAACAGCTCAAAGTACCAACATTCAATCACTATGAAAAGGTCATACGGCAGCTATCAATTGATGACGGTTATGAGCAATTCCTGATCGAGTTGATGAAGCAGGAAGTTGCCGAGCGTTCTGTAACGGGTCAGAAACGCAGGATAAAGGGTGCGAAGTTTCCGTCACTGAAAACCCTTGATGAATTTGATATGTCCAGGCTTGAAAACGTCAGCGAAAGCACCATAAGACAGCTTGCTTCCTGCGACTTCATAAAGCAGCGTCAGAATATTGTGATGATCGGAAATCCCGGAAGCGGCAAGACGCACCTGTCGATCGCTCTGGGGATGAATGCCTGTGAAGCGGGATTTCGGGTGAAGTTCTATACAGCGGTCAACCTTGCTGCAGAACTTGCAGAGGCTGTTCAGATGAACAGGCTGTCGAGGCTTGAAAAGAGCCTCAGTAAAATTGATCTGTTGATAATAGATGAGCTGAGCTATCTCACTTTCAACAGGTACCAGTCCGAGATGCTCTTCCAGATCATATCCGAGCGATCTGAACGAGCGAGTGTGATCATCAGCACGAATCTTGAATTCTCGGAATGGACGCAGCTTTTTGAGAATGAGATGATGCTTGCTGCACTGATCGACAGAGTTACGTTCAGATCCTTTGTTCTGAATATGAACTGCAGTTCATCTTACCGTATTGATTCAACAATCAACAACGTTTAGTGGCTCATTATTTTTTTATCAATACTGGCTCACTTTTTTATTAGCGAACTGGCTCAGTTTTTTATTGACAAAGGCCATATTGCAGGCGTACATCAGAGAAAACGCCACAAAGCCGCAGAAGCAGAATGAGTACAACGAGCGTTATAACGAATACGCCCAGAAATCTGCTGAAATCAAGAAAGCCATTGCCGCTGTGCAGGCGAAAATCGCACGTCGGCTGTCACGGAAGGAATTGCTGGACGGCATGCTGGTTTACATCCAAGACCAGTATACCCACTCACTTCGACAGAATCCTAACTCGGTTCGGGGCATGGTGCGTGAACTGGAAACTGCTGATCTTGCCCTTACACAGTTTGATGAAAAGCTATGGCGGATCATGGTTGAGAATGTGACAGTTGGGCTTGATGGCGAGATGGTGTTCCGATTCCGGAATGGGATGGAAGTAACAGTATAATTGGTATATGACAACACCCCACAGGGCTGGCGGACTGGTTTGGTCTGGTTGCCTTGTGGGGTGTTTTTTTATTTTTTCAGTAATTCACGCTTCATCATGCAAAGGTCAAATGCATCCAGTCTGTTATCGCTGCACAAATCTGCGGATTCCCAATCTGCAAGCTTAGTATCCGGCACAGCAAGCAGCCATTTCTGGAACAATACTACATCGGCAACATTGAATTCACCGTCGGCGTTGACATCACCTTCTATTGTCTGGGCAGTCCATTCGGAGATCGCTTTCACAGACGGTGTCCATGAGGGATGTGTTTCTCCCGCTTTCAGCGGAATGCAGGCTACAGAAATTGTCGTATCCTTGGTGTTGTTCAGATGCACAGCGAGCTTTCTGTACTCGCTGTTGTCCGTCTGATTCGGCACTGGAAGGGATGTCGGCAGAAGTTCTGCGTTCATCAGCGTAAATGTACCGCCATCACTAATAAGTCCCACCCACATTTTCTCCGAACCGACGGTTACAACGGCACTTCTGCCGTCCTCGGCAACCGCAATTTCTCCCTTTGTATGTGCAAACCAGTAGATCTCACCGGGGGCACTAAGAGAAATTTCATCCTGAATGATCACACATTCCCTGTCCTTGATCATTTTCAGACCACGAATCACGCTTTCTGCACCGCTTTGCTCATATGCAGCGGTCAGATCTGTCACGGCATACGCTTCGTTTCCGCCGGCGAATTCAGTAATCAGACATTCCGCACCTTCCTGCTGATCGAGTTCCTGCGAGGGGTTGATGACGAGTGTATTATGCCCCTCCGCTCTGATTCTGTAGGAATACTGACGGTTTTCCAGCTCATAATTCTCATTTCCCAGATCCGTAAAGAATCTTGCACCGTTCGATTCAAGATAGAATGAGCCTAAATCGTAGTGTCCGTGATATTTGTAATTATTTTCACCGGCATGAAGTGCGGTCACAATGCCGCTTTCTTCCCATGTGTTCCGGAAGCTGGCATTCGATGCACCGACCTCTCCCCAGTCCGTGGGGCTGTCCTTGGCGGAATCGGGAGTTTTGTCCTCCTCAATCCACAGGAGATCCAGATAGTTAAAACTGTCGTTCGGAATCTTCTTAAGACGAACAGCGGCGATGTCGTAGGACTGGTAATAGTCAGCCAGCCACAGCAGCACTGCCCAGCCTGTATCCCGACTTTCACGGTCGTCACCGAAGCTGAAGGATTTGGGCGTGTTGGAACTCATATAGCGGACAAAATCCACGGATTTGCGAAGTCCCTCATGATCCGCAAGACCATAATCCGTTCCGGCAGCACTGATCAGTGCGGAGGAATACAGCCCAAGATAATAGGTCGCATAATCCCAGTAGCCCAGTCCCTCACTGTAGGTTCCGTCCTTTGCACTGTAGGCACGGCGGACGAAGGCATAGGATTCCTTATAGGCATAGGTGAGTACCTCGGATGCAATGTCCCTTGCAACCGCTTCATCGCGGATGGCAAGTCCCGCCAGGGTCATACTGCCGTTGCAGACAAGCTTCCAGTTGTCGCCGGGGTAATCCTGATACCAGCGATAAGTACGGGTGCGGGGCTTGTCCTCATAGTCCTCCATGACCTGCGTAAGCCCCTTTTCAATCATATTTTTTCTGATGAATGCCCTCTGCTCGTCATTCATCCAATGATAGAGCCAGTCATAACCGAGTGCAAAAGCGGTACTCATTTCAGCGGTATCCAGAAAATGGCTCGGGTTCCAGTCCTGGAAGTTGCACGCAGCTTCCAGCTCTGCATAGCATCGCTGTGCATATTTTTCGTCCCCGAAAATATTATATGCCATCGCAAGTGCGGCAACACGGCGTTGAATACGTTTGGAGGTTTCGAGAAGTCGGATGCCGTCGGGGATCTCATACTGACATACAGGCTCGTTCATATGCCGCTCCGCTTCCCCCCGAAGCTTTTCAAGAAGGATCGCCGTCACGGTATCCTGTCCGATGCTCTCCCTCAGCTTTGCAAATCTCTCCTCCGACATAATGATACGAGGATGTGCGTATATGCCGTTCTGTTCGATCATGTCACTGATCACCTGTTCACCGTCAGTGAATGCACCGTACTCTTCTGACTGCGAATTGTCCGAAGCAGTATCCTCCGCAAATGCATGGATTGGTATGATTCCGATTACCATGACCAGTACAAGCAGAATGCTCAACAGTTGTTTTTTCATAGCTTCACCCTCCTAAGTCAAACAAATAATTTATTTGTACCCTATCGCAATGATTGACACACGCCCTGTGCATTGATGTTGATGAACAGGAGTTTCGATTTCATATGGGTTCTTCCTTATCCGTTTTTCTTACATTATACTACATATTTGCCAGAATTGCAATAGAAAAAGTTGAGAAGCTTGAGCAATATCAATTTTATGCAGATGAACGCAGCATGAACTAATGCACCCTTTTTTCTCTGAAAATCCGATAAAAAAACGATAGCAAGGGGCTATCGTTTAAGAATTGAATTTTTCTCGTTTGTCTGCTCTGGAATAACCGCAAAAATCCGACCTATCGTTTTGGATTTGCAGAATTTCCCGAAAATGCGTTGTTTTGACAAAAATAAATGCACCCTAACTTTGTATCAAAATTAGGGTGCTGATATGGCAAAAGACTCAATCTTTGATACAATGCAACCACCTTGCAGGGGTTCGTTTCTTTGCTTGGAGGTTGCATCTCTCATTCTATTAAAATTATTATCATCGGTTTTTGCACCTCACCAAGTCGGGATCTCATACATATCATCCTCTAGAACAGCAACACATCCAGTATATATATTTCAACTATATAATGAAAACAATAGCCGTTCCTGCCCCTTGAACTACTGGATCTGTATTGTAGTTTATGGAAACAACATATTTGTTGCTATTCTCATAATCTATCAGATGTTCCGCACTGTTTTCCATTTTTATTCAAGCAGCTTTACTTATATTTATTCTAGTGTCTCTGTAGTTAGAGTTGCATTTGCAATGATAACCTTAACGCCAGCATAAGATTGCCACGCATTTCCTTCAAAGCGAACAGCCACTGTTCCTTCAGGCAAAGCTACAGTATGATGGATGACTGATAATTCATTAAAGAACCCATAATTGAGTATATCCCAAGTTCCACTGCAATGTGTCTCAGAGCCGTCTGCTTGTATAGCGACGAGAGTCATATCGCACAATGAAAAGTCAGAGTTGAAAGAATAGTCGAGTCTGAATACCGAACCGTGTAAATGCCAATAATAGCCACAAAGAAAAGTGGAGGTAAAAGGCATGAGCAAAAGAAGGCACGGATTGGACGAAAGAGAAATGGAACTGGTCAAGCTGCTGATGGCGGACTGTCGGACAA
>JAZNUR010000202.1:0-3455 GCA_045592405.1 Oscillospiraceae bacterium
GTCTTCCTAAGACCGCTTGGCCTCCGACTTTGATAAGTGTCAGCACGCCCACAATACCGATGATGATCGGAATACAGAATGCCGGCATGACAAGCGACCAGTCGGGCATATCGAGATACGTTCCCATACTTCCGGTGGGACTAAAGAACAGCGAAGCGATCCAGTAGCCGAGTGCAACACCGATTACCGCACCGATCAGACCGATCACAAATCCGTAGGAGGTGTAATGTCTGAGAATACGGCTGTCACGGAATCCCAGTGCTTTCAGTGTGCCGATCTGCACCTTTTCATTGGTAGCGATACGGTGCATGGTCGTCACCATGGTCAGAACGCCAATGGCAAGGAACAGCACGGGCAGAATTGAGCCCATGGTTTTGCCCTCTTCTGCTTCGCTCTTTGCACCGGCATAGGCAACGTGTTCCTCCTTATCTGTGACAAGAATCGTTCTGCCGAGGGCATTCTTCACAGCGTCTTCCAATTCCTCTTTTTCCAGGTCGGAGAGGAGATTCACCTGGGGATAGAATGACATACCAAGAGCATTTTCCAGCTTTCTGGGCGAAATGTATGCAAAGCCGAAGGTTTCATGATCGGGCATGAGCTGATTTTCATCCGCAACGCAGATCATGTTCTCACCGCTTTTCACAAGCCCCACGACCTCACCGCTGATGTCCATGCCCATATAGACAAGATCCAGCGTATCACCGATGGCGATGTCATTTTTCTCTGCAAATTTATCCGAAAGCCAGATGCCGTCGCAATCGGGGTCATACTCTGCTCCCTCCATGACGAGCATGGTAGAAACATTGTAATCCTCTGAAATATTGAGAGAAACGGATTTCTTCGTATCCTTAACCTCCGCATTGACAGCAAGATATCGGGTAGCAGCATCCACGCCCGAAATCTCCCTAATCGCCGCAATATCGTCCTCGGAAAATCCGTTTTCATCATACAGGCGGAAATCCGCATAGAGGGTATCCTCCAGGAATGTGTTGGTATCGACCTCCAGACTCTTCCACTCGATGTTGAAGCCGAGGAAAATACCCACGCCAATAGTGACCATGATGATCATGGAGAAAAACTGTGCACGGTAGCTCCACGCTGTGCGGAATAATTTACGAATCAGCATATTACCACTCCACTTCATCCGCACTCATCGGTGCTGTCTGTTCCTCGCAGGATCGGATCTTTCCGTTCTTCACACGGATCACCACATCCGCCATCTTCGCAATGCTTTGGTTATGGGTCACGATGACAATGGTCTTGCCGTGATTTTTCGCCATGGAAAGCAGAAGTTTCAGAACAAGCACACCTGTTTCGGAATCCAGCGCACCCGTCGGCTCATCGCAGAGGAGAATCCTCGGGTTCTTCGCCAATGCCCTTGCGATGGACACTCTCTGCTGTTCACCGCCTGACAGCTCCGACGGGAAATTATGCAGATGATCGGAAAGTCCTACCTCTGCGATCATATCCTTTGCATCCAGTGCATTCGGGGAAATTTCCTTGACGAGTGCCACATTTTCCTGCACGGTGAGCGTCGGAATGAGGTTGTAGAACTGGAACACAAAGCCCACAGTTCACGCCCGGTAATCGGCAAGCTCATTGTTCGTGAGCGTAGAAATATCTCTGCCATTTACCGTGATTGTACCGCTTGTGGGGCTGTCCAGACCGCCGAGCATATTCAGGAGCGTGCTCTTGCCTGCACCTGACGGTCCAAGAATCACCACGAATTTTCCCTCATCAAGTGTGAATGTCGCTCCATCGAGCGCCTTCTGCACATGGTCACCGCTTTTGTAGATGCGAGTGACATCCTTAAATTCTACCATTGCCATAAATCGTCCTCCTTAATGCGTTAGCAATCGCTAACAAAAGCTTTTATGTAACCCGGCAGTTTTAATCTGCCGGCTATTTACTGTATTTCATTTTCGGGAATTAAAGCCATGTTTACAAATCCGGTAACAAAGAATTCCATCATGCGTTTCATCTGTCGCTGAGCATTGCTCTCGTCAGGTTCATGTGTCAGCAGATGCACAAATGCATCAATATGCATATGCGTCAGCCAGTGCGTCATGTAGCGATTGACGATCATACCGGGCTGCATCGCCGCCATTGCTTCTGCCATTTTCAGATAATTCTGCTCTGTAATGTCTACGATTCTGTCCACACAATTCTCATAGCAAGTACCTTGCGATTTCGTCAGCACAAGCAGGAATTCCTCATAGTGACTATATAAATGATGAACAAGCGCCACAGCTAATGCATCATGATCGCCGTCCTCATGGACGTAATCAGCAGCATGACCAAATTCAGATTCCTCTGAAAAATGCGAAAGCAACAGCTGCATGAGCTTTTGCAAGGGTTCTTCCACAATCGCACCGAACAGGTCCTCCTTATCCTTAAAAAAGAAGTACATCGCACCGGTAGTTACGCCTGCACCTGCACAGATTTTCCGCAGAGATGCTTTAAGATATCCCTTTTCCATGAATTCTTTTTTTGCACTGTCAAGCAGCTTTTTCCTTGTCTCACCATCGGTTCCCATTCTTTCACCTCCAGATAACAGTGTTACGTAACACTGTTATCTTAACATCATTTGAACGATTTGTCAAGTGTTCAAAGTAGTATTCTGCATTTTTCACATAATTCATTTTGATTTTCATTGCAAAACAACACAAGTATCACAAAGAAAAAGATGCCATTGTACAAAATCGTACTGATTGATGCTGTTTTTCACAGTTTCGTCGTTTGTGCTATGCACTGTATAGAAATAAAATTGACTTTTCCCGGTTAATGTGATACAATATGGTTAGTTAATGCTAAAAAAAGAAGAAAATATGTATGAGCAAAATGATGAATGTGATCTATGAGATTACGTCAGAAACGATAAACAACTCATGGTTGCCCGTTCGATCCGGGTCACCAGCTCCAATAAAAAACCGCTAAGAATAGCCATTCTTAGCGGTTTTCTTTGTATCTTTGCGAACCAGAGGGTGCTTCATTCACAGCGAACTCCTTTATTGAAAAGAAACAAATCAGCTTGCATTTTTGGATAAAATATGCTATAATTACAATGAAAAAGTATACCAAAATGCAAAGGAGGTCCACGTATGACCGAAAAAGAAATGAAATCCGCAGCGAAAGCATTCGCTGAATACTGGAAAGATAAAGGCGATGAAAAGAGTGATACTCAAAGCTTTTGGCTGTCACTGCTGCATGATGTTTACGGAGTAGAAGAACCGACAAAATACGTCAGCTTTGAAAAGCGTGTCAAGGATACGACCACCAATTTTATTGATGTCTATATCCCGTCAACAAGAGTCATGATCGAGCAGAACACGCTCGGCAAAAATCTTCGCAAGGGGATTGTGCAGTCGGACGGTTCTATCCTTTCGCCCTTTCAGCAGGCGAAGCGTTATATCGTCAATCTGCCTGTGGACGAGCATCCGAGGTGGCTGATCACC
>JAZNUR010000203.1:0-6196 GCA_045592405.1 Oscillospiraceae bacterium
TGGTGCAGATTTACGATCGTTTTCTTGAATTCTTCCGTATAGCGCGTGCTTTTCTTTCCTGCCATTTCTTTTTCCTCCTGGCCTTTTCTTTTATTATACATCGTTCTTCTTTTTTTGTCCACTTTTTTAGTATAGCACCACACAGTGTTTGTGACGGCAAGTACTTCAGAACAAGGGATGAAGCCGGCATGTACTTCACGCAGAAGGCATGGGAATGGGGAACGGAAGAAGGTGGACAGCATGCGGGATAGGATCGTTGAAGCCTTCAATGAAAGATACAACTGCCATTACAAAGATTTTGAGGAGATCCGGAAGGAGTTCTCCGTGACTGAGATTCTGGACACATGGCTCAATTATGAGGGGATCATTGGATTCTCCGGCACAAGTCCCTGCATCATCAGCCTGTGTGCTGCCAGCAGATCCTCCACGGAATAGGGATCCAGCCGCAGCATCATTTCATACGCTTCATAGGCATTCTGCACTTCCCGGATGAGGTTGGTCACATCGTATTAGGACACACAGAAGGCTCCGACAGTTCCGATGTCAACGAGTATGCAGCAGAGCGTTTTGCGATTGGCGTTCTGGCTCCGGCATGTGTGCTATGGGGATTGGGCGTACAGACCGCTGAAGAGATAGCGACATTGTGCAACATCTCAATTACATCAGCGAGGATTCGTGAGAGAAGGATGCAGGAGCTGTATGCACGGAATAAGTTCCTGACTTCACCGCTTGAACGAAGGGTTTATGAGCAGTTTTCGGACTTTATAAATGAGCATCGAGAGAAGAATTTGATTTACTAATTGTATAAAAAGCAGGGTGGGAACTGGTTCCCACCCTGCTCGAATTTAGTTCCCAGGTTCCCACCCCCTTTTTGGTGGTCCGGCTGCCTCTTGTCTCACCGACCGTTTAAACAGGTGTTTACAGCTTTAAACGCCACAAAGCAACGATAAACAGCCGTTTTAAACATTCTTTCAATTCTCTTGAAAAGTCATTTAAACACCGTTTGAACGATTTCCGGGCAAAAATATAGCAGCTCCCGATTTGTGGTTTTTTCCACATTTCGGGGCTGCTTTTTTTGACATGTTGAAAGTGTTGATTTTCGCTTTTCCATCCAATTCTATTTTAAAACTCACGCATTCCAGCCATTTTCAACGGCTTTTTAGACTATTCCAGCCTTTTCAAGGTTTTTCAACCTTTTTGGGTTCTGCTTGTCAATTCACAATTGACATGTTTTGTCAGCTCCGCAAAATACCGCAGATCCCTGTCCATATTTACAATCATCTCCGCATTCGCGCCCTTTTGCGGTGCAAATACGGCACTGCATCCATTCTCACCGCAGAGGGGGTTTTTCACATCGCAGGCAACATAGAAGGAACATTCTTTCAGCACGGGGATGGCATTTCCATCCGAAATCTGTACAATATCCGAAAGCCCCTTTGCCCCGAAAGCGACCTGTTTTCCGTTCTTATCCAGAAAATCAAATCCCAACGCCTGCAGGCACCCCACACCGCCGTCATTGGTCGCACTGCCGCCGATGCCGAGGATGAAATTCCGGCAGCCCTGCCCGATGGCATCACGGATGAGCTGCCCGAAGCCATAGGTTGTCGTGTGCAGGGGATTACGCTTGGCAGGGGAGAGCAGCGGCAGTCCTGAAGCGGCAGCCATTTCAATGACGGCGGTACCGTTTGGAAGAATGCCGTAGCGTGCGGAAATTTCACGACCCAGGGGATCGGAAACTTTGGCAGTACGGTATGTC
Organism: Oscillospiraceae bacterium; assembly: GCA_045592405.1. GTDB lineage: Bacteria > Bacillota > Clostridia > Oscillospirales > Ruminococcaceae > UBA3855. The sequence goes on from JAZNUR010000203.1 coordinate 1,757, forward strand.
TCATGCAGACCGGAAACGAGAGCGTCCACCGTTCCCTCACCGCCGTCAGCGATGGGGAAGACCTGTATTTCCGCATTCGGATAGATGCGGCGAATCCCCGATGCGGCGGCATTTCCGGCTTGTAGCGTTGTAAGACTCCCCTTAAAAGAGTCGATTGCAATGACGATATTCATGGTATCACCTCGGCGTTATTGATGATTATAGTATAGCATAAAATCGGACGGATGACAACAGGATCGGGGCAGCTGCCCCGATTTTCTTTTTTTCTTGTGTTGTTCTTGGAATTATGTTATAATAATAACAGTGATAAATTTCTAAGTCAAAACGGAGGTGTTAGATAATGCAGGACATGAACAGACAGATCCACTATGTGCTGTACCATTCCGAGGAATCGGATGTTTCTGTGAATGCGGTTGTGCAGAACGAGAGCATCTGGGTCACGCAGAAAGCAATGGCGGATTTATTTGCGGTGAATACGCCGGCAATCAGTAAGCATCTGAAAAATATCTATGAAGAGGGCGAGCTTATCGAGGAATCAACTGTTTCCAAAATGGAAATAGTTCAAACCGAGGGCAGCAGACAGGTAAAACGAAATGTGGATTTCTACAACCTTGATGCCATTATTTCCGTCGGCTATCGTGTCAATTCCCGACAGGCGACAAAATTCCGCATCTGGGCGACAGGTGTTCTGAAGGAATACATGATCAAAGGCTTTGCCATGGATGACGAGCGTCTGAAGCAGGGCGAAGCGGTATTCGGCAAGGATTATTTCCGTGAACTCCTGGAGAGGGTTCGCTCCATCCGTGCAAGTGAGCGAAGGATCTGGCAGCAGATCACGGATATTTTCGCAGAGTGCAGCATCAACTACGACAAGCATTCCGAGGTTACGAAACGTTTCTACGCAACAGTGCAGAACAAGTTCCATTTTGCCATCACGGGGCAGACTGCCGCAGAAATCATTTACACATTGGCTGATCATGAAAAAGAGCATATGGGATTGACCACTTGGAAAAACGCTCCAGAGGGGCGCATTCTCAAATCCGATGTGACAACTGCAAAGAATTATCTTGACGAAAAGCAGATCCGCCAGCTGGAACGGGCAGTTTCTGGATATTTCGATTATATCGAGGATCTGATCGAGCGTGAGAACACATTCACGATGGAGGAATTTGAGGCGAGTGTCAACGAATTTCTGAGCTTTCGCCGCTACGAAATTTTGAAGGATAACGGCAGAGTTTCTGCAAGACAAGCGAAGGAGAAGGTGGAAACGGAATATGATGTGTTCAATAAGACGCAGAAGATTAGCTCTGATTTTGACAAGTCGGTGATGAGGATGTTGGAGAACAAGGGGCAAAAATCTGATGAGTGAAACATTTAGAAATCTTTATTTATGAGAGTTTGCCTGTGAAGGAAGAGGTGTTAGCAAATGGCAAAAAGCAGTTTTGAGAAAGCTTTAGAAAAGCAACAGAAAGAAGCAAAGCGACTGGCAGATAAAAAGAAGCGGGAGGATAGACGGACAATGGAAGATGCAGCACGAAGAGAACGAGCCTCATCAATCATAAATGGGCAGCCAATGGTTGGAAACATGAGGATGATGGATGCTTCTGCCGAAGAAGTATTACACGTTATATTGGAAAATTACGAGGAAAATGAAAATAGATATGTCAGTGGAGATGAAAGCGATTTTCCGCCGGCTTATCAATCATCAATCAGACTAGAATTAGAGAAATTAAGTATGTACGGAATGATTTCTAACCCGCAAGTTTATGTTTATGGGAATTGGGAGCTGACATTAACACTACAAGGAATTTCATATTTTGAAGATAAAGAAAAAGCGAAGGAAAATGCCAGCGTAGCTGCTGAACTTCAGAAGAGGTCAACATCGAAGAAATATGATGTATTCATTTCTCATGCGAATAAAGACAAATCAGAGTATGTGGACTTGCTGTATATGGCCTTGAAGCGGCTTGGTGTGACTATTTTTTATGACACCGAAGTACTGTCATGGGGTGATAATTGGAAGCAAGTCATTCTGGATGGAACAGCAACTTCTGAATTTGCTATTATCGTTATTTCAGAAAACTTTTTTGACAGGGAATGGACAGAAAAGGAATTGCATGAATTTCTTGAAAGACAGAACTCGAGTGGACAGAAAATTGTTTTGCCGCTTTTGCACAATATTACTCTCGATCAATTAAAGGGTAAGTATCCTGTATTAGGAGATATCCAAGTTATTGACAGTGGCAGGTTTTCTAAAGAGGAGATTACAATTCTTTTTGCGAAAGAACTAATCAAACGCTACAAAGAGTTATAAACCATGCATTTTCAGTAGCATGATGTTTCTTTATTTTTTGAAAATGATGGGTTTTAAATTTTTCCATGCTGGATTTTAATTTCTATGTCAAAATTTAAAATCCTCAAAAAGAAATTAAAATGCAAGAGGAAGAATTTAAAATATCCAGTGCAGAATTTCAAATCTTCATGTAAATTTGAAATTATATTTCAAGAATGAGATTCAAATTTGCATTTTCCCACAACCTCCTTGATTTTCCCCCAAAGTATGCTATACTAAACATAAGAACATAACACAGACCGAGGTGAAACCATGGCAAGCACAAAACAGCTCCCGATCGGCATCGATAATTTCAAGACGCTCATCGACAACAACTACTATTTCGTTGACAAAACGCTGATGATCCGAGATGTGATCCACAACATCGGAATGGTGAACCTGTACACTCGTCCGAGGCGTTTCGGCAAAACGCTCATGATGCAGGAGTTCATCCGTCATGAGGAGGCTGTTAAGTCTGCCAACATCGCCAAAGGTCTGATGGATAGATACCGTGCCCACTGGCTCTGGATGCGGGATGCAATGCAGGACCGATGGGAAGATCTGATAGAGATCACACTTGCGGATGGAACAAAAAAATGGGTGCAGAACGACAGGCTGTTCATTCAGGATGACTCAACGCCGATGAATCCTGACAGTCTGACGGATTGGGTAAAAAAGTTTGTGAGACGGCATGATCTTCCCCATTTTTCGCCGCACTCCTTACGTCACACACACGCATCCCTCCTGATTGCAGGCGGCATGAATATTCCGACCGTATCAAGACGCCTTGGACATTCCAGCGTTGCAACAACAACGAAGGTCTATGTTCATGCAATACAGTCGGCAGATGAAATTGCGGCGGATCTGATCGAGGAGAAGCTGGATCCGATGAAGCGGGTGAAGAAAAGGGAGGAGGAATGAAGAAATCCCCATACACGGGTATTTCCGTGTGTGGGGATTCTTAACTCAAAATGCTGAATGGTTCACAGCTTGCGGCAGCGCACCGTCGCCCTCCGTTTGCATCAAGTTCATCGTTGGTACGATGTATGATAAAAAGAATCGAGGGCAATTTCCGGCATAATTCTTTCCTTGACAGTTCCCTCTGCTTCTTGTATAATTATAAAGAAAGGAAGTGTTATTATGAAGCCAGCCTCGCTCATGAAAATCAGCAATGTATTCTGCACCATATTCGCCGTATTGGCACTGATTGGCTTAATTATCTTTTTCGTAACCTGTCTTGCCCTCCCCTTCATCCTTGATGACCAGGGGGTGAATCTGGGATCGCTTCTGTCGGACGGTATCACCAACGATATGGAAGCACTTGGATTCATTATTTCCGGCGGTGCAATCATGGTTGCCTGTGTTGGTGCTGTTGTCCTTCTGCTGGTGTTTTCACCCTTTTTTCTGCTCCCCTTCATCGCCTCCATTGTCGGCTGGCGGACGCTGCGTGACTGCAAGGGCACATGGGATCATCCTGCGGCAATGAAAAAAAAGAAAACTGACAGCATCCTAAAAATCGTGTTTTCCATTATTCTCATCGTTTATACAGCGGTAATCACACTCGGAATGATTCCCGTCATTTTGGGTGCTGTCCTTTTCTACGGAGGCGGCGTAATTCTGCCAGCTGCCCTGGCATTAAAATCGTAATCTTTTGAAGGGCTGCTTTCATGATGTGGATGCAGCACAGATTTTGACTTACGCAGCTTTATAAGGGAAGTTGCGGTACAAAGGAACCATTACATGGCGGACAGGTCAATTGCATATGATGAAGTGGTATTTAATCAGATAATGAATATTATGAAAAACTTTGGAGAAAAGTCAAATGGAATCTAAGCAATCAAAGTTCGCTGTTCAAAGAAAAGACAAGAATGGGATAATCATTGCATCTGTCTGTGTTGCTATTACCGTTTTGTTCTTTGGTCTTATGTTTTGGGTCTATTCTCTCTCCTTGCCCTCTATATATGCCGGGCGTATTTCATCTGCAAATTCTATGGCAAAGCAGACAGCGGATTCTATTATCTGTTACATCGCTGAGAATTATGATTCTCTCTCGGCAGATGAATACTATTTTTACGGAGAGAATGGCTTACTTTATTTGCTTATATACC
>JAZNUR010000204.1:0-3587 GCA_045592405.1 Oscillospiraceae bacterium
CAATATAACTGCTCAAAAGAATCACAAACGCAAGCGCAACGCTCAACCCTACAACCTCGATCGCTGTGTAAAGTCTGTTTCTCGAAAGGAATCTCAAATAGCTTTTCATCGGTATTTCTGATTTTTGAGGCTTCTAGTAACCATTGTCGTGCCAAACTTGTTAATATACTGATTAGTAACACATTACCAAAAACACACGTAAGAGCAAGTGTAAAGAAACTTTACAAAAGTGTAAAGGTAAAATTTATTTTATCGTCATAAAACAGAAAAATATTTTTTAGGATTTATCGAAAATAGTCAATCATGTTTGGGAATTGTTTCCGCTTTGCCGAACTTTATTGGAAAAAGCGAAGTATGGGAAATGGTATTTTAAAGGATGGAGCAACAGAACATGGCGAGATTGTAGTTTATCAGCCGGACGAGGTAACGAGGTTAGAAGTTAGATTGGAATATGAAACAGTGTGGTTGAATCGAAGTCAATTGGCGTTACTGTTTGGCAGAGATGTGAAGACCATAGGAAAACATGTGAACAATGCATTGAAAGAGGAACTGAAGTCTTTCCCAACTATCGCAAAATTTGCGACAGTTCAAAAAGAAGGAGGAAGGTTAGTTGAACGAGAGATTGAATATTATAATCTTGACATGGTCATATCAGTGGGTTATCGTGTAAAATCAGATCAAGGTATCTTATTTCGTCGATGGGCAACCACGGTGCTGAAAGAATATATGATTAAAGGCTATACTGTAAATCAACGTCTTAATAAGATAGAAGAAAAGCTTAATGAACACGACATACAGGTATCTACTCCTTCTTCAACGCATCCGCAGGGTTGGTGCGGGCGGCGCGAAGGGTCTGCCAGAGTACTGAAGCAAGGGAAATTGCGAAGACCGTAAGGGAGGCAAAGACGTATATCCATGGCTTCGGAGGCATACGGTACGTGAATGTCTCCAGATATCGTCCGGTAATCCACACGGCCACCGGAACAGCAACGGCAGTCGCAATCAGGCAGTACACCATATATTCGAAGATATTACGCATGCTTTCGCTACGTACAGTGCCTCCGAAGACCTTGCGTATGCCGATCTCCTTTTCCCTTTCGGTCGCATAATATGTGCTCATGGCCATCTGTCCCATTGCTGCAAGCATTATCGCTATTGCCATCAGAATATTGACCAGGCTCAACTGATTGCTGATATGTGCGTATTCACTGTCGATCAAATCCTTTATGTAACCGGACCTCACGAGTGTACCGGAACCATACTTATCTGTGACCGCTGCTGCACTAAGGTCAAACAGTTCCTTTTTATTCGCTTCTGTGACCTGACTCATCTTCACGACATAATATCCTGTCACGCGCATGTTGTCTTCAGGGAAGACATATAAGATGGTACATTCGTCCGTAATCATATTTATTGCTGTCCTGACAGGAAAATCCTTGATGATACCGGCCAACTGGACATTTGGTTCTATATAACCCAGCTCTTTAGGAAGAACAGGGTTCTCCATATCCAGTTCCAATCGTTTGAATGTACTTTCTGTCAGCCACATGCCGAAGCGTCCCGGTTGGCCGAAATCATGAACCACCTGATAATCAAATAGACGGAAAGCAGTCGTATCTGAATACATGACGCTGAAACCGACCTCATTTTCCGGGTCTCCGTTGATGTTAAGGGCCCAGTTCATTGCATTGCCACATGGCCTGCCGAATGAACGGCCGAACTCTGTTACATAGGGGAGTGATTTCAGTTTCTGTTCGAATCCGACATCATAATGATAGTTGCTGCAGCAATACAGACTATCTACGTTTGCATTCAGCGGCATCGCTTTCATATGTCTGATCTGTAAAGTCATCGTCAGCGAAACAGCGATGATTATGACAGCAATGACATTCTGTATTATGATGAAAAACTTGGCGAATGTCTTTTTGCTGTAGTATCTGAAAGTACCTTTAGTGACATCAAGTGGCGTGAATCTGACAGACACAATCGATGGAACGATACTGCAGGAGAGTCCTATAAGAAGAGTGATGCCGGCATACAGAAGAATGTAGCCGGGTTTCATGCTGATTTCAATCGGGATATCGGATTCAATCAGATCATTGATCTTTGGAACCAATGCACATGCTATCGCGATAGCAATGACCATGCATGTCGCTACGAACGCAAGCGACTCTACGATACTTCTGGTGATTACTCCGGTCCTGTTGTCACCATGGAGCATTCTTGTTGCCATCTCCCTGCTTCTTCTGCCGGAAAGCGCTGAACTCAGGTTGATGTAATTGAATATGGATGAAACCAGAAGGAATATGACTATTATTCCGAATGCCTTCATGATCTGCGGATCGCCACTCCTGATTCCGACGCTACCCCAGGTGGACTCTGCCATATATAGTTCATCAAGCCTTGTCATCTGATATTTCCACCTGTCATCAGAACGGGTGGCATTATCTGCTGAAATACTATTTATCAGTCCGATAACTTCATCTTCATCAGCCCCGTTCCTTAACTTTATGAAAGTATATGTATTTCCAATGTGGTTGAGATAAGGGTATTCAGATGCATCGGGGTAATTATCGCAGATCAGAATGTCGCGTTCATGAAAAATAGAATCCTTGAAGTCTTCATAGACTGCACCGACAGTACATTGCTGTCCGTCAAAGTATAGTGTCTTTCCGATTATGTCTTCTCCACCCAGTCGAGTTGCAAGGCTTTTACTGATGGCGACTGAACCGGCAACTTGAACTCCTTCCTTTCCTCCTGCTATGAATCTGCATGGGAAGAAATCAAAGAAATCAGGCATGATTCTGAACGCCTCCATAACGCCGATCTGCTCTGTCTCAGTCGCAAGAGTCCGGCTATAGTTGACTATTCTTGTTGATCCTTCAACATCAGGTATCTGGTCTTTTGCCATGAATCCAATTGCTGGACTGGAATAAATCGATCCCCCATCTCCCAAGATGTATACGCGTTCAAAATCCGGATACTGCCTTCCGACTCTGTACTGCTGCCACACAAAACAGCTCATTATGATCACGAATGCCAGCGACACACTCAAGCCTGCTGCCATGATTACTGTGTAAAGTCTGTTTCTCGAAAGGAATCTCAAATAGCTTTTCATCGGTATTTCTGATTTTTGAAGCTTCTTGTAACCATTGTCATGCCAAACTTGTTAACATATTGATTAGCAACATATTACCCAAAAACACACGTATGAGCAAGTGTAAAGAAACTTTACAAAAGTGTAAAGGTAAAATTTATTTTATCGTCATAAAATAAATTTTCGCATCCCCTCCGGAAACAAAGAAAAATGCAATGATGATAAAAAACAGAAAAATCTATTTTAGGATTGACCGAAAATCGTCAATCATGTTTGGGAATTGTTTCCGCTTTGCCGAACTTTATTGGAAAAAGCGAAGTATGGGAAATGGTATTATAAACGATGTAACAACAGAACATGGCGAGATTGTAGTCTATCAGCCAGACGAGGTGACTAGACTGGAAGTAAGAGTGAGTGATGAGACGGTGTGGGTTAACAGAAATCAGATGTCTCTGCTTTTTGGAAGAGATGTCAAGACAATAGGAAAACA
>JAZNUR010000205.1:0-5204 GCA_045592405.1 Oscillospiraceae bacterium
CCCATGCAACGTTACCGAAGCCGGAGATAGCGAAAGTCTTGCCCTTGATGCTGTCGCCGAAGTAGTTAAGCATTTCAACAGTGTAGTAAACTGCACCGTAGCCTGTTGCCTCCGGACGAATCAGAGAACCGCCGTACTGCAGGCCCTTACCTGTCAGAACGCCTGTGAACTCATTTGCCAGTCTCTTGTACTGACCGAACATATAACCGATCTCTCTTGCACCTACGCCGATGTCGCCAGCGGGTACGTCGAGGTTCGGGCCAATGTGTCTGAACAGCTCTGTCATGAAGCTCTGGCAGAAACGCATTACTTCTGCATCGGACTTGCCCTGCGGATCAAAGTCGGAACCGCCCTTGCCGCCGCCCATGGGCAGGGATGTCAGGGAGTTCTTGAAAATCTGCTCGAAACCGAGGAACTTGATGATACCGCTATATACATTGGGAGCAAATCTCAGACCGCCCTTGTACGGACCGATTGCGGAGTTGAACTGTACACGGAAACCACGGTTTACCTGTACCTTGCCGTTGTCATCCACCCACGGAACACGGAATGTGATCTGACGCTCCGGCTCTACGATTCTTTCCAGAACGCCTGCCTCTACCAGGTCAGGTCTCTTTTCTACAACTGCTTCCAGAGATTCCAGAACCTCTGTTACTGTCTGAATAAACTCAGGCTCGCCCTGGTTTCTCTTTTCAACTCTTGCCAGCAAATCTACCAAATACTGATTCTTTAACGCCATTGTTAAAAAACCTCCTCAATCAAAATTCCGTACACGGCATACAACTGTACTCGCTGTGCGGTACATTTATTATACCACTCTTTTATAAATCTTGTCAAGTGGTATTTTGCAATTTCTTCGCATTTTTTCCTCTTTCCAAAAATTACGTCATTCCTGCATAGTTTTGGCGGTTTAAAGCGTTTTGTTTTTATAAAATCTAACCAAGGCAAGCTGAAAGCGGACAATCGTCATGAAAAGACTCCCTGCCGAAAGACAGGGAGCCACATTTTATTTTTTCATATTCCGCCCATTCGGATCATTCCCCGAAACACGTAGACGATTGAGTGCTCTCTGGAGTTTCAGATTCGCACGCTGCTGTCGATCGGGCTCATTCTTGTAGCGTTCCAGCTTTGCCAATGCGTCCTGACGGGAACGTTCTGCCCACTCGGGGTCAATATCCTCCGCCCATTCCGCAGCAGTTGTGATCACCGTTGTCCTCTCATCCGAAACCTTCACTGCACCGCCTGCAACCGCAGCGATACGAGTCTGTCCGTTTTCCAGCTTGATACTCATAGCACCGGATTTCAGAATTGCGGCATAACGGATGTGTCCCGCCAGAATGCCCACATCACCCTCGGTGGTGCGAACCGTCAGCTGAACCGCCTGTCCGTCAAACAGTGTTTTTCCGGGTGTGATAATCTGCAGGAGAAAGGTTTTCATAGTTCTGTCCTCCTGCAATTATTCCTGAATGCTCTTTGCTTTTTCCACGGCCTCGTCGATCGTGCCGACAAACAGGAATGCAGACTCGGGCAGGTCATCATGCTTGCCCTCAATGATCTCCTTAAAGCCACGGATAGTTTCCTTCAGCGGCACATACTTGCCCTCCATACCCGTAAACTGCTCTGCAACAGAGAACGGCTGGGACAGGAATCTCTGAATCTTTCTCGCACGCATTACCGTACGCTTATCCTCCTCGGACAGCTCCTCCATACCCATGATGGCAATGATGTCCTGCAATTCGGTATATCTCTGCAGAATCGTCTGCACGGCTCTTGCAGTTTCATAATGTTCCTTGCCCACGACCTCGGGTGCAAGAATTCTGGAGGTACTCTCCAGCGGATCTACCGCAGGATAGATACCCAGTGATGCGATCTGACGGGAAAGTACCGTCGTTGCATCCAGATGTGCAAACGTTGTTGCAGGTGCAGGGTCGGTCAGGTCATCCGCAGGCACATAGACCGCCTGAACGGATGTGATGGAACCCTTATTGGTAGAGGTGATTCTTTCCTGCAGTGCTCCCATTTCGGTTGCAAGCGTTGGCTGATAGCCAACAGCGGACGGCATACGTCCCAGCAGTGCGGAAACCTCAGAACCTGCCTGTGTAAAACGGAAAATATTATCAATGAACAGCAGCACGTCCTGTCCTTCCTCATCACGGAAATATTCCGCCATGGTCAGACCGGAAAGTCCCACTCGCATTCTTGCTCCGGGCGGTTCATTCATCTGACCGTACACGAGAACAGTCTTTTCCAGAACGCCGCTTTCCGTCATTTCATTATAAAGGTCATTACCCTCACGAGTTCTTTCACCAACACCTGTGAATACGGAGATACCGCCGTGCTGATTGGCAACGTTATTGATCAGCTCCTGAATCAGAACGGTTTTACCAACACCCGCACCGCCGAACAAACCGATCTTACCACCCTTGAGGTAGGGTGCAATAAGGTCGATAACCTTGATACCGGTCTCGAGCACCTCGTTGGATGCCGTCTGCTCCTCATAGCTGGGAGCTTCACGATGAATTGCCCAGTGCTGTGCGGTTTCAGGTGCCGGTTTTTCGTCGATGGCGTCACCAAGCAGATTGAACATTCTGCCGAGCGTTTCACGTCCCACGGGAACGGTGATCGGTGCACCTGTATCTGTTGCATCCATACCCCTGACAAGGCCGTCGGTACTGCTCATGGCAATACAGCGTACGATGTCGTCACCGATATGCTGTGCAACTTCGAGAACAAGCTTTGTTCCCTGATTGTCCACGGTAATGGCATTGAGCAGACGGGGCAGCTTTTCCTTCGGGAACCGAACGTCCACAACTGCACCGATGATCTGCACGATTTTTCCTATATTCTGCATAATTACTCCCTTCGGATGTATGATATCCTGATAACAGCATACGTTCCACTGTGTTAGCCGGCTGCATTCGCTCCGCCCACAATTTCCGTCAGTTCCTGTGTGATCGCACTCTGTCTTGCACGGTTATAGAGAAGTGACAGACTGTCAATCATTTCCTCCGCATTATCCGTTGCATTCTCCATTGCTGTACGTCTTGCAGCCTGTTCGGAAGCAAAGGATTCCACGATTGCACCGTAAATCAGACCTGCTACATACTGGGGCACGAGCTGGTCAAAAACCTCCTCAGCGGACGGTTCATATTCCACAGCACATTTTCTCGGGTGACTGCCGGCAAGATTTGTCAGCGGAATGACATCAATTTTTTCTGCCTCCTGCACCAGAGGGGAAACATAATTCGTAAACACCAGCTCCACGCTCTGCAGCGATTCATGGCGGTTATAGGTGTTCAGCACAAGCTCCGCCATATCCATGGCAAGGTACACGCTTGCGTGCTCCGCAATGTGATCATATGTCTTGAGCACCTTGACTTCACGGCGTGCAAAATAATCCACCGCCTTCTGTCCGATGGGCATCACAATGGGGTTGCCGCCCTGTGCTCTGACTTCGTCGATCCTCGCCTGTGCCAGCTTGAACACATTGGAATTGAAACCGCCTGCCAGTCCCCTGTCGCCCGCAATGACGATCAGCAGAACCGCACCGTTTTCCGTACGTTTATGCACAAAGCTGGAATTGAAGTACGGATCCTCCGCCGCAATTTCCGCCATCAGCTTATACGTTGCATTGAAGAACGGCTGTGCCGCCTCCGCACGCTCCTTGGCATGGCGGAACTTGGAGGACGCCACAAGTTCCATCGCTTTGGTGATCTGCATGGTGCTTTCAACACTGTGGATGCGGCGTTTAATATCCTTGAGATTCGCCATAATTTCACTCCAATCAGTGTGCTGCTGTATACTGCGTTGTAAAGCTTTCGAGGGCAGCCTTCAGTGCTTCCTCATTTTCCGCAGTCAGTTCCTTGGTTTCGAGGACGGATGCGAGAATTTCAGGGTGATTCTCCTGCATATCCGCAAACATCTGCTCCTGATAATCCTTGATATCATCCACATCCACATTCTTCAGATAGCCCTTGGTTACTGCATAGATAATGCAAACCTGCAGTTCCACAGGAACGGGAGCATTTCTGTCCTGCTTGAGCACCTCCACGATGCGTTCGCCCATGGAAAGACGATTCTTCGTATCCGCATCGAGATCGGAGCCGAACTGGGAGAATGCCTGCAGCTCTCTGTACTGTGAATAGGAAAGCTTCAAAGAACCCGAAACCTTCTTCATTGCCTTGATCTGTGCCGCAGAACCAACTCGGGATACAGAGATACCGGGGTTAACCGCAGGACGAACACCCGCATTGAACAGATCGGTTTCCAGGAAGATCTGTCCATCCGTAATGGAAATCACGTTTGTGGGGATATAGGCGGAAACATCGCCCGCCTGTGTTTCAATGATCGGCAGTGCAGTCAGGCTGCCGCCGCCGTAATTTTCGTTATAGCTGCAAGCTCTTTCCAGCAGACGGGAATGCAGATAGAATACATCACCCGGGTATGCCTCACGTCCCGGAGGACGCTTGAGCAGCAGAGAAAGTGCACGGTAAGCCACTGCGTGCTTGGAAAGATCATCATACACGCAAAGCACGTCCTTACCCTGATCGAGGAAGTACTCGCCCATTGCACAGCCGGAATACGGTGCAATGTACTGCAGCGGCGCAAGCTCGGAAGCGGTTGCGGACACAATGATGGTATATTCCATTGCACCTGCCTTGCGGAGAGTTTCCGCAACATTGGCAACGGTCGAACGCTTCTGACCGATGGCAACGTAGATACAGATCATGTCCTTGCCCTTCTGGTTGATGATGGTATCGAGGGCAATGGCAGTCTTGCCTGTCTGACGGTCGCCGATGATCAGCTCACGCTGTCCTCTGCCGATCGGGATCATCGAGTCGATTGCCTTAATGCCGGTCTGCAGGGGCTTATGGACGGATTTTCTGGTGATAACACCGGATGCCACCTTTTCAATGGGGGCAGTCGCAGTGGTTTCGATGGGGCCTTCGCCGTCAATGGGCTGGCCGAGCGCATTCACGACTCTGCCCAGCAGTGCTTCTCCCACGGGTACGGACATGATCTCTCCTGTACGCTTCACTGTGGAGCCTTCCTTGATTTCGGCATCGGAGCCGAGCAGTACCGCACCGACGCTGTCCTGTTCGAGGTTGAGCGCCATGCCGTAGGTACCGTTTTCAAACTGGATCAGCTCACCCGACATGCACTGTTCAAGTCCGTGGATATTGGCAATACCATCGCCCACGGTG
>JAZNUR010000206.1:0-20907 GCA_045592405.1 Oscillospiraceae bacterium
GTGAACAAAGTTCCGGTAAACAAGACTCAGAAATGGAAACATTCACATCTGACGTTACGCAAAGCATGACAGACGATACAAGCGAGACAGACGATACAAGCGAGACAGACGATACAAGCGTGACAGATGATACAAGCGTAACAGATGACATGATGAATGATATACAGGTAATTGATTTGAGTTTGCCTGAAAACAGTAACTATCTGGAATATTATAAGGAATTCACCTATGGGAACGAGTATTTTTTGTCCGATGGTCGGAAAATAGTCGAAGATACGAATCTCTATCTTGAGGATTTATCAGGGAATAAAACAGCCATTCTTGAGGTTCCGAAAGAAGAGACAGAGAAATATGTTGTGTTTGGGGAAATGATTGATGATAATAGATTCAGCTACTATATTGTTAATCATGAATCAACAGCGGGTTCGGGAGTGTATAACCTTGAAACCGGTGAAGATTTCCGTATAGATGTTTGTGAAGATCATTCAGCCTATGTTCCTGAGAAAGCGGTCGATCATTATTTGTATTTTTCAAAGGGCTTTATTTCGGATTTCAGAGGAATTGGCAAGTTAAATCTTGATACCTACGAATTTACAGAATTCGACTGCTCAGCATTGCTTGACAACGATACTTGCTATTTGGGAAGTCCGGATTTCACATCCGATGGAACAAAAGCTGCTGTTTATGGAATCGTTTCCGGAGCTTCAGAAACAAACGGATTAAACGAATATCAGGTAGCAATCTATTCACTGACAGATGAAGAAGTCATCACAACCTATCGTTTTTTTAGTGAGCATGATTATGTGAATCATCAACTGATATATCACAATGACGGTGAGATTTACCTGTATCTTTCTCAGTATGGCGATGATCCTCAACATCACCTTTATATCATTGATGTAACAAAGTAAGACACGGAAAATGGAGTTTTTTATACTATGTAGTTATGCGGCTTTTCGAAGCCGCATTTTTTTGCCATTTGAAATCGGCAGTTGCTTCCCCACCAATTGTTTATTAGGGATTATCATAAAAAATCGCAAAATTATACATCATCTTCATTGACAAATATAATTCACGGTGTTATAATAAAATTATCATGTTTGAACGAAATACCTACATAGTTTGGAGGGGTTTGGAATGCGGAAATTCAAAAAAATCACAGCATTGATCTGTGCAGCAGCATTATGCATCGGAACATGTCAGCTTCCGGAGCAAATGCAGATGCCCACACAGGTTAACGCTGCGGCTGTACAGGGCAATGATCCCGATCTTGTCATGTGGTATACCACACAGGCGGGAACATACAGTAAGGATAATGCATGGGATAACGCCGAATCATTCTACCGTGCACTGCCGCTTGGCAACGGCAGAATCGGTGCAATGGTCTATGGCAACTGTCCGACCGAATGGATTGACCTGAATGAGTGCACCGTATGGAGTGCAGGCCCGGGTTCGAATGACCGTGAAGGTGCGGCAGGGTATCTCAAAGAGGTGCAGAGCCTGCTTTCCGCCGGAAAATATCAGGAGGCGAATGACATCATCGGCTCAAAGATGATTGGCGGCGGTCAGGCGAAATATCAGAAGGTTGGTATGCTCAAGCTTACAACGGGACATGAGAATGTTTCGGATTATACCCGTCAGCTTGACATGAATACGGCAGTGGCAAGCACAACCTACACGCATGGCGGCAAGCGTTATCTGCGTGAAAGCTTCGTCAGCTACCCCGATCAGGTCATGGTTACACGCATCACCTGCGATCAGTCCGGTTCTGTGTCGCTGGGTGTTGGCTATGACGGACTGCTCAACGGTTCGGTTGCTGTTGATGGTGATACCGTTGTTGCAACAGGTCACGGTGATGACGACTGCTGGACAAGAGGTGCTGTTTATTACTGTGCACGCACAAAGGTGATTCCGCAGGGCGGAAATATGACTGCAGGGAACGGTACGCTGCAGGTAAATGGTGCGGATTCCGTTATGCTGCTCACTTCCATCCGTACGAATTTCATTGATGCACAGACCTGCAACGGCGACGAAAAGGGCGATGCTGCAAAGGATATGCAGCGTGTTGCAGGCATGACGTATGAGGAATTGTATGAACGTCATGCGGCGGATTTCAGTTCTCTGATCCATCGTGTGGATATTGATCTTGGCGGTGACAGCTCTGTGAGCAACAGCAAGACTGTTGAGGCAAGAATCGAGGATTTTGGAAAGTCGAACGACCCGAAAATGGTGGAGATGCTCTACCAGTACGGCCGTTATCTGATGATCAGTGCATCCCGTGATGCACAGGCAATGAATTTGCAGGGCATCTGGAATAAATATTCCGCACCTGCGTGGGGCAGCAAGGCAACGACCAATATCAACTATGAAATGAACTACTGGCCAGCATTGACGACGAATCTTGAGGAATGCTTTGAGCCGTTTGTGGAAAAGGCAAAGGCACTGACGATCAGCGGCAGCAAGACTGCCAAAACACAGTACGGCATTGACAAGGGCTGGGTACTGCACCACAATACCGATCTGTGGAACCGCAGCGGCCCGATCGACGGTACCTGGGGTCTGTGGCCGACGGGCGGTGCGTGGATCTCCAATATGCTCTATGACGCCTATCTGTTCAATCAGGATGAGGCATATCTTGAGGAAATCTATCCCGTCATCAAAGGCAGTGCGGAATTCCTCAATGAACTGATGATTTCACAGGAAATCAGCGGTCAGAACTACATGGTCATCAGCCCCAGTGCATCTCCGGAGCTCGGTCTGCCGGGTTATGCATGGGATGCCAATGTGCATTGCTCTTACAGCACAACGATGGACAACGCCATTACCCGTGAGCTGTTCCAGGGTGTCACACAGGCATCGGCACAGCTCGGTGTGGATACACAGCTTCGCAGCCAGCTTGAACAGAAACTTTCCCTGATCAAGCCCCCCACGGTAGGAAAGCATGGACAGCTTATGGAATGGGCGTATGACTGGGATAACCCGAATGAAACTCACCGCCACATTTCCCATATCTACGGTCTGTTCCCCGGAAATGAATACAGCGTATCCACAAATCCGGAAATCGCACAGGCTGCAAAGACTTCACTGGAACACCGAGGCGATATGGGTACGGGCTGGTCGGAAGCATGGAAGCTCAACTGCTGGGCAAGACTTGAGGACGGCGAGCACGCATATAATCTCGTCAAGCTCCTGATCACTCCCGTAAACGGCACGGAAAGCGGCAGATTGTATGCCAATCTCTGGGATGCACATCCTCCCTTCCAGATCGACGGTAATTTCGGCTTTACCTCTGGCGTAACAGAAATGCTTCTGCAGAGCCATAACAACGAAATTTTGCTGCTTCCCGCACTGCCTTCCGTATGGAACACAGGTCATGCCAATGGTCTGTGTGCAAGAGGAAACTTTGAGATCACAGAAATGAACTGGGAAAAAGGCAGACTGACGGGCGTTACCGTTCTTTCAAAATCCGGTAATGTATGTAATCTCCGTTACGGAAATGCAAAGGTCAGCTTTGAAACTGAGAAGGATACGGAATACCGTCTGGATGGTATGCTCCGCCTGATCGACAAAACACAGACTCTTGGCAATGCTGCGAAAAATCAGACGGCATCTGCTTCCACAGGTACCGCAGCAGCGGCATTTGACGGCAACAAGGCAAGTGCATGGGAAACTGCAAAGGGAACCAAGGACAACTGGATCACCGTAGATCTTGGCAAGGAAACAGAAGTACACAAGTGGACAGTCGTTTTCGGCGGCGGCAACCTCAATGCCCGTGATTTCAGACTGCAGACGAGCAACGACGGCACTACATGGACGGATGCGGATGTGCTGTACGGCAACACCAAAACAACCGTGACAAGACCTCTTGCAGTAAGTGCAAGATACTACCGTTTAGAGATCATGACGGGCACACGGAACAATGACGGCGGAGCTAAGGTGTGCGAACTGGAACTCTGGAGCACATCATCCGCACCGACGGGCATCAACCCCTACGATCCGCCGATCGAAGCGGAGGATAGCCACTTCTTCTATGGCACGATTCAGGTCGAGGACTCCGACACGGGCCGCAGCAACATCGGATTCATCCAAAATGGCTGTGCATTTGCACTCCGTGATGTGGATTTCTCACGTGGTGCATCGGAATTTGCCGTAAGTGCCTCCAGTGCAGGCTCCGGCGGGCAGCTGGAAATCCACGCAGGCAGCGAGGATGGTCCCATCGTCGGTACCTGTACCATTGATGTGACAGGGGACTGGCAGGATTACCAGACCTTCACCTGTAAGACGGATGTGGAGGTCGGCGTGCAGGATCTGTATTTCGTCTGCAAGGGCGATGACGGCTACCTGTTCAACATCGACAAATTTAGTTTCACCCCCGCATTGGGCGATGTCAACGAGGATGGGAAGTTCAACATCCCCGATGTGATCATGCTGCAGAAATGGCTGCTCGGTTACGATGAGATCGGCAACTGGAAAGCAGGCGATTTCTGTGATGACGGCATACTCGATGGATTCGACCTTGCCCTTATGAAGCGGGAACTGCTTTCCTAAGATATGGTCAAAATAGCTAATTCATGTAAACCGTGCGGTCGAAAGCCCGACTGCACGGTTTTCTTCAATACAAATCGCCTTATTTTATACTGATCGTAATATTTTTGCGTCGATTAGCACGAAAAATGGAGAAAAAACGAGAATATGACATTTTTATGAACGCTCAGAAATTGCCAAAATCAGCGTACATTGGGTATTTTCGAGAAAAAATATGAATTTTTTTGTGTATATTGTCGAAAAAAAAAAAGAGGTTAGGTATGGATTTCTACTTGCATTATAGTTATGTTTGTGATATAATAAAAAAAGAGGTCTGTTGACAGGTGGTCTGTTTTGCGACTTTTTTAGAAATCATAATGACAAATTGACAATGTGGCGACAAGAAAACGAAATGACGAGTCGTGAGATACCGTTTGGGACGTTTTTGAAGCGTCGAATATAAAGGAATTGAGAGGATTACTATATGTCAGAAGAAAAGAATATCAACCTTGTACTGAAACAAAACGATAAAGATGAAAAGCCGCTTTTAACACTGCGTTCACTGGTAAAGCAGGTAAAGCGTGTATTTGTACTCTGGCTTGTTCTTGCGATTATTCTGGGCGTAGCTGCGGGTGCTATGACAATGGTGTCAAAAACTTCCAATTCCTCAGTGCAGGCAATTGTGGAGTTCACTTTTGACGGCGTGGAAAAAGGTAAGGATCCCGCCGGAAATGAGTTTGATGCGACAGCAATCAAGTCTCCCGTCGTACTGAAGTCTGCTTTGGTTTCATTGGGAGAAGAATATGAAGGTGTTTTGATTGATGATTTGCGAAACGCCATCAAGATTAAGGGCATTATGCCGGAAGAATCTTATCAGGAGCTTACGGGTTATAAGTCTATTTTTGAAACCGGCGGTTCCAGTGCATTGAGTGCAGTAAAGTCGATGCTCGGTGTTTCTTATCATCCGACACGCTTTACCATCACACTGAATCCTAAGACTGCGGGCATCAGCGGTGAGCAGGGTGTCGCACTGATGGATGCACTTCTTACAGCGTACAAACGCTATTTCTATGAAACCTATGGCTACAACAAGGCTCTGGGCAGTGCGGTTCTGGCTGTGGATTATCAGGAATATGATTATGAGCGTGTGATTGAGGTGTTCGATACCACACTGAATTCTGCACAGAAATATGTTTCTTCTCTGGCATCGCAGGATACTACGAATTTCCGTTCTGCCAACACAGGCTATTCCTTTGCTGACCTTGTTGCGGCACTTGAAATTATCCGTATGGAGGATCTGGATTGGCTTTCCTCCTATGTTTCTGTTAATAATGTAACCAAGGACAAGGAACAGCTGCTGACATATTATGAATACCGTATCCAGTCCCTGCAGCGTACGCAGACTGCTGCGGAAACCAACCTTGCTTCCATTGAGCAGTCCATTGCCAATTACCAGAAGGATACTGTTCTTGTAATGCCGAATGCCGATGGCGGCAATGTGACTGTAGGTCAGACTTCCAAGCAGTATGATGACATGATCAAGCAGAAGCTGAAGGTGCAGGATGAGATCGCACAGTGCGTGAAGGATATTACATATTATGAGTACCGTGTGACAAAGCTGAATGAAACAAGCACAGTGACATCCAAAGCACAGATGAAGGTGCTGGATGAAAGACTGGATTCTCTGTACAAGAAGATCGAAAACATTCTGGCTACTGTAAATGAAACTGCGGATGAATTCTATGAGAATGTCGCTTATGTTAATGCGTGCACTATAATTGTGCCTGCAACTCTGAACGTTACAACTCGCGGATCAAGTGCTGTTAAGGCTGTTCTGCTTGCTGAGATCGCTCTGTTTGTTGTTTTTGCAATGTTCATTGTAATATGTGCATTTGTGGATCAGTATCGTCTGAATGAGGGCGTGAGTGAGGCAACAGCGTTGGTTGAGGCAAAGCCTGAGAAGGTTGAGAAAGCAGAAAAGTCCGCTGAAGCCGAAGCTGAAAAGCCCGTTCAAAAAAAGGGAAGAAAGTAAACTGACATCATTGAAAGCTTCTGATCATTGCAATGCATGATGCAGAACGGGTGATTCGCATTGAGAGAAACGTGAAAGGCGGATTTCATGGAACTGAAACCATTTGAAAAAAAAGTGTGGCTTGCAACGCCTACAATGCATGGCGAAGAGCTTCATTATGTAACCGAGGCATATAAAAAGAACTGGATGTCCACGGTGGGTGAGAATATCAACGAGCTGGAACGGCAGGTTGCCGAATATGCCGGATGTGCATACTCCGTGGCACTTTCCTGTGGAACAGCATCACTGCATCTGGCAGTCAAGCTTGCAGGTGAAAAACTGTACGGAATGCCCAAGTCCAATGAGGGAGCACTTCAGGGACGCAAGGTGTTCTGCTCCGATGTGACATTTGCTGCAACAGTGAATCCCGCAGCATATGAGGGTGCGGAAATTGTCTTTATTGATACGGAACGTGATACATGGAATATGGATCCCGCTGCACTTGAACAGGCGTTTCTGTTGTATCCCGATGTGAAGCTGGTCATTCTGGTGCATCTCTATGGCACGCCTGCGAAGATCGACGAGATCAAAGCAATCTGCGACAGACATGGTGCCCTGATCATTGAGGACGCTGCTGAATCTTTTGGTGCGACTTATAAAGGAAAACAGACAGGTACGTTTGGTGACTACAGTGCGATCAGCTTTAACGGCAATAAGATCATTACCGGAAGCTCCGGCGGTATGTTCCTGACTGACAGCAAGGAAGATGCCGAAAAGGTGCGGAAATGGTCAACACAGAGCCGTGAGGCTGCTGCGTGGTATCAGCACGAAGAAATCGGCTACAACTATAGAATGTCCAACGTGATCGCAGGTGTGGTTCGTGGACAGATGCCCTATCTGGAAGAGCATATCTCCAGCAAAAAGGCGATTTATGAGAGATACAAGGAGGGATTCAAGGATCTTCCTGTACAGATGAATCCCTATATTGAAGGTGAAATGGAGCCGAATTTCTGGCTTTCCTGTATGCTGATTGACAAGGATGCCATGTGCAGACAGGTTCGCAGCGAGCAGGATGCTCTCTATGTCAGTGAGGCCGGAAAGACTTGTCCCACAGAAATTCTCGAAAAGCTTGCAAAGTACAATGCAGAAGGCAGACCGATCTGGAAGCCGATGCATATGCAGCCGATTTTCCGTATGAATCCGTTCGTGACAGCACAGGGCAATGGCAGAGCCAGAACCAATGCTTACATCGATGGCGGCTGCGAGGATGTCGGTATGGACATTTTTGAGCGTGGACTTTGCCTGCCGTCCGACATTAAGATGACGGCGGAGGAACAGGACATCATTATTGAGATTATCCGCAGCTGTTTTGCATAAAACTGTGACAGCTGGTGAATATAGCAGGAGGAAAGAGCATGACAAATTATGAAGTCTTACTTGAGAAGATCCGTAAGTTAGGTATGGATCACAGATGGGCAGGAATGTTCGTAAAGAAGCTGAAGGATGACGAAGCAGCTTTTCCCGTTATGGATGAGGAAAAGAAGAAATGGGCTTTGGAGCGTGGTTTCTATCCCGGACGTATTGAGCTTTACGGACTGACGGATGAGAACTACATGAACTATGTTCCCGACTATCAGTACTTCATGCTCCACCCGATGAATAACCACTTCCTGAAGTGGCTCGATAAGACTACATTGAAGTATGTTCTCAACAGCAACGGCTGCGAAGAAACCATGCCGGATTATTATGTGTATGTGGAAAATGATCTGTGCGGCGGCCGTTTTACATATTTGATGGATTGTCCGGAGGATATCAAGAAGGACAAGGACTTCCTGTGGAATCTTCTGCAGCAGAAGAAGGTTCTGGCGATGAAGCCGAATTCCGGTACTTCCGGCGGTCTTGGATTCATCAAGCTGGAACAGCGTGAGGATGGTCTCTACGAAAACAATAAGCCCATTGATATGGCTCGTTTTGAGGAGATACGTGATACGATGCGTAATTACATCATTACCGAGTATGCACACCAGCATCGTGATCTTGCAGCAGTTTGGCCGGACAGTGAATGCACACTCCGTGTGATCATGTGCAAGAGCGTTCCCGAAGACCGTTATGCTCCTGCTGAATGGTCCTGTGCCGTATCCTATGCAAGATTCGGAACATCCGTAAACGGCGGTGCCAGCAATCTGTCCTCCGGCGGTGTTGGCGTCGGCTTTGATTTTGAAACCGGTAAATACAAGGATTTCTGCATCCGTTATAAGAGATATACACCGGATGGTGTGTGGATGCTGCAGAAGCATCCGGATACCAACGTAGAGTGGAAGACGACAGGTCTGCCGAACTGGCAGGTTGTACGTCAGCTGATCGACACACTCTGCAGTCATGTTGCTTCTCTGGACTATCTGGGACTTGACATTATCATTACCGAGGACGGCATGAAGCTTTGCGAGATCAACTCCCACCCTGCCATAGATTATGAGCAGGTAATGTGCGGACCGGTTCTTGCCAAGGAAAGCGTAAGAAACTTTTTTGAACAGAAGGGCCTGCGTAAGATTGACGCAAAGGACTTCTATCAGGCATATATCGAGAGTCAGGAATAATTTGTGGCATAAGGAAGGTTTTATCAGTGAAAGTACTTGTTGTGGCACCGCATCGTGATGATGAGATTCTGGGTGTTGGCGGAACAATTTTAAAACGAAAAGCAGCCGGCGATCATGTAACAGTATGTCTTGTGACAGCCAGAGAGGGCGAGGTTCTGCCGGAGTGCACGCAGATCATTCATCGTGAGATGCAGAAGGCCCATGCATTCTGCGGCGTGGACGAATACATCGGACTGCCATTTGGGGCAAACCGGATCGAACAGTTTTCACGTTTGGAAGTAAATAAGGCGTTCGACGATATGTTCAGAAAGGTGCAGCCCGATGAAGTGTACCTTCCGTTCTGGGGCGATATGCAGAAGGATCACCAGATGACAACGGAAGCAGCGATGGTTTCGCTGCGTGCGAAGAATTCCTACGCTGCAAAGCGGGTTTATGTGTATGAAACACTGTCAGAGACAGGTATCAATACACCGACATATCAGAATACATTCATTCCGAATGTCTATGAGGATATTACGGATTACATAGAAGCCAAAAAAGAAGCACTGAGCTTTTTTAAATCTCAGATGCATGATTTTCCGGATCTTCGTTCCCTTGAAGCAATCGAGGCATTGGCGAGATTCCGTGGAGCAACGGTGAATGTCAAGGCAGCAGAAGCCTTTATGTTAGTTCGGGAAATCAGATAAAGAGGTGCGTACTATGAGTCGGATATTCTATCATTTTGTAAAAAGATCATTCGACATATTGAGTTCTCTTGCTGCTATCATTGTGACATCTCCGATCTGGCTGATCAGTATCATAGCGATAAAGATATCCAGCAAGGGACCTGTTTTTTATAAGTCCTACAGAGTTTGCCGAGGCAATAAGCCGTTTACGATGTATAAGTTCCGTTCCATGCACGTGTTTCAGCCGAAGCAGGAGGGACAGAGAAGTGAAGGCAGCTTTGTTGGTAATACACGAGTGTTTAAGTACGGAAGTTTCATGAGAAAATCCAAAATCGACGAACTTCCGCAGTTGTTAAATATCCTGCTCGGACATATGTCGGTGGTTGGCCCCCGACCTATATCCAAGGAAAGCTCCGAGAAAAACTACGTTGGCGAATATGCCTGTATTTCCGAGGTGAAGCCCGGTCTGGCGTGTTATGACAGCCTGTTCGATTATGCACATGGTGAACTGGTGGTTTCGAGTAACGACGAGTACATACAGAAGATCATCCCCGTGCGTAGAGAATTGGCAAGAATGTATGTGGAAAAGCGGAGCATTGGGGTAGATCTGTATTGTATTTTCAGAACGATTTCACTGATTTTTCAGATCGTGGTTCTGAAAAAAAGAGAGTTCCCGTATACCAAGAATGAGCAGGCAGCACATGACGCTGTATTCGGCGAAGAAGTGCTGGTTACACAGTAAATGACAGGAGCGAAGAAAATGGATTTCAGTAAGGTAAGAGTTTTATTAACAGACGGCGGTGCAAGGCAGACGCTTACGATGCTGCATGGCTTGAAGGATATCGGCTGTCATGTTACGGTGCTTTGTTCTTCTAAGTTTGATGTTTGTTATGCCTCAAAATTACCTGACAAAAAAATTCTGCATGAGGATGCTGCAGGTTCCTACGACGGTTTTGAAGATGTACTGCTGAAAACACTTCAGACCGGTGAATATGATGTTCTTTTCCCCGTTGCGGAAATGACGACGAACAAGGTGACAAGGAATGAGGAGGAGTACAAAAAATACGTCAAAATTGCGTGTGCTCCGAGAGAATCCTACATTCAGGCATTTAATAAGCAGAGAACATTTGAAGTGGCTCTGGACAATGGAATCCCCTGTCCGTATACACGCAGAGAGGGACAGGATATCGAGGATTATCTTGCAAAGGCGACATTCCCGATCATCATCAAGCCCCGAAACGGCGTAGGTTCCATCGGATTTCACAAGTTTAATACAGAAGAGGAATTCCGTGCGAGACTT
Source organism: Oscillospiraceae bacterium (assembly GCA_045592405.1). Classification (GTDB taxonomy): domain Bacteria; phylum Bacillota; class Clostridia; order Oscillospirales; family Ruminococcaceae; genus UBA3855. The sequence continues at coordinate 11,098 of JAZNUR010000206.1, forward strand.
GACAGCGGTGAATTGAACGTTGACGAGTATGTTGTGCAGGAATTTGTCAAGTTTGATAAGCGTATCGGCACTTATCTTTTCATTGACCAGCATAATAATGTTTGTATGTCCATGGCACAGGATGTGCTCAGATGGTTCCCGCTGGATGCCGGTACAGCCGTATTGATCCAGTCGGTGGATTCGCCGGAAGCACTGAAGTATGCCGGTGAACTGCTGAAGGCAATGAATTGGAGAGGCTTTGCAAACGTTGGCTTCATGATGGATTCCGAAACAGGAAAGCCGATTTTGCTGGAAATCAACGGACGTATCACGGCAGGCATCAAGCTGAGCTATATGTGCGGCATCAACATTGCAAGACAGCTTGTCGAGCTGTGCTGTGATGAAGATGTGGTACAGTATCCGCCGAATGACAAGTTCGGTCTGATGGCAAGACATTTTCACAGCGATGTACTGTGGTTTTTGAAGTCCAAGAACAGGTTCAAGGCGAAGCCTTCCTGGTTCAGCTGGAAGAATACAAAGGATCTGGTATATTGGAAAGGCGATCTGAAGCCGTGGTTTGTTTATACAGTGCGTAAGATGCAGGGATACCAGGATGGTATGAATAAGAGAAGGCACTGATCATTCACAAGGAGAAGTCAAAATGGAAACAATCGTCTCCGCAAATCAGGACATAATATGTCCCGATTTTAGTATTGTCATTCCTGTTTATAATGTGAACCTGAAATATCTTGAGGTCTGTCTGCAGAGCATTCTGCAGCAGACATACAGGGCATTTGAGGTTCTTTTGGTGGATGACGGAAGTGAGAGTGCGTGTGCACAGGCGTGTGATCAGTACGCACAGAGCGACCGGAGAATCAGAGTGATACATCAGGCAAATCAGGGTGTGTCAATGGCACGCAATAATGGTATTGCCAATGCAAAGGGTAAATGGATCATGTTCGTTGATGCGGATGACTGGATCGACGCTGACACCTGCGAAAAGCTTGCAGCGTATTTGCAGGATGAAGGATGCGAGCTCCTTTTGTATAACCGTATCAAGGAATATGCCAACAAGCAGGTAGAATGCAGTCAGGGTTTTGCACACGAAAAGGTCTATGATTTTTCCGATGTGGAAACACGGGAACAATTCTGCCGCTATGCAATGTGTGCACCCCGCAATGGTGTGCGAATCTATTTTTGCTGGGACAAGGTGTATCGCCGTGATTTTCTGATTGAAAATAAGCTGGAATTTCCGAAGGGTCTGGTCAAGAGCGAGGATAAGGTTTTTGTCCTGACCTGTTTTGAAAAACTTGGCAAGCTGAAATATGTGGAAGACGCTTTCTATCATTACAGAATGAATGAAGGCAGTGCCTGCCACAGATATTCCGAAAGTGCAGATGCAGATCGCCTTTTACTGGCGGATCTTCTGTGCAAGATTGCAGCCCGTATGGATCGGACATTCGGGGAACTGAAGCAGGATACAGCATACCATCGGATGAACGATGACTGTATGCGGTTTCTGTTTGGGATTATTACGGACGTGTTGTCGCTGAAGTACTACCATAAGGATAATCCCAATAAAAATAATCGTAAGCAAGATGTAAAACGCTTTTTGAAAACAGAACCGTTCAGAACTTCAATCCGTTCGGTGAAATACAAAAATCTTCCCAACTGGGCAAGGATCAAGAAGTTTTTGCTGACGCTTGGATTGGTAGATGTATTTTTCTACATCTGGAGCCGTAATCGCCAAAAGAGGAACGAAACCATTGAGGGTTAATCGAATGGAAACGTTAGCCCGCTCCTGCGGATGAACGTTACAGCGGCGATTCGTGTTTAACGGGGGTATTTGATTTGATCGGATATATTTGTATCCTTCTGGTTGCATTTTTTCTTGGATTGGATTCCAAACGAATCAATGGATCCAAGCGTAACAGAATACTGTATCTGAGCATCGTGTTTGGCGGCATGATTCTGTTCGCAGTACTGCGTGGATACGATGTGGCGATTGACTATTCCAATCGTGTCAGATCAATGAATCTGATTTTTGGAATGGATTTTCAGGAATTTTTGACGTTTACCCGTGAAGAAGCAAATTCTCAGTATTTATATACGCTTTTTGTATGGCTGGTGTCACGAGTTCTCCCGTTCCCGTGGCTGATCAACGGTATCATGGACATTTTTGTACTGTCAACATTTGCCTGGTTCTTCTACCGGTATTCCAAGGATGTTACCGTGTCCACCATCATGTTTATGACGTTTGCTTTTGCGTCATGCTTAAATATTACCCGACAATTTGTAGCGGCAGCGGTTCTTTTGATTGCGTTCCATCTGATGATTCAGAAGAAACCCTTCAAAGCATTGATCGTGATCGCCATTGCATTTTTCATACACTCCAGTGCGATACTTCTGTTATTGATGTATGTGCTCTACATCATTGATTTCAAGCTGACAAAGCGTAGGCTGCTGCTTTTGCTGCTGGCAGCTACGGCGATGTTTGTGGCATTTGACCTGATGGTGGTATTATTCGTGCGATTATTCCCACGGTACGAGTATGTATTCGGTGAGTGGGCGACGGGTAATATCGGATTTTCGCTGATCTGGACTTGTTTTTATGTCATGCTGTTCATTGGTGTTTATCTGACAACACCATCCAAGCTGAAGGATACCATGATGAATGACGGAGAGAAAACCGATCTTGCCGCTTCCTGCCTGAATGTGGTAGGCTTCATGGCATATGTATTGTTATCCCTGCTGAAAGTAAAAATGTGGTTTGTTTCCCGTCTTTTGACCTACTTCATGTTCGGATATTGTATGATCATTCCGGAAATCCTGAGCAGGTTCAATAAGGTGGACAGGCATATAAAGGTAATCATTCTGGTTATGCTTAAGATTGTATTTGTGTTATGGGGTATCATCACAACCTATCAGGATCCCCATGATCTGCTCCCCTATAGATTTATCTGGGAGTATCTGTAATATAGGAGAAGATATGAGCGATATTAAAGTCAGTATATTGTGCCTTGTGTATAATCATGGCAAGTACCTGCGGAAAACACTGGAAGGCTTTGTGTCCCAGAAAACGAATTTTGCGTATGAGATTCTGATTCATGATGATGCGTCGAAGGATGACAGTGCGAGCATCATTACCGAATATGCAGAAAAATATCCGGATCTGTTCCGTCCGATTCTGCAGACAGAAAACCAGCATTCGCAAAAAGTTCCGATCTGGAAAGCTCACGTAGCTCATCTGGTGCGTGGCAAGTACACAGCTCTTTGTGAGGGCGACGATTATTGGTCGGATCCCAACAAGCTGCAAAAGCAGTATGATATGATGGAGGCAAATCCCGATTGTTCCATGTGTGTACATAAGGTTCTGGAAATCAATGAGGACGGCACAGCAACCAAAAACTATCGTCCTTATCGGAACATTGCAGAAGGCAAATATGATGTACAGCAGTTTTTGGACATTCAGAGAATCTACCCGTTCCATACATCAAGTTTCTTTATGAAGCAGGAGCTGTGGAACGATCACATCATGAACCCTGCTGATTTCAGAAAAGCGTCCGATGTTGGCGATGAACCACTTTTGCTGTACATGGTCGCACACGGCAAGATTTATTACATTCCGGAATGTATGTCAGCATACCGATTGTTCAGTATTGGCAGCTGGAGTGCGGCAAACAAGCGGAATATAGACAGAAGAATTGCTCATGCAGAAAAAATGTATGATATGATGTGCCTGTATGATGAATACACGGAACATAAATATGACTGCCATCTGCCGGTGTTTAAAGGGCAGGTGTACTGGCTGAAAAAGGATTACAAATCCCTGATCAAAATGGATGATAAATCTTTTTTGAAGCAGGCAGGATTTAAAAAGCACGTTTATGCCTATGCGTGTGCATACCTTCCGTTTATGAAGGGGTTGCGTAAACGCCGCAAGAGGAGAAACAATTCATGAGTAATGGTAAGAAGATTACCAAAGGTCTGTTCTGGAAAATTCTGGAACGATTTGGCGTTACCGGAACACAGTTTGTACTGCAGATCATTCTGGCAAGACTGCTCGGTGCTGAGCTTTACGGAACTTTGTCCACGATGATCATTTTCACAACAGTTGCAAACGTGTTCATTCAGACCGGGTTCAGTTCGGCATTGGTGCGGAACAAGGACGTAACGGAGGATGACTATTCTTCGGTATGGTGGGTATCACTGGGAATTACCTGCGTAATGTATGCAGCTATTTTCTTCTCAGCTCCCCTGATCAGCGTGTTCTTCAAGATGCCGGATATTGTCTGGCCGCTTCGAATTCTGGCTTTGATGCTGTTTCCGGGTGCACTCAATTCCGTACAGCTTGCCAAGGTCAACCGTGAGATGGATTTCCGCAAGGTGTTCTATTCCAATGTCGGAGCATTGCTTTTCTCAGGTGTTCTGGGTATTGTGATGGCACTCAATGGCATGGGACTTTGGGCATTGGTTGCACAGTCGATCTCCAAGGTTGTTGTTGCCTGCATTGTGATGCGTTTCACAGTAAAGCTGAAGCTTCGCTTTCACTGCGATTTCAAGCGTATTAAAGTACTGCTGAGCTTTGGCTGGAAGCTTTTGGTGTCGAGTCTGATTGACACGCTCTATCAGGAGCTTCGCAGTCTTGTCATTGCAAAGAAATTTGACGGCGGAACACTTGGTTATTATAATCGAGGGAAACATTTCCCGCAGTTTATTATTCATGCGGTGAACAGTGCCGTGCAGAGTGTAATGCTCCCTGCATTGTCCTCCGAGCAGGATGATCGTACTCGAATGAGAAATCTGATGCGTACTTCCATACGCACAAGTGCATATATCATATTCCCCATGATGGCAGGTCTGGCTGCTGTTGCAGCACCGCTTGTGAATGTCCTTCTGGGTGAAAAGTGGCTCCCCTGTGTTCCGTACTTGCAGGTGTACTGCTTCACATTGGCGTTTCAGCCCATTCATAGCTGTAATCTGCAGGCGATCAACGCAATGGGACGCAGCGATATTTTCCTGATACTGGAGATCATTAAAAAGGTATACGGTGTGATCGCTCTGATCGTTGCGATTGTATTTTTCCATACACCGATGGCAATTGCACTGACGGGTGTATTCACAACGATCATCAGCTGCATTGTCAATGCCTTTCCGAACAAGAAATTGGTGGGCTATTCGTATTTTGAACAGGTGAAGGATCTGACACCATCGTTTTGTTTAGCACTGGTTATGGGCGGATGCGTATTGCTGGTGGAATATCTTGGCTTGGTTTCCTTGCTGACCTTGATCATTCAGATTATTGTCGGTGCAGGTGTTTATCTGGCACTTTCGGCATTGTTCAAGCTTACCCCCTATAAAATGATTATGGATAGAGTGAAAGTGGTTCTTCTCAAGAAGAGAAAGAAATCCAGCTGATCCTATCGAAAGAAAAGAGGAAAAGAATGAAAGCATTAGTATTGGCAGGAGGATTTCCTCAGATTGCTCTGATAAAGGAATTACAAAGACGAGAGATCACAGTATTGCTTGCAGATTATTATGAGAATCCTGTTGCAAAGCCTTATGCGGATGAATTCTATCAGATCTCCACATTGGATGTGGAAGCGATCACCGAACTTGCAAGGGAACAGAAAGTGGATTTTCTGATCACCGCTTGTACGGATCAGGCTCTGCTGACAGTTGCCCGTGTTTCGGAAACGCTGGGTTTGCCGTGTTATATCGACTACAAGACAGCCCTGAATGTTACGAACAAGTCGTACATGAAAAAGGTGTTTCTTGAAAATCACATTTCAACAGCGAAGTATGTGGTTATGGCACAGCTGGATACGGAGGCAATTGCAGATCTGCGGTATCCCATGATCGTAAAGCCTGTTGACTGCAACAGTTCAAAGGGCGTAAAAAAAGTGTACAGCCCCGAGGAGCTTGCGGAGGCTTTTGCGGAGGCAGTTGCACTGAGCAGAACAAAGACGGCAATTGTAGAAGAATACATTGAAGGTCTGGAAATCACCATTGATGTACAGATTGAAAATGGAAAGGCGTATGTATTGTCAACAGCATACAGCGATAAGATAGCGGATGATGACAAGTTTGTAATTTTCAGATCACGCTATCCTGTAGCAGAAACACCGGAGGTTATGGAACAGATTCAGACGACTGCACAGCAGATTGCGGATGCATTCGGTCTGAAAAATTCACTGATGCTGATTCAGATGATTTCCGACGGCAAACGTGTGTATGTGCTGGAGTTCAGTGCAAGAACCGGAGGCGGTGTAAAATACAGCCTGATCAAGAAAGTATCCGGATTTGATGTCATCAGTGCGGTTGTGGATCTGACGCTCGGAAAGATTCCTCATGTTGAGATCCGTCAGCCGGAGAACAAATTTATTTCGAATGTCTTTATCTACTGCAAACCCGGCAAATTCGACCGGTTATCCGGTTTTGAGGAGCTGAAGCAGGAAGGTATTGTGTCTGATTATTATTTGTTCAAGTGGCAGGGGGCACAGATGTGCAACGCCACAAACAGCGGCGATCGTATCGCCGGATTTACCGTGCAGGCAGATACGCTTGCAGAACTGCAAGAGAACTATGATCAGGCATTGGCACGCATCAAGGTGCTTGATGTTGATGGCAATGACATCATGCGGCATGATCTGCTGACTCCTCTGGAATATTGAGAGCAGACGATTGCCGTCCGAATGTAGAAAGGACATTCTTATGATCAATGTAACCCGTTCCTCAATGCCTTCTTTTGAAGAATACTGTGAGGAGATCAAGGAATTATGGGACAGCCGCTGGCTGACAAATATGGGTGCAAAGCATCGGCAGCTGCAGGCGGAGCTGGAGCAATATCTGGGAACACCCCATGTGGCATTGTATACCAATGGCCATCTGGCACTGGAGAATATTCTTGCAGCAATGCAGTTCCCGAAGGGCAGCGAGGTCATTACCACGCCCTTTACTTTTGCCTCCACCACACACGCCATTGTCCGCAGTGGTCTTGTGCCGGTGTTCTGCGACGTCAATGATGTCGATTACACAATGGATGTGTCGAAAATCGAATCCCTGATTACGGAAAAGACCGCAGCGATCGTTCCCGTTCATGTATATGGCAATCTCTGTGACGTGGACGCCATTCAGGAAATTGCAGAAAAGCACGGACTGAAGGTTATTTATGACGCAGCACACGCATTCGGCGTGGTGAGAAACGGCGTGAGTGCAGCCAATTTTGGCGATGCCTCCATGTTCAGCTTCCATGCGACCAAGGTATATAACACCATTGAGGGCGGTGCGGTTACATTTTCGGATGATGCACTGGTGCAGCTCTTGAACGATATGCGAAACTTTGGTATGAGCGGCCCAGAATCCGTTCCCTATGTGGGCGGAAATGCCAAGATGAATGAGTTTCAGGCAGCGATGGGCATTTGCAATCTCCGTCATCTGGATGCGGAAATTGCAAAGCGAAAGGCGGCTGTGGAGCAGTACCGAAAAAGACTATCCGGCGTGGAGGGCATTAAGCTCTGTCCCGAGCAGGACGGCGTGATTTCCAATTATGCGTATTTCCCTGCCGTATTTGACGGCTATACCTATACAAGGGACGAGATCTTTGCTCAGCTGTGTGAGCATGAAATCATTGCCCGCAAATATTTCTTCCCGCTGACCAATGACTTCGAGTGCTATGCGGATTATCCGACAGCAGGAACAGAAAAAACACCGGTTGCAGCGTATATCGCAGACAGAGTGCTGACACTTCCGCTGTATGCCGATCTGACAGCGGAGGATGTTGACAGGATCTGCGACATCATTCTGCAGGTGAAAAAATAAGTATAAGACAAGGAGGCAATGAAATGAAAGGAATTATCCTTGCCGGAGGCTCCGGCACCAGATTGTATCCGCTGACAAAGGTAACATCCAAGCAGCTTTTGCCGGTGTATGACAAGCCGATGATCTTCTATCCGCTGTCCACACTGATGCTGGCAGGTATCCGTGATATTCTGATTATTTCCACGCCTACCGATACGCCCCGTTTCAAGGAATTGCTCGGTGACGGCAGCAGCATGGGCATTCAGCTGTCCTATGCGGTGCAGCCCAGTCCCGACGGACTGGCACAGGCATTTCTGATCGGTGAGGAATTCATCGGGGATGAGCCCTGTGCAATGATTCTGGGCGATAATATTTTCTACGGCGGCTGGTTCAGCAAGAACCTGAAAGAGGCGGTAACAAACGCCAACAACGGAAAAGCAACGATCTTTGGATATTATGTCCGTGATCCCGAACGCTTCGGCATCGTGGAATTTGACCATCACAAAAATGTGATTTCCGTTGAGGAAAAGCCGCAGAATCCTAAATCCAATTACGCCATCACGGGACTGTATTTCTATCCCGCAGGCGTGAGTGAAATGGCAAAGAAGGTGAAGCCTTCCGATCGTGGTGAGCTTGAGATCACCGATCTCAATCGTATGTATCTGGAACAGGATGACCTCAAGGTGCAGATTCTCGGCAGAGGCTTTGCATGGCTGGATACAGGTACGATGGAGAGCCTGATGGAAGCTGCTGTCTTTGTACAGACGGTACAGAACCGACAGGATGTCGTGATTTCAGCACCCGAGGAAATCGCTTATTATGAAAAGTGGATTTCTAAGGAACAGCTGACCGAAACTGCTGCAATGTACGGAAAATCGCCCTATGGCGAGCATCTGCGTCGTGTGGCAGAAGGCAAATTTGTAATCTGAGGAGAACCTATATGACCATTATTGTAACAGGCGGTGCCGGATTTATCGGCAGCAACTTTGTGTTTCATATGCTGAACACCTATCCGGATTATCGTATCATTTGTCTGGATAAGCTGACGTATGCAGGCAATTTGTCCACGCTCAAGCCGGTGATGGACAATCCGAACTTCCGCTTTGTCAAGGCAGATATCTGCGACAGGGAGGCGGTATTCCAGCTTTTCGAGGAGGAACATCCGGACATTGTTGTGAATTTCGCTGCAGAAAGTCATGTGGATCGTTCCATTGAGGATCCCGGCGTATTCCTGAAGACCAATATTCTTGGTACACAGACACTGATGGACGCTTGCCGTAAATACGGCATTGTGAGATACCATCAGGTTTCCACCGATGAGGTGTACGGCGATCTTCCGCTTGACAGACCCGATCTGTTCTTCACGGAGGAAACACCCATTCATACCAGCAGCCCGTACAGCAGCTCAAAGGCAGGTGCCGATCTGCTTGTTCTGGCTTACCATCGTACATTTGATCTGCCTGTGACCATCAGCAGATGCTCGAACAACTATGGACCGTATCATTTTCCGGAAAAGCTGATTCCGCTGATGATCGCCAATGCTCTGAATGACAAGCCCCTGCCCGTTTACGGAACCGGTGAGAATGTCCGTGACTGGCTGTATGTGGAGGATCACTGCAAGGCGATCGACCTGATCATTCATAAGGGCAGAGTCGGCGAGGTTTATAATATCGGCGGCCATAATGAAATGGCAAACATTGACATCGTAAAGATCATCTGCAAGGAACTTGGCAAGCCCGAAAGCCTGATCACCTATGTGACAGACCGTAAGGGACATGACATGCGCTATGCGATTGATCCGACCAAGATCCATACAGAGCTTGGCTGGCTGCCCGAAACGATGTTTGCTGACGGTATCAAGAAAACAATCCAGTGGTACCTTGACAACAAGGAATGGTGGGAAACCATTATTTCCGGCGAATACCAGAACTATTACGATCAGATGTACGGCAAAAGACTTGGGAATTAAATGCCGGAGAATACGATATAATATAGTAAGAGGTTACGAATAAGCAAGCGAAAGCGAGGGAG
>JAZNUR010000207.1:0-16796 GCA_045592405.1 Oscillospiraceae bacterium
TGATTTCCCGCCGGAGCCGGAATACGGTGACGATGGTGAAGGCGGCGGTAACAGCTACTGGGTAGAAGCCTGCGGTATTGATGACAAGCAGAGTACCGGTGCAGGCGTGACCAAGGTATCCATGATGGTGAAAACCACTTCCACCAAGAAACTGGACAATATCTCCATTCGCTACTACTTTAATTCCTCTGAAATGACCAATCCGGAGGCAATGCAGGGCAGTGAGCTGTACGATCAGGCGAGCGTGGAGGCTGCTCCTGCGGATGGCGTGACCAAGGGCCCCTTCAAGTATGACAAGCTGGATGATACCTACTACTTTGAAGTTACATTTGACGGATACAATTTTGCAAATTCCGCAAAGAAGTATCAGATGACAATGGGGTGCTACTACGGAGACAAGTGGGATCCGGAAAACGACTGGAGCTACAAGGGGCTTACCATGTTTGAAGAGGACGATGCATTCTTCGGCACGGGCAACGAGGTGAGAACCGACAATATCTGCGTATACACCGACGGCGTGCTCATCGGCGGTATTGAACCGGATGGTTCCGTTCCTGAAACCGATCAGCAGCCGACAACGGAAGGCGATAAGAAACCCACGGAAACGACCGAGCCTGCGGATGATCTGCTGTACGGTGATGCCGACTGCAGCGGCAAGGTGGATATCCTTGATGTAATCTCGTTGAACAAAGCACTTCTCGGCGGCGGAGCATTGACAAAGGACGGCGAAGCCCAGGCTGACGTAGATCGGGATGGAAAGCCCTCTCCTGCGGATTCTCTGAGCATTCTGAAATATCTTGTAAAGCTGATCGACAAGCTTCCGGTATAATCACAATCCCCTCTGCGAAATCGCAGAGGGGGATGCTTTGTGCTGCAAGAAAAATACAGCACCGGCAAAACTGCCGGTGCTGTTGCTTTTTATAAAATAAACCGCCTTGCCGTCATATAGCGAAATAAAACCAAGCTTTCGCAAGGTGGGTACCCGCCTGACAGCCTCACGCTCCCTTCGTCCGCAAATGCGGGAGGTCTGCAATCCTCAGCCAGAGCTAAATTCCCTTTAAATGAGTGTTGGATTATAAAAACTATAATTACCCGAACAAGGCAGAATATTTACTTATAAAGTGGAATCGGATTATTCCTCATCCTCGAATTCTTCTTCCAGCATCTGAGAAATGCGGTCGATGAACATATTGCCGATGCGATCATATTCCTCGTCGTTGTCGATGGTGGTAAGGAAGTCTACACCATCCTCATCACCCGCCTTGAGAATGACAAGCTCGGTATCTTCTTCCAATGCAGCCTCTGGATCTTCGTTGTACGGAACCAGTGCATAATATGTTGTGCCGTCAACTTCCATGACATCCATCAGTTCGAACTCATGCTCGTTGCCTTCTTCATCTGTCAATGTAAAAATTTCCGGTGTGAAATTATTTTCTTCCATGGCTGACTCCTATCTGCCCGAAGGGCGGTCGTTATTTTTTGTTGTGTCTTTATTATACTATATTTTCACCAAAAAATCAAGAGGGAATTTCAGTTTTTTTAGATGTTTTTGGGAATTCATCAAAATTTTCCGAAACTGCGTGGTTTTGTCTGCAAATGTTTATTCTGAGAAGTGCTTTGCCCTGCGGAAATCCAGTACGCCGGAAAAGGGATTGAAAATAATATCCCTGTTTCCTGCGGTTGCAACGAGGTAAATGTTCTTGTAGAACAGCGGAACAAACGTGTTTGTATCAAGGATCGCCTGTTCTGCGGCGTGGTAGAGCGGGACGGAATCGGAGATTTTCCCGACGCTTGCAAGGCGGATCATGATATCCGAGTATGCCTGACTTTCGAAGCCCATGATCTTCTTATCTCTGGAGAATTCCTGCAGCACATCGTAGCAGCTGTTGCGTTCTGCATGAACAGCATAAAGTGCCATTGAAAATTCACCGGATGCAAGACGCCGTTCGTATTCCGGCTGCGTGACCATTTCGATGCCGATGTACTGTCCGAACAGCGTCTGCCATTCCTGACAGATGGTGAGCAGGGCGTCGGTATCGGTAATCGTGGTCGGCATCAGGATACGGATACTGTTGAGGGAGTTGAGCTGTAATTCTTCTGCGGCACTGTCAAAGAGTGATGCCGCTTTTTGCGGATCGTAGGGCAGAGCCAGCGGTTCGTCCGCACAGATTTCCCGATAGGAGCTGTCGAGCAGCGTTGCAGCCGGCGGAATCACACCGTATGCGGGAGTCATATCCTCGCTGAGAACAGGGGCGTAAGCCGCACGGTTAATGCCGTAGGCGATGGCAAGGCGGAGCTTGGGGTTCTGCAGAAGCTCGTTCTCGGGGTTGAAGATCAGTCCCAGTGTCTGGGCACGTTCTGCCTGAACGGTGTACTCCTTGCGGTCCACATAATTGGTTGGATACGTTTCGGTGATCAGTACATCGGCATTTCCGTCCGAAAAATTGCGTTCCGCTGCAGCCTGTGATTTCATGATGGTGAACTGCAGACTGCTCGGCGAGATGTTGTCCTTGTCGTAGTGTGTTTTATTTTTCTTCAGTGTGATGAAGTTGTCGTTTCCATATGCGTCGTAATTCCATTTTGTGATGTAGAACGGGCCGTTGCACATTGTGGTTTCCATGTCAAGTCCGTATCTGCCGTTTGTGGAGAGGAAGAATTCCTCGTTGCATGGTACGGAGCAGGGAAGTGCGAGAAGCTGGAGAAATTCAGCGTTCGTGTATTCCAGCTGGAACATTACGGTGCTGTCGTCGGGTGCTGAAATGCCAAGTGAGGACGGATCCATGGTTCCCGCCATAATGGAATTTGCGTTCTTGATGCAGGAAAAGAACTGGGCATAGGGGGATTGTGTGATCGGATCGAGCATTCGGCGGAATGCGTAAACATAATCCTGTGCCGTGACGGGAATTTCCGTTCCCTCACGCATACCGCTGCGATACCAGACACAGCCTTCACGGAGGTTGAACATATAGTGCAGGCCATCATCCGTGATGGTATAACTCTCTGCACCGGCTTCCACAGGAACGCCGTTGGTATCCAGCCGCATCAGCCCTTCCATGATATTGGCGATGACGATGTCGGCGGTCTGGTAATCCGAATACTGCGGATCCAGACAAGCGGGGTTGTCAGGGAGTGTACTGGTGAACAGGAAGCCGGCACCGGTTTCCTCCTCCTTGGAACAGGCAGTGAAATTGAAAAGCATACAAGACAGCGTCAGTATGCAGATAATACGGAAAATACGTTTGAACATGGGGACTCCTTCTTTGATTATATGTTGCAGCCAGCCAAAACGCCTCGACGAATCGGCGGCTGTGAAATTCCTACTCTACCATTATACCACTGAAATCGACGAAAGGCAACTGCTTTTTCGAATTCTGTGAATTTTTTTGAATTCCCCTGCCCGTCTGCAGCGTGAATGGGTTTGAAGATAATTTTCCTGAAAATGGCGGGTTACCCATTGACATATCATGGAATTTGTGTTATAATTATAGATGTATAAATAGATGAACCGTTCTATTGGGAGAACGGTGAAATGAAGAGAGGGAACTTGTTATGAAAAAAACAAAGGTCAAGGGATTCACATTAGTGGAATTGATCGTAGTAATCGCCATCATCGGCGTGCTTGCGGCGATCCTGATTCCGACGATGCTGGGCTATGTCACAAAGGCTAAGTTCACAAACGCTAACTCCATTGCGAAGAATCTGTACAATGCCGGAATGGCAGCGTGCCGTGAGGGCGAAGTAACGATTCCGGTTGCCGATGGCATTTATTCGTCTGTGAAATATGGTTCCGGTACTCCGGGTGCGACGATCAAGTACGATGACGAATTCTGCAAGTATGTGTATGCATATTTTGATGGCATTCAGAATGCCTGCTGGGCAATTGAGATCCAGTCCGACTGTGCAGTTGCGGCCTGCTATCAGAAGGTTAAGGATGATCCGTTCGTTGGAACCCACCCCTGCGGCAACAATATGAAGAAGACTGCCACTAATTTTGCAGACTTTTTGGAGTATGCACGCACAGGAAAATGGTAATATCTTGTGAATATTGCTAAAATTTACGCTCTTGATTTTGTTGATTTTGCATCCACGTAATTGTCGGAAAATTATTGACATTTTGTCAAGAAAATGTTATAATTTTAATATGTACCATTGTCGAATCCATGTGGAATTGGGAAATGATAAAACGTGAATGGTGACACATACAAGATAAAGAGGTGTGATAATATGAAGACGAAACGATTAAAGGGTTTTACCCTGATGGAATTGCTGGTTGTATTGGCAATTATCGGTGTTCTGGCTGCAGTACTGGCACCTACTATGATTACATATTATAGAAAGGCACAGATTAAGGAATCAAACGCTGATGCAAGAATGGTATATAATGCAGTACAGTCTGAAATGCAGAGATACATCAGTATTGACAGAATGAGACCGGCGGGGGATGAGAGCCTGTTTGATGGCATGGTAATGGTTGCATATAATCGTAACGGTACGGTGACCTGCTCCACAGTCAAGGACAGTGCTTTTGTAGTGGCAACGGCAGGTTCTAAGGAAGCGGAAGCTTGTGATGCTATCGTGGAGGCTGTTCAGAGAGTGGTTTCTGATTCAGAGACATACAACTGGGCAGTTTATGTGGATCACTATATCGTAAAGGCTGCAATCAGTGCTCCGAATAACTCATCTTTGTTTGTAGGTGAATGTTCCGCAAATGGAACGATTGCACTGGAGATGTCCAAGGTTCCATATGAACGGCTGCTTCCCGGTCCCGGTGTGACAAACAATGAGCTTGTAAGACTTGCAGAATCTGTTTACGATGCTCCGTAATCACCGAAGTCGAATGAATTTTAACAAGATAAAAGCCGGTAGCAATACCGGCTTTTTGCACGCCTAATACAGTTGAAACAGGAAAAGGAGAATTGAATGAAAAGAGGTATAGCTGTTTCCTGCCTGCTTGCCCTTCTGGCAATGACAGCCGGCTGCGGCCGTCAAATGGAAACATTGGAAAAGGATGAAACTACAGTTACCACGGAAACTGCCGCAGAAGAAACGGCGGAAACTACGACAGGAAAGAAAGAGACAACAACGACTACAACTAAAAATACAACACAATCGTTAACGGATACCACAAGTGTGCCCGTTGTTACCGAAGCAAGCAGTACTTCTGCACTCGCTCCGATTGGCACAAAGCCCGTGGTAACCAATCCGGTTTCCACGAGCAGGGCTACAGCAACAAAGCCGGTCAGAACCACTCCGGCACAAACCAGCCAGATCGTGCAAAGCAGTCAGATTGTGCAGACCAATACACAGACCGTGCCGGTGCAGACAACCCCACCGGTGACGCATACGGCACTTCCGGTTCCCGATGCACCGCAGACGGATACGGAAACCAAGGTGGATCCTATTACGGGAACGGTTAAAATTGTGAACGGAGTTATGGTGGTTGACAGCGGAACAAATCAGGCAAGAGCACTGGAAATCTTTTCCGGAAGTTTCAAAACCGGAACACGCTACGCACAGGCACTCAACCGCTATAAGACGGCTTTGGGAGAGAATGTCAATGTTTACTGCATGGTCGTACCAACTTCAGCTGCATTTTATATGCCCGATTCCCATGCGTCAAAGTATGGCAGTCAGCTCAATAATTACAATAATATTGCGGCAAGTCTGGATGGCGTGATCGGCGTTCCGGTGTACTCCGCCATTTCGGAGCATACCTCCGAATATCTCTACTCCCGTACCGATTATCACTGGCAGCCCCTTGCGGCATACTATGCCGGTGAACAATTTGCGATGGCAGCGGGCGTGCCCTATGCGACGCTGGATACCTATACTCCCGTTGTCCGTGAAGGCTACGTCGGTGCATTCTATGCCGTCAATAAAGTAAGGGAGCTTGCCAATGCTCCGGATACCTTTACGTATTATAAACCTGCAAATCTGGACGCAATTTCCTGCACCTATTATAATACGTCCTTTGGAAATGCGAGAAAAGGCAAATTGTTCTTCGAGAACAACAGCATCGGTGCAAGCTATACGGTGTTTGTCGGAACGGACAACTGCATTTTGCAGGTGGATACCAATGTGGATAACGGCAGAGTACTGGTGATTTTCAAGGACAGCTATGGAAATGCACTGGTGCCATTCCTCACACAGTCGTTTTCTAAGATCTATTTATGCGATTTCCGGTACTTTAACCGCAATGCCATTTCGTTTGCACAGCAGGTAGGAGCTACGGATATGCTTTTTGCAATGTCCACTGTGGCTTGCACGACTTCGAGCAAGGTGGGCTTGGTGGAGAAAAACCTCACAAAATAGCGAGAAATTACACTTTATTTTACGAAAGGAAAAAACTGGTAACTACATTTTGTAAATGCTTGTCAGTAATGTTTCAACACGGTCGAAAATTGGCTTGGACACGTTTGTTTTCCACTATTTCAACAGAATTTTCAACATATGCCGTTTTTGAAAAACATGGAATCCACATTGTTTTCCACACGACTGTTGAAAACTCGGTGGAAAAACTTGAATACAGCTTGTATATTGCGTTCAAACATGGGAATCTTAACAAGGAAGTACTTGGATTGAAAGGGGTTCTCCAGATGATCAAGGGCGTGAACAAAAAGGTGATCGAAATCAACCGTCCGGATAGTGTGTATTTTGAACGTGCCGTGCTGTATCTGCGGCCGGAAGTAACGGATGTACCGCTTCATGCGGCACAGATGGAAACGGATGGCTATTTTGATGCCGTACCCATCGGACGCTCTGGCGGAAAGCTTCGGAATCTGCTGCTGTTTCTGACGGGAGCAGCTACTTCCGCAGGCGTCTGCGTGCTTGTTATGTGGCTGATATGAGAAAAACACACCGCACAAACCGGCTATGGTTTTGTGCGGTGCTGTGTTGAAAGGATCATTTGGCAGCTTTTGTTCCCAATGCGTGCCATGGAAATGAAAAAATTTTTGAATAGTGTGCAAAAGGGCTTGTAATTTTTCTGTAACCATGTTATAATATTTACGGAAATGTCAACACAGAGGAAATTTTAATGAAAAGAGAAAGGTGATACGATGCCTAAAAAGGAAACAGCCTTTTCTGAAAAGGATAATATGATTATTGGACGTAATCCTGTTCGTGAAGCCTTGCTCAGCGGACAGACAATTGATACAGTATATGTCAGCGGAGGCGGCAGTCTCCACGAGATTCGAACACTTGCACAGGAGAAGGGGGCTGTGGTGAAAACCGTCAGCGATCAGAAGCTTTCCCAGATGTGCGGCGACGGTGTGCATCAGGGCGTCATTGCCTTCGGTGCGTGTGCGTCGTATGTGACGGTGGAGGATTTGTTGGAGGTTTCGCAGAAGAAGGGAACTGCCCCGTTCATCATCATTTGTGATGAGATCGAAGATCCGCACAATCTCGGTGCAATTATCAGAACAGCAGAAACTGCGGGTGCGGATGGCATCATCATCCCCAAACGCCGCAGTGCCATGCTGACGCCGACCGTACATAAAACCTCCGCAGGTGCAGCGAGCTGGCTGCCCGTGGCAAGAGTTTCCAACCTTGCCGCCGCCATTGAAAAGCTCAAGAAGGCGGGCGTTTGGATCTATGGTACGGACATGAACGGCAGTTTGTATACGGAAACAAAATTTGACGGTGCAGTGGCACTGGTGATCGGTTCGGAGGGTTTCGGAATGAGCCGCCTGATCCGAGAGAAATGTGACTTTCTTGTCAAGCTTCCGATGCTGGGAAAAATCACTTCCCTGAATGCGTCGGTTGCCGCAGGAATCTTTATGTATGAAGTGGTTCGGCAAAGAGGATAGGAGTCTGTATAGAAATGGGAAAACAGAACATGACGCTTGAGGATATTCTGAAAGAATATTCTCCGGAAGCTGCCGAAACAAAGAAAAAAACGGCAGAACCCAAAAAACCGGAGGTGTCTCCCGAAAAAACGGCAGCACCGAAACCGGATATTTCAGATATTACCGAAAAACAGCAATATAAGGATGCTTTTACAAGGGCTGCAGAACAGAGAAATTCCGGAACGCAGCCGCATTATGCAAGCCGTCGTCCTCCCATGGAGCTTAACCGCACGAAGGTTTCCTTTATCCAGTCAACGGCGATGGAAATTGATTCCATGCCGATGCGTGTCAACCTTCCCAGCGGCAAAAACAGCGGAACAGCGGAACAGCGGCAGGCAGAGATACCCGTAAATGATACGCCGAAGATTCGCCGTATGAGTGATTCTACCCGTGCAAAAGAAATGGCAAAGCGGAAGAAGCACAAGAATCGTGGCGGTGATGATGCGGATTCTTATACATATGAAAAGGAAAGACCGGATGGTGAGTATCTCTACACCCAGATTCACGGTGCAAAGAGAGCCCGCAACCGCAGGAAGGTTTCGCCCTCGGACATTACTGCAGTCGGTACGGAAACACTCCATCTCGATGCAAAGGACGTGCTTTCCGTTACGCAGAAAATCGTTGCGGAGCCTGTGGAGCCGATGGATGTGGAGCCTGCACCGAGAGCGGAAAAAACGAGTATTGATTTAAGCGGCGGAAGCCTGCAGGATGCGGATTCTCTGGATGTGGATATCAGCTATACCCCCGAGGAGGCGGAAGCGGAAACCAGACGCCGTCAGCAGGTGATGTCGGATAAAATGGAACTGGAAAGTGCCTTTGATATCCGCAGCGATATTGCGGAGCTGCGTAATTCCATCAGCTTCCGTGTCATGGCACTGACGCTTGTGCTGCTCATCAGCGGCTATCTGTCATTCGGCGAGATTCTCTCCGTGGAATGGATCATGAATCTGTCCGCAGGAATGCAGGCGGCAATTCAGATGATGCTTGGTTTCTCGGCAGCTGTAGTTTGCTTCCCCGTTCTGAAAAACGGCTTCACACGTCTTTTGACACTTCATGCAGATACGGACAGTCTGGCAGCATTGTCCCTGACGGGATGCCTTGCGGCATCCGTGGCGGCGTTGTTCCAGCCCGAAGCGATCGAAAACGGTGTGCAGTTGTATATGCCCTGTTCGATCCTTGTGCTGCTGCTGCATTCCATTGGAAAGCTCCTGATCATCAGCCGTGAGGAAACCAACCTGCGGCTTGCGACAAGAAGATTTGACTGCTATGGTCTGGAGGTCGTGGAGAATGAACAGCGTGCGGAAGGTCTTGCACGTGGAGTGTTGGGTGATTTTCCGATTCTTGCCACGATGCGTCATACGGATTCTCTGGCGGATTTCCGTAAATATACCTATTCCGCAGACCTTGCGGATCATTTCTGCCGCACGGCGGCTCCGATCTGCTTTGTACTGTCATTGGCAGCATCCATTTTCCTTACGGTTCTGCGTGAAGAAACTGCTGCTTACGGATTGATGGTATTTTCCATGTTTGCGTCAGCCTGCGGCTGTGCGGCAATTACCTTTGTCACCAATCTTCCCATGTACAGGGCAACCAAACGCATGGCGAAAAATGGTGCACTGATGCTCGGTTATCAGAGCGTACATGATTTTTATGATGTCAATTCCATGATGGTGGATGCGTCCTCCATGTTCCCCGATGGTTCTGTAAAGCTTGCGGGGCTGAAGATGTATTCCAACATCAAGCCGGAGGAAACACTGCTTGCCGCAGCAAGCCTGTCCCGCCATGCGGGGAGCGTGTTCAGCGGTATTTTCAAGGACGTGCTTGCAGGCAAGGAGCATAATCTCTATCCCGTGGAGAATTACGTGTATGAGGATTCCATGGGACTGTGCGGCTGGATCAATAACCAGCGTGTGCTGCTGGGCAATCGTGAGCTGATGCAGCGGCACAATATCGAGGGAATGCCCTCCAGAAGCAAGGAAGCAGAGCTGCTGGGTACCGGTAAGGAAGCGGTGTATCTGTCGGTTTCCGGTAATCTTTCCGCCATGTTCATTGTGGAGCTGAAGGCGGACAAGCAGGTGAAACACTGGGCACAGCAGGCAATTCGTTCCAATCTTTGCCTGATTCTGCACAGCGTGGACGCCATGATTACGCTGCACCGTATTGCGGCATTGTTTGAGATTCCGATGGAAATGATCAAGATCATTCCTGCAAAAATGCGGGATGAGTATAAGGAGGAAACCGCTCCTGTAGAAAATATGAGTGCATCCATGGCGTGCACCGGCACATTCAGCAGCATGGCACAGCTGATCATTGCATCAAAGACCATTCGCCGTGTTGCCACCTACGGTGTAGCGGTACAGGCGGTTTCCCTGTTGTTGGGTATTGGTATCGTGCTGATGGAGGAGGTACTCCATGTGGGACTGACGCCCGTCTGGCTCATGGGACTGCAGGCGGCGATGACGCTGGTTACGCTGGTTTGCGTGAATATCCGACGTATTGCATGATCGTATCTATGACGGGGTACTGCAGCCCTTAAGGGAGGCAGCACCCCGATTTTCAGATTTGGAGACAGGAGGCACAATGGTAAAAAAATCTGTGGCTCTGATACTGCTGTGTACGTTCTGTGTGTGCATGAATGCGTGCGGCGGCAAGGAGAAAAATGTATCGTCAACGGAGAGTATGACCGAAACCGAAGCTTCTGCACAGCGGACAGAAACAACGGAAGCAGCAACTACTGCATCAAAGCCGTCCGTAAATTCTACACCGGATCCGAATATGGAATTTCCGCATATTTTCGATGAAGCGGGGATTCTGTCACCGCAGGACGCAGGAGCGGTCAGTCAGATTGTGGATTCCCTGTCAGCTCAATATCAGCTTCATGCGGCAGTTGTGCTGACGAAGGATCTCGGAGGCAGGAAGCCTGCAAAATTTGCAGCGGAATACTACGAAACCCTTTACGGAAGGGGCAGTACCGGATTTCTGGTGCTGATCAACAATGATACGGGGGAGGATCGGATATTCACTTCCGGTGCCTGCAGTCTGTATTTGTCGGAGCAGGATATTTCCATTGCCATTGCACAGGCAACGCCGATGCTGGTGGAGGGCAAGTACCGTCCCGCCATGGAACGGCTGCTGGAGTTGGGAAAGTGTATGCCCGAGCTGATTTACGATAGTGCCGGAATTCTCAGCCGTGAGCAATTCGACGGTTTTCTTGCGACGGCACAGGCAGCAGCGGATGAAACCAAGAAACGGTACAGCGTTCTGCTCATTGAGGATGCTGAGATGGATGAAGCAGAGGACGCTCTGCAGCGATATGCGGATGACCGCCGTGGGGAAATACAGGCGGATGGTCTGCTGGTGGTTGATGTACGTGCAGGGAAATGCGGCGTATCGGGATTTCCCGATAATGCGGCTCTCGGTGCGGAGCTGACCGGAATTTTACAGAATACCGCACGTTTGCCGATTACTGCGGCAGTGAATGCGTATTATGAAAAAGTGATGGAATGACATTGATTTTGAAACAAAAAGCGGAGGGGTAATACTATGCAGAAAGAATCCAGAATGATACTCGACAGTACGGGCAAAGTAATTGTCGGCAAGGAAGAAACCATATTGCAAACGATCATCGCCATGCTGTGCGGCGGTCATGTGCTGCTTGAGGATGTACCGGGTGTCGGAAAAACGCAGCTTGCGGCGGCACTTTCCAAGTCCATCGGCGGGGAGTTTCACCGTATTCAGCTCACGCCCGACATCATGCCGTCGGATATTACGGGATATTCCGTAGTCAATCAGGCGGATGGCTCACTGGAATACCGTCCCGGTGCAGCGATCTGTAATTTCCTGCTGGCGGACGAGATCAACCGTGCTTCCCCCAAGGTGCAGTCCGCACTTCTGGAGATCATGGAGGAACATCAGATCAGTCTTGACGGACAGACACACGTTCTGCCCACGCCCTTCATGGTAATTGCAACGCAGAATCCTGTGGAAACCTATGGTACCTATCACTTGCCGGAGGCACAGATGGACCGATTCTTTATGAAAATTTCCATGGGGTATCCGACCTTGCAGGAGGAACTGGATATTCTGGATCGCAACGGCGAGAAGAACCCCATTGCCAACATTGCAGAGCCGGTGGTTACAACGGAGCGTGTATCGGAATTGATCGCACAGGCGGCACAGGTGCAGGTATCCGACGCTGTCAAGAACTACATCCTTGCCATTGTTCGTGCAACACGAGAGAGCGACATGACCACGCTCGGTGTCAGCCCCAGAGGCAGTATTGCGTGTTTTAAGGCAGTGCGTGCATCTGCATTCGTGCATGGCAGAACCTTTGCAACGCCCGATGATGTCAAGGCACTGGCAGTACCGGTGCTGGCACATCGTATTCTGCTTTCCCCCAAGGGACGCAACAGCCTCGGTACGCCCGAAGCATTGGTGAAGCAGCTGCTCAATACCATTCCCGTTCCGTCGGACGCTTCTGTACGGTGAGCGTATGAATGAGAAAAAGAAAAAGCTGCAGACAGTTTTTGCCTACTGCAAGCTGGCTGCGGCACTGACTATGATGGCCGTCATGGCGTATGTTTTCACGTTCTATCTTGACGGCGACATCGGTGTGGTAGTCTGGAGCTTTCTGATCATTGCCCCGCTGCTTTCCATCCTGCTTGCCTTTTGGGCACGCAAACATATCAAAATACAGCTGGAAGCCCCCACTTATGTGGCAAAGGGCAGGGGCTTTTCCCCGATGATCCGACTGACAGCGGACGGCAGGCTCCCCATACCGTTTCTTCGCTGCAATATGCGGCAGAATGCCAATTTCATTCCCGTGGATGCCCGTACAGTACAGTGTTCCCTCATGGCAGGACAGACGCAGGAAATCCACTACAGCCTGACAGCCGGATATGCCGGTTGCGGGACGTTTTCGCTGGATCATGTTTCGATCTCCGATTATCTGGGGCTTGTGAACTTTTCTGTGAAGGAGATGCCGGAACCTGTGAAGATCGGCGTCATTCCCGAAATTCCCTCGCTCACCGGTGCGGCAGTTATGCTCCATGCAGTCAGCGACACGGTTATGACGCATGATGACGATGAGGAAGAATCATCGGCAGCATTTTCCTCCGTGTCCATGCCCGGCTATGTCCATCGTGACTATGTGCCCGGTGATAATTTAAGACGCATCAACTGGAAGCTTTCCGCAAAGCGGAATAAGCTCATGGTGCGTATGGATGAAGCGGCAGCAACCGTTCGTCCGTCCGTAATTCTGGATTTGCACAGTGACGATCAGACGGCAGAGCAGCTGAAAATGCGTGAAACGATGATGGAGGGGGCACTGGGTTTCCTGATGCTGCTTGTACGGCAGGGAATCGCCTGCTCACTGCGTTTCGCATCCGAAGGTGCATGGAAGTGTTTTGTTCTGGAAAATGAAGATGCAGTCCGTACAGTGGCAGTGGAGCTTGCGACAGCGGATTTCATGCATGACGGATGCCGACTTGACAAATCAGCCCTGCAGGAAAAATCTGCGGCATTCCTGATCTACAGTGCCTGTCCGGATACTTCTCTTGCAATGACATTGGCGGAATTCCGTGATCAGGGGTATCTGTGCTGTGTCGTTCCGGAAGTGCTGCAGGTGGATGAAATGCCCAATGCGGATATGCTCTGGAAGCTGTCGGAGGATTTCACCATGACAGCTCAGCAGAAGTGAGGTGACGCAGATGTGGGATAAATTACAGAGGGCTGCACAGCACCCTGCAGTGCAGCTGATAAAGAAGATCTGCGGTGACCCAGTGCAGCTCTATATCATTCTGATCATGACCTCCATCATGGCGTATTACCAGAGCGATATGAACTGGCTGTATACGCTGCTTGCCGTATTTTTAAGCCTGATTCTGATGAAATTCTACGATTTCGTCGCAAGGCACAAATTCCTCGGCCCGTTATGCTATCTGGCATTTCTCTTTCTGGGACTCAGCGGTGTTGGTATGCTGACTGAAATCGGCAGACTCAAGTACCCCATCGGCTTTCTGGTATGGTTCATGACGCCGCAGGACGTTGTGGAGTTTTCCATCTGGTATACGGTTGCTATTTATTTGCTGATGCTCGGCTTTTTGAGCAGTGCCGTGTATTATTTTTCAAAGGTGCGTTACCGTATGGTCATGCAGTTTCTGGTCATGCTCATTCCTTTGAGCTTGTATGCGAAGGAAGGTATTCAGATGCCTGCATTGCTGGTAATTCTGCTGCTCAGTTCCTATTTCCTGCTGATGATCTATTGCCGTCAGCTTCGGGAAACACCGGAAATTCGCCAGCTGCATGGTTTCCACGGCAGTATGTCCGTGATCGCATATGTATTGTCATTCAGTATTCTTGCGGCAGTTGTGCCGAAGCCGAATATAAAGGCGGACAGAGAATACATTGAGAACGCCATGTCCTACAGCAGCTTGTCGGATGTCCTGATGGAAATGATCAGTATGTTTACCGACAGCACCGACAACAGTGCAATGATGTCCTCGAATACCCGAACCCTCTATTATGCATATTCCCCCGAACCTCTCAAGCTGCGTACGCAGACCTATACGTTCTATGAGGATGATCATTCCTGGAATAAAAACAATTACAGTGACTATCCTTCTCTGGATTATGAGGATGCTGTATTCTATAAGCCGCAGGATCTTCTGCAGGCGATTCTGGATGCCGCTGCAGCGGATACGGAATTTGCACAGACCTATGAGCTGACGAAATTTGTCGGGAATGAGCTGCCGATTCAGAAGACACAGCAATTTACCATCTTCACCAATATCCGTGGCACCAATATGATTCCTACCCCCACACGTCTGGAGGATCTGGAGGCATGGCGGCATTCTGTCACAATGGTTTCCAGGCATAATGCATTGACGCCAAAGATGCAGACCTATGGATATCATGAAAAGATGGTCATGACGTATTATTCCGATACTTACGCATTGCATCCGAGCGTTAGCGAGGTGCTTGGCAGCATGAAGGCAGAAACCTATCGGAATCTGCTGCATGATGCTGCACAGGTGCTTGCGGAAACTGACGCAGAGGCAGCGGAGCTTCTGGAATTCTGCTGTCAGGAACAGCAGGATGCAATGGAATATCTGGAATACTGCGAAACAAAGGACTACCAGTCCGAAGTCGTGGATGCACTGGCTGCGGAAATCACGGCTGGACTTGATTCCGATATTGAAAAGGCGAGAGCCATTGAGCAGTACTTCACCGATATGGGTTTTGTCTATGATCTGTCCTATGCAAGTCCGGAGGGTGACAATATTGACGATTTTCT
This sequence comes from Oscillospiraceae bacterium, assembly GCA_045592405.1. GTDB lineage: Bacteria > Bacillota > Clostridia > Oscillospirales > Ruminococcaceae > UBA3855. The sequence goes on from JAZNUR010000207.1 coordinate 15,142, forward strand.
GACGGAGAGCAAACGTGGCGTCTGCTATGAATATGCAACGGCAATGGTTCTTCTCTGCCGCAGTGCGGGACTGCCCGCAAGATATGTGCAGGGCTACAATCTGAACGAGCGATATCAATTTGAAGTTGAGGGCGTAGAAACCAATTACCTGATCAAGGTTAGGGACGCACACGGATTCCCCGAGGTGTATATTTCAGGCTATGGCTGGCTGAGCTTTGAACCGACCGTAGCGATCAATATGGAGGAAGAAGATACCGCCGAGAATTTCTATGTCATGGTCTGGGGCTTTGTGCTTCTGGTACTGGTATTGATAGCGGTAGTACTGTATTTCCTGATGCCGGCTCTGCGTGAAAAGCATTTCCAGCGTAAGACAAGACGTATGACGCCGCAGCAGGCATCGACTGCAATTTTCCGTCATATGCGGCAGATTCTGCGGCTGTCAGACAGTGCGACTGTGATGGAGCTTGCGAATGCTTCTTCGGAATTCACGAGTAAGGCAGATGAGCTGCAGCAGTTCTATAACCATATGGATGCGTTGCTGTACGATCCCGATCTGCATCCGGAACGTGCAAAACGGACAACGGATGTGACCACATCGCAGCTGCTCCATGCCTATGTGCAGTGGCGGGAAATGCGGAAAGCCCATGAACGTGAAATGAAAGAAAAACGGAAGAACGAACGTAAAAAGGCGTGATTCCAAGATAAAGGAGAATACCGATGAACTGGTTTGAAGTAACGATTTCCACCGAAACCCCTGCCGTTGACGTGCTTTGTGCAATGCTGACGGATCAGGGTGTGAAGGGCTTTGCTATTCAGGATGCAGAGTCCTTTCAGGAATTTCTGGATGACAAGGAAGGCAAATGGGACTACATCGACGAGGATTTGATGGGACTTGCCAACTGCGATACAAAGGTGACATTCTACCTGCCCGATGATGCACAGGGAGCGGAGCAGCTCTCCGGCGTGAAAATGCTGCTCGAACAGCTCAAGACGTCAGAGAATGCGGAAATGTTCGGAAGTCTGACATTGTCCTGCGGCAATGTTGCCGAGGATGATTGGGCAAACAACTGGAAGCAGTATTTCAAGCCCCTGCCCATTGGCGAAAAACTGCTGATCAAGCCCTCATGGGAAGAGCTGCCAGAAGGCAATGACCGCATCGTGCTGGAAATTGATCCTGCCTCCAGCTTCGGCACGGGACAGCATCACACCACAAGACTCTGTCTGGAGCTGACGGAAACCATCCTCAAACCCCATGACAGGGTGCTCGATCTTGGCTGCGGAAGCGGTATCCTTTCCATTGGTGCGATTCTGCTGGGTGCGGAGAATGCTGTGGCAGTGGATATCGTGGAGAATTCCGTCCGCACTGCCGTTGAAAACGCAGAGAAGAATGGGATCGGTGCTGACCGCTACACCGCATACTGTGGTGACATCTGTTCGGATGACGTGCTTTGTGAAAAAATCGGCGGCGGTTATGACGTGATCTGTGCCAACATCGTGGCGGATGTCCTGATTGCCATGTCGGGCTATTTCAGGAAATTCCTGAAGCCCGAGGGCTACCTGATCGTGTCCGGCATCATCATTGAGCGTGCGGACGAAGTGCTGGATGTGCTCGAACAGGCTGGCTTCAAAAAGCTTGCTGTGAATGAAAAGGAAGG
>JAZNUR010000208.1:0-30849 GCA_045592405.1 Oscillospiraceae bacterium
CCTGCATAACCTGCACCCTCACCGCAAGGGTACAATCCCTTCACACCCGTACTTTGATAGTTTTCGTTACGCAGCATCCGCACGGGCGATGAGCTGCGTGATTCCACGCCTGTCAGAATGGCATCGGGATCGGCAAATCCATGCAGCTTCCTGTCCATCGCCGTAATGCCGAGGCGAAGGGTTTCGCACATAAATTCCGGCAGATACCTGTCGGGCGAGGCAAAAGCGGCTGCGGGTGTATAGGTCGGTGTGACCTTGCCAAAATGATTGGATTCCCGATGCAGCAGGAAATCTCCTACACGAATCACAGGAGCGGAGTAGGTTCCGCCGCCTGCCACAAACGCTGCACGTTCCAGCTTTCGCTGCATCTGCATTCCCGCAAGCGGGTGACTGTCTCCGAAATCCTCCGGATGCAGTCCCACAAGCAGTGCACTGTTGGCATTCCTTCCGTCACGTGCAAAGCAGCTCATGCCGTTGACAGCAAGCATTTCCTCCTCGGAAGCTGCCGCAACAACTTCACCGCCCGGACACATACAAAATGTGTACAGGCTCCTTCCATTGGGAAGGTGCACTGCCAATTTATAATCTGCTGCCCCTAGTGCCGGATGCCCTGCGGACGCACCGTAAAGTGCACGGTTGATGTCCATCTGCAGATGCTCGATTCGAACACCCATTGCAAAGGGCTTCTGCACCAGTGGCAATCCCTTTTCATACAGGTAGGTCATGGTATCCCTTGCACTGTGACCAAGTGCAAAAATCGCATGATTCGTGGAAATCTCCAAGGCTTTCCCATTCTGTTCATACTGAACGGCACACAGTGAACCAGACTTTTGCGTAAAACCGGTGAGCTTCGCACGAAAGTGGATCTCACCGCCGAGTGAAATGATCCTTTCCCTGAGATTCCGCACGGTTTCCGTAAGCTTGTCCGTGCCGATGTGCGGCTTTGCCTGCCAGAGAATTTCCTCGGGTGCACCGCACTCGGCAAAGGTTTCCAGAATAAAACGGATTCTGGGATCCTTGATGCCTGTGTGGAGTTTTCCATCGGAGAATGTTCCTGCACCGCCCTCACCAAACTGGATATTGCATTCAGTATCAAGCACGCCGTTTTGACGGAATTTCCGCACGATCTCCATGCGTTCCTCGACGGCACAGCCACGTTCCAGCACAAGAGGACGCAGCCCTGCAAGTGCCAGCACATATGCCGCAAACATTCCCGCCGGTCCAAATCCCACAACGACGGGACGCATGGATGCTCTGCACTGCGGCACAGTGTAGTGCAAGTCCTGCACGGCAAACACATCATTGTCGCTGGCAAATCGCTTCAAAAGCTGTTTTTCCTGCGGCAATTCCAGATCCAGCGAAAATAGAAACGAAACCGCATTGCGTTTTCTTGCATCCACGGAACGGCGGCGTACTTTCAGAGATTTGATGGAATCCGGCGAAACACGAAGTTTTTTGGCTGCTGCAAAAATCAAATCCTTTTGTGTATAATCAAGCGGCATACGGATATTCTGTAAACGAATCATCTTATTGTGCTCCTTTCCGCTGCCCGCTTTGCAGCGTGTACTCCGCTTGCCCACGCCCAATGCAGATGGTAACCGCCGCAGAAACCATGCACATCGGCAGCCTCACCGACAATATACAGGTTCGGATATTTCTTCACCTGCAGATGGGCGTCCAGTGCACTTCCCATTACGCCGCCCGCAGTCGCCTGTGCCTGCTTCCAATCGGCAAGCCCTCTTACGGGGAACTGCAGATCCTGCAGTTTCTTGGCAATGGCGTTGATCTGTCTGCCGTCAAGCTGTTCACAGGGCATCATGGCTTTGATGCCGCATTCCTTCAAAATGAGCCTTGCAAGGGGCTTCTGGATAATGCCCGAAAGCAAATTTTCACAATCCGCATCGTACCGCACCGCCTGAAATGTATAGAGCATGGCGGTAATTGCATCTATTTTCTGATCGGGACAGAGATTGAGAGAAATTCGATAATCAGCAAACCGTTTCTCATCCACAAGAGATGAAAGATTGAACAGGCAGATTCCTGATAGAGCCTCCTGCGTGAACTGGACTTCACCCAATTCACAATGGACGGGTTTGCCATGCTCAAGCAATGTCACTTCTGCTTTTGCTCGCAGACCTTTCAGGGGACGCAGCATTCCTGCATCGGAAAGCACGGGGCAGAGAACGGGTTTCGGGGAAATGAGCGGAATCTGCAGGGATTTGAGAAGATGCCAAGCACTGCCGTCCGTTCCGAGCTGCGGTGCAGCGTAACCGCCTGCGGCGAATATGACGGCTTCGGTCGTGTACTCGGCTGTTTCCGTACAAACGATCCAGTGATCGTTCATAGGTTTCAGCTCTTTTACAGCGGCATCACAGATTTCCTCCACGCCGTAATGCAGACACGCACTTCGCAGGACATCCAGAACCGTCGCTGCGGTCATGTTATAGGGATACATTCTCCCCTGCTCATCGGTACGGCAATGAAGCCCCAAGGATTCAAAAAATGCTGCGGCATCGCCAAATTCCCCAAGAATTTCAGCGGCATCCACACTTCCGTAATAATCCTCCGCCGAAACTAACGTATGACTCAGATTGCATCTGCCGTTCCCTGTTGCAAGTATCTTTCTTCCGACTCTTTGTGAACGTTCGAGAATGGCAATTTTCTCCATGCCGCAGGATGCGGCTGTGTACGCCGCCGCGAGTCCGGAGGCACCGCCGCCGATGATAATTAGCTGATATTTCATAGTACCTCCGAATACAATTGCACATCCGCTTTGCGGCAGATGTGCAGTCAATGTACGTTTTTAGCAAATTTCCATATATTTATGCTGCGTTATTGAGATGCTTCCCATTCGTATTTTGTCAGATTTCCCTGTGCTTCCAATTCCGGATAATCCCACTGCCGAAGTACTTCGTATGCGGCGATTGCCACAGAATTGGAAAGATTCAGACTTCGCAGTGTGGGACGCATGGGGATGCGTACACAGGTTTCCGCATTCGCATGGAGCAGTTCCTCCGGAAGTCCCGCATCCTCCCTGCCAAACATCAGATACACATCACCGCTCGGATCGTACTGCACATCACTGTGACGCTTGCGTCCCTTTGTGGTGAAATAATAAATTTTGTCATTGTTATGCTTCTGCATAAAATCCGAAAGACTCTGATATTCGGTAATATCCAGTTTATCCCAGTAATCAAGCCCTGCTCGCTTGAGCTGCTTATCGGTGATCGTAAAACCGAACGGATGAATCAGGTGCAGTTTTGCACCCGTTACCGCACAGGTTCGTGAAATATTGCCTGTATTTTGCGGGATCTGCGGTTCACAAAGAACAATGTGCAATGTCATTTAGATGCTCCTTTTGCTGTCGTGCAGCATTTTCCTTTGGTAATATTCTATATCGTGGGAATGCTATTTCCATGCAGCAATGCTGCGTAAACTTCGATTGTTCCCTGCAAGGAGGGATTGGATATGAAAATAAGTACCATCATCAAGGGTTTAACCGTCGGTGCAGTTGCAGGTACAGCGTGCTATGTACTTTCCAAAACTCCCGACAAACAGAAACACCGCATGAAGCGTCATGCAGAGCAGGCTCTCAAGGCTGCCGGTTGTGTTCTGGATGATATCACTTCCATGATGCACTAGTGCCGAGCCGGCACAGGCAATATACCGCCTTTGTCCTACGGACAAGCGGCGGTGCCGAGCCGGCACAGGCAATCTGCCGCCTTATGGCAGCGGTTGCCTTACTTATTCACACAGTTTTTTCTATAAGCAAGGTAGCTTTCCAGAATGATGACGGCTGCCACGGCATCCACAACCGCCTTGCGTTTTTTTCCTCTGGTGTTTGTCACATTGAGGTAATTATGGGCGGAAACAGTGGTGCTTCGCTCATCCCACATAACGGTTTCAAGTCCCGTCAGTTCTTCGAGAAGCTTTGCGAAATTCATACACTTCTCGGCACGCTCACCGATGGTATTATTCATGTTTTTGGGATATCCCACGACAATCAGCTCCGCACCCTGCTGCTTTGCCTGCTCGGCAACCGCCTTTGCACAGCGTTCAAAATGACGCTCCTGCACCACGCACACTGGAGATGCGAGAAATTCCGATTTGTCGCAGATGGCAAGCCCTGTACGGGCGTCGCCGAAGTCTACGGACATAATTTTCATTTTACTATATTCCCTCAATTCTTTCCTTTAATTCCGGTTTTTTCCTTCGGTGCACTGATTTCACGCTTCATCCTCATATGGAGTTCCCATCTCCTGCCAGCAGCGATATGCAGCAAAGCAGATTCCTGCGGTCAGCAAAGTACGTATTGGGATGACAATAAACTCAATGAGAATACCCCCGACGGCATTGCTGACGGCGTGAAGAAGTATGGCAACGGGCAGCATCACTTTGGATTTTCCTGTGTAGATGCCGTAGAAGATCAGGACGGTTAATCCAATAGAAAACGCAGCAGCCTCAACTGCCATCCAGAGGTTCATCCATAGGATATCCGGAGCAGCTGTGTCTAAGCCGATGAGTCCAAAACAGGACATTCCTGCACCGAATGCCTCATATGCACCGTGCCCGATGCCGTAGGTCACAGCATCCTTCCGACTGTCATAGGAAGTGAGCAGAAAGCATAACACCAGATATTTTGTGCCCTCTTCAAGAATACCATAGAGCAGCCCCTGCTGGATATAATAAAAAAACGGATCGTCTTGACCGAATCCTGAGCGTATGGCAGCTCCCAGGATAAAAACCGGAAAGCATATCAAAAATGCAACCGGTGCAGGAAAGAGCCGTGCACCTGTCTTTTTGTGCCAAAGGATAAGCAGCAGCAGAGGCGTGAACAGCCTTATCAGTCCTGCAAGAAGGCAGTTTACATCCGTCATAACAGTCACCATATTCTCCGTTTATAAAAATTAGTGATTTGCAAAACTATCACCCTTGCAGTCTCGCCTTTTAACAGATGAGGCTTTCTTCGTTCATGTTTTTCTCCAATACTATTTCAGCAATTTCGCCCCGAAATATTTCAGATCTTCGGGAATGCAGATTTCATTGATGTACTTTTTGAATTCCTCGGAAATATATCCTCCGAACCGCTGCCAGAGAATCGGGTCATCGGTCAGATATTCCAGAATGGTGACTTCCACCACATTGCCAACATCATCAAGCCCATTCTTCCACATGGTTTCGATGATATCGCAGTACTGCCGAATGCTGTCCGGCTGGGTATTTTCACGAAGCAGTGCAGTCAGCGGAACACAGATCAGTTCTCCTGCAAGCACATGCAGGAGAATCTGTTCATATTGTGCGAGATGCTGTGCACAGATGTCCGCACCATTCGGAAGTTTTTCGGAAAAAAGGGTGATACAGGTTTCGGGGGTGAGCATGGGGTTCTCCTTTCGCACAGAGCCTGCACTTGCGTTCTGCTCCCAATGCACCTACGGTGCAAAGGTCGCACTATTCAATGTTTATTTGTTTTATAATCTTTCTCTGGATTCAATTTTCATTTCTGTTGGATTGACGCCAAATTCATCATAAAACAATTGCTCCGCTATTTCACCCCAGTCGTCGTCATAGTTCTGTACAAAGGTATATCTTCCTTCCTTATCACCATTTGTGCATACAGCAGTAATTCTATAACTATATTTTGCTTGTTGAAACAAGACCTTCACTCCTCTCTAAAATCGTATGATTATTTAATCTATGTGAAAACTAATTTCAAATTCACAAATACCAGCCATGTTCTCTGGAAACAGGGTATCCTTTTTCTTTTCCTTGCCATACTATTTTTCCTATAGCATTATCAAATCTTTTGAGTAGTTCCCAACATTCGCTTCTGTATTCTAAATCAAAATCTGGATTTCTATAATCCTGCTGAACGATTTTTCTCACCTCTCGAAGCTCCTCTAAACTTGCATTTTCAAACCATTTTGCACTATAAAGAGAGCCTTTCTTGATTTCTTGAATTAACGAATTCCAGAGCTGATTGATTTCATCCTTGTTTTTCACTCCCAATAAAGTCATTGCAACGGTGGTAACACTAACACCAGCAAATAATAGTTGTAGCTTATGCCTTTTTACCCATGCAATTAATCTGGTTTTCTCAAATGAACCATCAGCAATTTGCTCTGTCGCTCTTTTGTTTCCCATGAACATTCACCCCTTCTACAAAACAAATTTCAAAATAAGTGTGATGCAGCACTTACCACGGCTGCACCGTACCGATAATATCCTTTACAGAAGCAATCTTATTTTCATCGAGGAATGTATTCATTTCGTCCACGATTCTCACGGGAGCATAGGGATCTGTGAAAATCGCCGCACCCACCTGTACAGCGGACGCACCTGCCATCATCAGCTCAATGGCATCCTCACCGGTGGAAACACCGCCCATACCGATGATTGGAATGGAAACAGCATTCGCAGTCTGCCAGATCATGCGGACTGCTATCGGAAGAATCGCAGGACCGGACAGACCGCCCACATTATTTCGCAGGATCGGACGACGTGTCTTGACATCAATTCTCATGCCGAGAAGTGTATTGATCATGGAAAGGGCATCCGCACCGGCGGACTCGACAGCCTTTGCAATTTCTGTGATGCTTGTGACATTCGGGGAAAGCTTCACCACCAGCGGCTTATTCGTTGCCTTTCGGACTGCCGCAGTGACAGTTTCCGCACTTGTACAGGAAGTGCCGAATGCTGCACCACCCTGCTTGACATTCGGACAGGAAATGTTCAGCTCGATCATGTGGACATCGGTCTTGTCAAGCTTTGCGGCAACCTCTGCACACTCCTCGGGAGTGGAGCCTGCGATATTCGCCAGAATTACGGTATCCTTCGTCAGAAGGTTCAGCAGTTCCTTTTCAATGAATGTGTCGATCCCGGGGTTCTGGAGCCCCACGGAATTGAGCATACCTGCAGGAGTTTCAGCAATTCTCGGAGAAAGATTTCCGGTACGCAGCGTTCCTGTTGTACCCTTTGTCGCAATACCGCCAAGCTTGGAAAGCGGATAGAATTCTTCGTATTCTCTGCCGTAGCCGAATACGCCGGATGCCGGAATGATGGGGTTTTTGAATTCCACCCCTGCTACTTTTACAGACAGATCAGCCATTACCAAACTACCTCCTCAGCATTGAATACGGGACCGTTCTTGCAGACGTGCAGGAAATACTCCTCGTCGTTTCTCTTCACTTTGCACGCACAGCCAAGACAAGCACCAACGCCGCAAGCCATACGTTCCTCCAGAGAAACCTCGCACAGCGGTACACCGTAGGTTTTCGCAAGTGTGGCAATGCCTTTGAGCATCGGCATCGGACCGCAGGCATAGATCGCATCCACGCTGCCCTCCTTGAGAATCTCCTCCAAGGGCTGTGTAACAAAGCCATGCACGCCCATTGTGCCGTCATCGGTGCAGAGAATGGTTTGTGCACCTGTTTTTTGGAAATCCTCCTGCAGTATCACGGCATTTGCACTGCGAAAGCCTGTGATTACCGTCGCATTTTCGCCGTAGACCTGTGCAAGCGGCAGCATGGGCGGCGTGCCGATGCCGCCGCCGATGCAGATGACCTTGTTCAGCTCTGAATTCACGGTAAAACCATGACCAAGTGGTGCAAGCATATCAATGAGATCGCCCTTGTTGAGTCTTGCGATCTCGGCAGTGCCGGTTCCACGCACTTCAAATACGATGCGGAGCGTTCCCCTTTCTGCGTCGATCTCACAGATGGAGATCGGACGACGCAGGGTGAAGCTGCCGATGCGGATGTGTACAAACTGTCCCGGCACAGCCGCCTGTGCAACCTCAGGGCAAAGGATGACAAAGCTGTACATTTCCTTTGCAAGGGTCTTTTTTTCGATAATGGGATACTGTCCCTGTGTGTATTTCATAACTGTTTCCTCACTTAAATTTTCGTTATGTCAACCAGCTCCACGTCATCCATGCTGCGTTTGGAGAGCAGCACATTTGCCAATGCGTCCGCCGTGTCGATTGCCGTCAGACTGCAGATGGAACGTTCCACGGACTTGCGACGCATCTTTACGCTGTCACGGGCTGGCATTCTGCCCTTGGCAGAGGTAGAGATCATATAGTGGATCTTTCCGCTTTCAAGAAGGTCGATGGTATTCGGAGATTCCTCGGAAATTTTACGCACCATGTTGGTGGCGATCATATTGCGGTTAAGGTAGCTTGCCGTACCGCTTGTTGCATACAGCTCAAAGCCCATCTGTGAGAATTTATCCGCAATGCGGACGATCTCCCGCTTATCGCTGTCACGCACAGAGATCAGCACACCGCCCTCACGCTTGAGATCGTAACCTGCCGCTACAAGTCCCTTGAGCAGTGCATCCTCAAAGGTTCTGCCGATGCCGAGGCACTCGCCTGTGGACTTCATTTCCGGTCCGAGCATGGTGTCCACATCCTGCAGCTTTTCAAAGCTGAATACCGGAACCTTGACTGCCACATAATCACCCTCGGGATAGAGTCCGCTTTCGTAGCCGAGTTCCTTCAGAGAGGAACCGAGCATGATCTTGGTGGCAATATCCACCATCGGGATACCCGTTACCTTGCTGATATAGGGTACGGTTCTGGAAGAACGGGGATTCACTTCGATGACATACACCTCATCCTTGTACACAACGTACTGGATATTCACAAGTCCGATAACTTCCAGTGCCATGGACAGACGGCGTGTATACTCGATGATCGTTTCACGGATCTTCTTTGACAGATTCTGTGCCGGATATACGGAGATGGAGTCGCCGGAATGTACGCCCGCACGCTCAATATGCTCCATAATACCGGGAATCAGGAAATCCTTGCCGTCGCAGATTGCATCCACTTCCACTTCCGTGCCCATCATGTATTTGTCAATGAGAACGTGGTTTTCTATCATAGTGGAGGTGATAATGCCCATATATTCCACAACATCCTGCTCGGAGTGTGCGATAATCATATTCTGTCCGCCAAGCACATAGGACGGACGCAGAAGTACGGGATAGCCAAGCTTCTCGGCAACTTCCACAGCTTCCTCCGTTGTCATGACGGTAAAGCCCTCGGGTCTGGGGATGCCGCACTGTTCAAGGAGTTCGTCAAATCGCTCTCTGTCTTCTGCAGCGTCAATATTGTCCGCAGAGGTGCCGAGGATATTCACACCCATATCTGCAAGATGGCGTGTCAGCTTGATCGCAGTCTGTCCGCCAAACTGTACTACAACGCCATCGGGCTTTTCGGTAGCGATGATGGATTCCACATCCTCACGTGTCAGGGGATCGAAATACAGTCTGTCACCCGTATCAAAATCCGTGGAAACGGTTTCGGGGTTATTATTGCAGATGATCGCTTCGCAGCCCATTTCTTTGAGCGACCACACACAATGCACGGAGCAATAGTCAAATTCGATACCTTGTCCGATTCGGATGGGACCGGAGCCGAATACGATGATTTTCTTCTTGCCCGTGTCGGTTCGTTCAATAAACTGTGCAGCCTCATTTTCTTCATCAAATGTGGAGTAGAAATAGGGAGTTTCCGCCTTGAATTCACCTGCACAGGTATCCACCATCTTATATACGGCACGCAGATGCAGGGGGCACTTCTGCCCCGACATACGCTCAATGGTGCTGTCAAGATAGCCGTAATCCTTGGCGATGCGGTATTTTTCTTCCGTCAGCTCACCATCTGCAAGCCACTGTTCAAGCTCCACAAGATTCAGGAACTTATCAAGGAACCACTCATCGATCATTGTGATATTGTGGATCTCCTCTACGGTCACGCCACGCTTGAGGGCTTCAAACACCTGAAATGCTCGCTCATCCTCAATGCCGTTTCTGAGTCTTTGGAGGATTTCTTCTGTGGAAATTTCCGCATATTTCTTCATGTTCATGGAATCTACGCCAAGCTCTGTGGAACGCACTGCTTTCATGATCGCCTGCTCAAAGCTTGTGCCAATTGCCATTACCTCGCCAGTTGCCTTCATCTGGGTACCCAGAGTACGCTTTGCATACACAAACTTATCGAATGCCCATTTGGGGAATTTGATGACAACATAGTCGATCGACGGTTCAAAGCAGGCATAGGTCTTACCCGTAACCTGATTGAGAATCTCATCAAGACTGTAGCCAATGGCGATTTTGGTCGCAACCTTTGCAATCGGATAGCCGGTTGCCTTGGAAGCAAGTGCGGAGGAGCGGGAAACTCTGGGATTCACCTCAATCACCGCATATTCCATGCTCTCCGGATGCAGGGCAAACTGGCAATTGCAGCCGCCCTCAACCTTCAGCTCCGAAACTATATTCAAAGACGCACTGCGGAGCATCTGGTATTCACGATTTGTCAGTGTGACAGCCGGTGCAATAACAATACTGTCACCCGTATGTACGCCAACGGGATCGAGATTTTCCATGGAGCAGACGGTAATGACGTTTCCCTTGCTGTCACGGATCACTTCAAATTCGATCTCCTTCCAGCCGCTGATGCATTTTTCAATCAGCACCTGTGTGATGGGAGAAAGACGCAGACCGTTTGTGGAAATATCACGCAGCTCCTCCTCATTATAGGCAATACCGCCGCCCGTGCCGCCCAGCGTGAATGCGGGACGCACGATCACGGGATAGTCGATTTCCTGTGCAAATGCCACGGCATCTTCCACAGTTTCCACGACCTTGGAAGGAATGCAGGGTTCACCGATTTTCTCCATCGTGTCCTTGAATGCCTGACGATCCTCCGCCTTATGGATGGTTTCAGGATTTGCACCGAGAAGCTTGACATTATGGGCATCAAGGAAACCTTCCTTTGCAAGCTGCATGGAAAGCGTCAGTCCCGTCTGTCCGCCCAGCGTGGAAAGCACACTGTCGGGCTTTTCGATTTCAATGACACGCTTTACCACATCCAGCGTCAGCGGTTCAATATAGATCTTGTCCGCCATTGCTTTATCTGTCATGATGGTAGCAGGGTTGGAGTTGATCAGTACTACTTCCAATCCCTCCTGCTTGAGTGCACGGCACGCCTGTGTGCCGGCATAGTCGAACTCGGCTGCCTGTCCGATGACGATCGGGCCGGAACCGATGACAAGTACTTTTTTGATATCATTCCGCAAAGCCATTTATTCCGCCTCCTTCTGCATTCTTTCGACAAATTCGTCGAACAGATAGTCCGTATCCATCGGGTTTCCGTTCGCTCTGGGGTGGAACTGCACACCAAATGCATTGACATTTCTGTAGCGAATGCCCTCACAGGTTCTGTCATTGGCATTCACATGGGAAATTTCACCTATTTCTGCAGAAATACTATCCGCAGTCACAGCATATCCGTGATTCTGTTCGGTTACATAGGTCTTACCGCTTGCCAAATCAATGACGGGCTGGTTTGCACCTCTGTGTCCGTATTTGAGTTTCTCGGTCTTTGCTCCCATTGCCAGTGCCAGAAGCTGATGGCCAAGGCTGATGCCGAACATGGGAATCCGATGTTCCGCAAGCTTACGGATGTTTGCGATCATCTGCGTATTCTCTGCAGGATCTCCGGGGCCGTTGGACAATACCACGCCATCGGGACGCATTGCCAGCACTTCCTCGGCAGTGGTGGATGCCGGAACAATTGTAACCTCACAGCCACGCTTTGTCAGATGCTCGCATATATATTTTCTGCTGCCCAAATCATAGAGCACCACACGACATTTTGTTTCACCGTCACTGCAGGTCTGTACTTCCTTGCAGGTCACGTTCTCAACGGATTTTGTGATCTCATACGCCCGAATCCGACAAAGCAGTTCCTCCATGCAATCGGACGGATCTTCGGTAGTGATCGCACCGTTCATGACACCCTTATCACGAAGCGTCCTTGTCAGACTGCGGGTATCAATATGATACAGACCGATGATATTATGCTGTTTCATAAAGCTTTCGATATTGTCCTCCATACGGAAGTTCGACGGAGCATTGCACCACTCTCGCACAATATAGCCGCTGACATGGGATTTCGGTGATTCATAATCACCAGAATTCACGCCGTAATTTCCAATCGAAGGGAATGTCTGTGTCACGATCTGCCCATAGTTGCTCGGATCGGTCAGAGTTTCCTGATAACCCGTCATACCCGTGGTGAATACTACTTCGCCGATGGCTGTTCCCGATGCACCGAAGCTTCTTCCCTCAAACACCTGTCCGTTTGCCAGAACCAGCCATGCAGGTGTTCCGCCTTTGATAAGTGCCATATACTGCAACATCCTTTCAAATCAAAATCAGAATACGCATTGTGTGTTCCGCTGTATCACACAGCGGAACACGAAAGTCAACTCAAAATTACAGATTGATATGAGCTGTAATGTCATCTCTCATACGCAGTGCTTCACGTCTTGCTGCCTTTGCGAAATCTCTTTCGTCGCAGCCTTCCTTTTTATATGCACACATGATCGCTCTGGAGGAATTGACGATTGCACCCAGACCGTTTTCATCAAATGCAGCTGCAACACCTTCTGCACCGCCGCCCTGTGCACCATAGCCGGGTACGAGGAAGAAGGTATGCGGCAGTCTGCTTCTCAGTTCCTTGAGCTGCTCGGGATAGGTTGCACCAACTACTGCACCAACTGCGGAATAACCGTACTCGCCAATGGTGTCCGCACCCCACTTTTCGCAGAGATCGCCCATCTTCGCATACAGCGGTTCACCGTCCATCAGCTGATCCTGCAGCTCGCCGCTGGAGGGGTTGGATGTCTTTACCAGTACGAAAATGCCCTTGTCACGCTCCTTGCAAACGCTCAGAAGCGGATTGATGCCGTCGGATCCGAGGTAACCGTTGACGGTCAGTGCATCCGCACCAAAGGGTTCAAGTTCATTCTCGCCAACCTTCACTGTGCCAAGGTGTGCTGCCGTGTAAGCTTCCATTGTTGCTCCAATATCGTTACGCTTACCGTCGGTAATCACAAACATACCCTTGAGCTTTGCATAACGGATGGTTCTCTCCAGAGCCTTGACTCCGTGATAGCCATACATTTCATAATATGCTGCCTGCGGCTTGATCGCCGGCACAATATCGCAGATCTCATCGATTATCATCTGGTTGAATGCATAAATTGCCTTGGATGCGGTACGCAGGCTCCAGCCATCCTCCTCCTGAAATTTTTCTACCAGAAACTGCGGTACATACTCAAGCTTCGGGTCAAGTCCTACAACGGAAGGGTTGCCTGTTTCCTTAATCTTTTCAATCAGTCTGTCAAATCCCATGATTCTTACTCCTTTAAATTTATTTTAAGGCGATATGCCCTATATTACGGATTCATTTCCTCAAAACGAATGCTGCCATTCGTAATTGTCATCACCGGCTTGCCCGTGAGTTTCACGCCACGGAACGCTGTATTGCAGGACTTGCCGTGCAGTTTTTGCGGTTCCACGGTCCATTCATGCTGTGTGTCCACAAGCACAAGATTGGCAGGTTCGCCCTCTTTCAGCGATGCCTGCGGCAGTCCAAGGATTTCCCTCGGCTTTACCGCCATCATCCGTACCACGTCCTGCAAACTGCATTTGCCCGTATGATAGAGTGCCGTCAGCGTCGCAGCAAGGGATGTTTCCAGTCCCACGATGCCATTGGGAGCTTTCTCGAAATCCGCTTTCTCCTCCTGCGTATGCGGTGCGTGATCCGTCACGATGCAGTCGATTGTGCCATCAAGAACTGCCTGTTCTATGGCAAGACGGTCGCTTTCCTCACGAAGCGGAGGATTCATACGGTCATTGGCATTGCGTGAACGCAGCTTTTCGTGCGTGAACATAAAATAATGCGGTGCAGTTTCGCAGGTCACGGGAACTCCCAGTGCCTTTGCCGCACGGATGATCTCCACACTGCCCTTTGTGCTGACGTGTGCGATATGCACCCTTGCTCCAACAGCGGACGCAAGGATAATTTCCCTTGCGGTGATATAATCCTCGGATGCTCTGTCCATCCCTTTGACACCCAGTTCCTCGGCAACACTGCCTTTATGCATAATGCCGCCGTTAATGATGTCGAGATCCTCACAATGGGAAGTAATGAGCATTCCCTGAGCCTTGGTTTCCGCAAGTGCCTGCCGCATGAGTTCCGCAGATTTCACAGGTCTGCCGTCATCCGAAAGTGCGGCTGCACCAGCTGCCTTCAGCTCCTCGAAATTGGTAAGCTCTTCCCCAGCCATACCTTTGGTGATGCAGGCAACGGGGTATACATCAACTCCTGTATCCTTTGCTTTGGCAATCATATTGCGGATGAGATCAGCATTATCTACGGGGGGCGTAGTATTGGGCATTGCAAGTACGCCCGTCACGCCGCCTGCAAGTGCGGCGGCACAACCCGTAAAGACATCCTCCTTGTGCGTCTGTCCGGGATCACGGAAATGCACGTGCATATCAAACAGTCCCGGCATTGCCGTCAGTCCCTCACCATTGATCACACGATCAGCGGATGCAGAGATTCCCTGTGCCATTTTTACGATTCTGCCGTTTTCGATGAGAATATCCGTCGTTTCATCCAGATGCACATCTACGGCTCTTACATTTTGTATCAGAAGTTTCATCGACTTCACTCCTTACTGATTTTCGGAATGGAAAATGCTCACTTTGTCCACGCCGTCCACTTCCCTGACCTGTACCTTTACGGTTTCGCTGTGCGAGGTAGGAACGTTTTTCCCTACATAATCCGGACGGATCGGGAGTTCCCTGTGTCCTCTGTCCACAAGTGCTGCAAGCTGGATGGATTTTGGTCTGCCACGCTTGATGACGGCGTCGATCGCCGCACGGCAGCTTCTTCCTGTGAACAGCACATCGTCACAGATAATGACGTTTTTGTCCGTCATGGAAAAGGGAATGTCCGTCTTTTCGGGATAATCCGCATCGTGCGGCACATCGTCACGATAGGGCGTGATATCCAGTACACCGCAGCTGACGGGAACACCCTCCAGCTCTCTGATCTTCTCACAGATTCGCTTGGCGATCACGGCACCCCTCGACAGAATTCCGACAAGGCAGAGGTTTTCTGCCCCCTTGTTCCGCTCCAGAATTTCGTAGGTAATACGGGCTGTGGCACGATACATTGCATTTTCATCCATGATGATACTCTTTTCTTCCATATCGGTGCCTCCTTGCTTGTATCCTCCGGATTATGGCGAAAGAAAAACGCCCATCCGTCGGCAGACAGATTGGCGTTGCACAAATGCATACACGTTCCCCGTGTATACAGCTATCTTGTTCAATTTCGCATCTGACGCCTTGCCGGCCTCACGGGACCGGATTTAAAGGATACATCATTTCAACATTTTTATTATACCACATCTGAACGGGTTTGTCCAGTGTTTTTTGAAAATTTTAACGCAGTTAATCAAGATTCAGTTATGTAATCATTTGATAAAAATCAGAATATTTCATATTTCAGCAAAAGTAATCCTGCACCGATGGCGAAAACAATCACCATAAGACCGCCTTTTTTTACCTGTGCTACCGCTTCGGGATCGTCCCGCTTGTCAGCACGTGTGCCAAGCCTCGGTGCAAAAAACATAATAGCCCCTAAAATTGCCAATACTGCAATCATAATGAATCCAAACATTGTATTATCCTCATTCTTTTTCTTTGTTACGTTTCGTACTCACTGAATCTTCATCTGGAACCCATTGACCGTCACTTCCGGATCGTCGAGGCTGATCATGAGGAACTTTCTGCCGTCGATCATGCGGGTAGTGATCTTGTCCGCTGCATCACCGCTGATGCTCACGGTCACACCGGAGGAAGAAAGCGTGGTTCTGGAATCCGTCAGATTTGACGCTGCAAAATAATTGCCTTCCACCGTTTCACGGTAGAGCTGCTGTGCAGCCTCCGCACGTTCCTGTGTCACGCCGGAATCCATCAAAATATCACGCATCATGATATCGCTCACTACCGGCGGCTCGGGTTCATCCTTGAAGCTCTTGGCATAATCCTGAATCTTCTCGTTCACACTTGCAATCACATTCAGATTCAGCTCCTCGCCCACTGCCTTGTCGAGCACGGCACGGAAGGTTTCCTTTTCCTCCTGTGCAGAAAGGGTGTAGTGGCAGCCAAATACTTCCTCCACCACGGAAACATTCGGGTTCTTCGGGGTTTTGGTATAGTACATCACATGGTTCACATCGGGCCCCCTGCCCGTAAAGGTCGGGAACAGGAAGCCATCCGTGGGGGCGTCGGCAACCACACGGTCATAGTCCGTCTTACGGACGATGTTGTTATTTTCCTCGTCATAGATCAGTCCGTCCACACGGGATTCCACGGGGCAGACCGCACCAATGAGAAAACGGTATTCACGGCTGTCATACTTGTTCTTCTCGCCCAGCTTATTCTTCTCGAATACGGTGTACACGCACTCTGCAATGAACAGTGCGTAGGGCAGGGCGTAATCCATATTGGCTGAAACATGGTCAATGAATTTCTGCAGCTGTTCCTCGTCATTCAGTGTGTTCTCAAGAAGATTCCACAGCAGATTCTGACTCTTATCCTCCTCATACATCTCGTTCGGGAACGGATATTCCACCAGAGATTTGCCAAGTGTGCCCTTGAGAACCTTTGCAAGCGACTGATACAGGCAGAACAGCTCCTCATCGGGGATTTCCGGATAGCTGCGTACACTGTGGCAACGCATCTGCTTTTCGGAATCAATGAATGTCGAAGAAATTCTCCGCACCGTCAGAAGATCATCCGACTGTGTAAAATGCTTTTTCAGTTCTGCCAAATCCTTTTTGTTCATACGATTGTCCTCCTTTTCTATGTAACACATAAAACAAAATCCCCACTAACGTGAGGAACAACAAAACATTTTCAAATACTCCCAAAAGCTTGATTCCTCCTACACACGAAAGAAATCAGGCGTTACAAGGAACGAATCTGTGAAAAAGAAGATCCTCAGTTACAGAGGAAATTCTATATGCATCTGCCATCACAGAATTTTTGGTGCCGGTGGTGGGACTCGAACCCACACGCCCTTGCGGACAACAGATTTTGAGTCTGTCTCGTCTGCCATTCCGACACACCGGCAACATTACTATTATAGCACAGCAGTTTTTATTTGTCAAGTAATTTTTGTATCTTCGTATGAAATTGCGTTTTGATGCCTTCTGCAATACAATTATATCGTTCCATAGTATAGTTTATATTTCAGAGGATATCCTACTTATATATTAATATTGAAAGGATGATTATTATGCAGAAAAGACCATATGAACCGAATGAGGAAAAGAAACCGCTGTTTCCGATTGAAGAAATGGAAATGACGTGCGGTTCCGATATGGATATGACGGGACTGATCGCAGCCGGCCCTGAAAGTCGGGAGGATCTGGAAAGCTACAGCGAAATCTATCATTTCCTTCCGCCGACAGTGGATCCCGATCAGATGTAAGAAAAAACTGCAGAAAATTGCAAATTCTACTTGACAAGCCCTCCGATTTATGATAAAATAATATTGCCGCGTGTGCTTGGGATAAAAAAAGTACGGATTTCCGTCCCCAAGGACAGCGAGTTTTAAAGAAAAGGCAGGTGCCAGATCAATGTACGCAGTAATCGAAACAGGCGGTAAGCAGTATCAGGTTCGTGAGGGAGACGTTGTTTTCATCGAGAAGCTGAACGTGGAAGCCGACCAGACCGTTACCTTTGACAAGGTTGTTGCTGTAGGTTCCGAAAACGGAATCAACGTAGGTGCTCCCTATGTAGCAGGTGCAACTGTATCCGCAAAGGTTCTGAAGAACGGCAAGGGCAAGAAGATCACTGTCTTCACTTACAAGCCTAAGAAGGGCGAAAAGCGCAAGATGGGTCACAGACAGCCCTACACACAGGTTCAGATCGAAGCTATCCAGGGCTAAGGCTGAAACGTTATGCTGAAAGCTGTTTTTTCTCGTAAAAACGGCAGGCTGTGCAGATGTTCCATCAAGGGACACGCAGGCTATGCAGAACATGGACAGGATGTTGTCTGTGCAGCGGTTTCCTCCGCAGTGCAGCTGACGGCAAATCTTCTGACGGATACGTTTCAGGAAGATGCCTCTGCCTCTGCTAAGGGAGATACGGTGAATATCCGCACAAGCGGCAGCGATATATCCGTAAAGCTTCTTGAAGCTTTGTATGTTCATCTGCAATGCATTTCGGAAGAGTTTCCGAACACGATCAAATTCGAATTTACGGAGGTGTAAATAATGCTTAGAATTAGTATGCAGTTTTTTGCACATAAGAAAGGTATGGGTTCTACCAAGAACGGCCGTGACTCCGAGTCCAAGAGACTGGGTGTAAAGAGAGCTGACGGTCAGTTCGTTACCGCAGGCAACATCCTCGTTCGCCAGCGTGGTACCCACATTCATCCGGGCGTAGGTGTAGGCAAGGGTTCTGATGATACTCTGTTCGCAATGGTTGACGGCAGAGTAAAGTTTGAGCGTTGGGGCCGTGATCGTAAGCGTGTAAGCGTTTACGCTGACTAATTTCGCCGGAACAAGCAAAAGCAATAAACGAAATCCCAAGCTTTCGCAAGCGTGGGATTTTGTTTTAGTCTGACTCCACAAAGGAGGAATGAACAATGTTTGTCGATAAGGCAAAAATCAAAATCAAGGCAGGAGACGGCGGCGATGGTGCTGTTTCCTTTCACAGAGAAAAATACGTCGCTGCGGGCGGTCCGGACGGCGGTGACGGCGGAAACGGCGGAAATGTCGTATTTCAGGTGGATGATAATTTCTCCACGCTGATCGACTTCCGTTACAAGAGAAAGTATATCGCACAAAACGGCGATAATGGCGGTGCAAAACGCTGCACCGGCAAAAGTGCCCCCGATCTTGTGATCAAAGTGCCCAGAGGTACGCTGATCCGTGAGGCACAGTCCGGCAGAATTATGGCGGATATGTCCGACGATGAACCCAAAATTCTCGCCAGAGGCGGCAGAGGCGGTAAGGGCAATTCCAATTTTGCCACGTCTACAAGACAAATTCCCAGATTTGCAAAACCCGGATTTCCCGGCGAAGCCTTTGAAGTGACGCTTGAACTGAAGCTTCTGGCTGATGTTGGTCTGGTGGGATTCCCCAATGTCGGCAAGTCCACCCTGATCTCCGTTGTCAGTGCCGCAAAACCCAAAATTGCAAATTATCATTTCACAACCCTCACCCCCGTTCTGGGTGTGGTTCGTCTGGACGAGGAACGCTCCTTCGTCATGGCGGATATTCCCGGTCTGATCGAGGGTGCAAGCGAGGGTATCGGTCTTGGACACGAGTTTCTGCGTCATGTGGAACGCTGCCGGCTGATCCTTCACGTACTGGATGTTTCAGGTATTGAGGGCAGAAATCCCATTGAGGATTTTGAAGCGATCAACAAGGAGCTTGCGAATTTCAGTGAATCTCTGGCAGAATGCCCGCAGATCGTGGTTGCGAACAAATCCGATATGGCAACGGAAGAACAGATCTCTGATCTGCGTGAATATATCGAGGATCTGGGATTGCAGTTTTTCACCATTTCCGCCGCAACCACACAGGGTACGGGGGCTTTGATGGATGCAGTCGGACAGAAGCTCTCCGAGCTGCCTCCGGTGAAAATCTACGAGGCAGAACCTCTGACACCCGAGGAATGGGAGACTCGTTTCTCCTCCAAACAGGAATTCGAAATCGAAGTTGAGGACGGCGTATATTATATTTCTGCTGCATGGCTCGAACCAATTCTTCGTACTGTCAATATGGAAGACTACTCCTCCCTGCAGTATTTCCAGCGTGTGCTGCGTTCCAGCGGCATTATTGACAAACTGGAGGAAATGGGCATAGAGGAAGGCGACACTGTTAATATCTTCGGTTTTGAATTCGATTATATCAGGTAAACAACATGAATTTCCATTTATCAGAAAAAGAAGCCCGTCAGTACAGTCCCCTGACGATGGCTTTCCTTGGAGACTGTGTCTATGAGCTGATGGTGCGTTCCGCCATCGTTGAGGGCGGCAGCACACCTGTGGGAAATCTGCATTCCACCAAGATCAAAATGGTTTGTGCAGGGTTTCAGGCAAGGGCTGCGGAGCATTTGCAGGAACTTTTCACGGAGGAAGAACAAAGCGTATTCCGACGTGGTAAGAATGCCACAGGAAATACTGTTCCTCACAACGCCTCCCCTGCTGATTACCGAAAGGCAACGGGACTTGAGGCAGTATTTGGCTACCTGCAGCTTTCGGGCAATACAGACAGGCTGGAAACACTGTTTTCCGCCATATGGGACATACGGGAGGAACTGCTTGTGCAGAGCAGGCAATAAATGACAATCAGAATTAAGGAGTGAATCAATATGTCAGGACATTCCAAATGGAATAATATCAAACGTAAAAAGGAAGCTACGGACGCTGTCAAGGCTAAGATCTTCACCAAAATCGGCCGTGAAATCATTGTATGTGTAAAAGAGGGCGGCCCCGATCCGAACAACAACGCAAAGCTGCGTGAACTGATCGCTAAGGCAAAGTCCAACAATGTTCCCAACGACAACATTGATCGTGTGATCAAGAAGGCTTCCGGTGAGGGCAGCAAGAACGACTACGAAGCAATGGTATATGAGGGCTATGGACCGAACGGCGTTGCAGTCATTGTTGAGTGTCTGACGGACAACAAGAACCGTACTGCTGCGGATGTACGTCACTACTTTGACAAGTACGGCGGAAATCTCGGTACGATCGGCTGCGTTTCCTTTATGTTTACAACAAAGGGGATCGTTGTTGTGGAAAATACCGGCATTGACGAGGACACAGCAATGGAAGACTGCTTTGACTGCGGCGGCGATGATCTGACAGTGGAGGAAGAATCCATTATCATGGAATGCGATCCGACCGCTGTTTCGGATATGCGTGAGGCTCTGGAAGCCAAGGGTTATACGGTGCTTTCTGCGGAAGCAGAAAAGGTTCCGTCCACTTACACAACACTGACGGACGAGGATTCCATCAAGAAGATGCAGCAGCTGCTGGATCACCTTGAGGAAAACGACGATGTGCAGAATGTATATCACAACTGGGAAATGCCTGAGGATGCGGAATAATCCGCATTCCAGCATAACATCATGACATGGGACGGTGAAAGGGATGCGAAGCACAGGAATTTTCAGAAGAATTGATTCACTGGGCAGATTTGTACTTCCGAAGGAGCTTCGGAAAAATCTGGACATTAATCAGAATGATTATCTGCAGATATTTACAGACGGTGATGCCATCATCCTGAAGAAAAGCCAGCTTTGCTGCATTCTTTGCGGAAACACCGAGGATCTGACGGATCATCATGACAAAAAGGTCTGCCGCAGATGTATCACTGAACTGACAGACAAGTAACGGCAATAGTGCCGTTTGGGGAAAAGCTTATAAATATGTTTTCCAGCACGCCTGCGGCGGGCTGGAAAAACTATAAAAATTACTGTTTCCAAAAGTTAAAACCTCACCGTTTGGTGAGGTTTTTTGGCGTCATAACGCCATGTATTCAAGAAAAAAACATATGCTCCACGAAGATCTTCACACCGATACCGACAAGAATCAGACCGCCTGCAAGCATCGCACGGCTGCCAAGCTTTTCGCCGAAGAACTTGCCGAAACATACTCCCAGCACGGAGCATACAAGCGTCACACCTGCAATGAAAAGTGCCGCTGCAATGATATTGACATCGGGAAGTGCCGCAAAGCTGACACCGACCGCCAGTGCATCAATACTCGTTGCAACGCCCTGTGTCAGCAGAAGCATGGGTGTAAGTGTGGTATGTTTCTCCTCCTCTTTGTTCGATAATGCATCGAAAATCATTTTTCCGCCGATATAACCCAAAAGTATCAATGCGATATAATGGTCAACAGCTGTGATATAGGATTCGAAGGCTTTTCCCAGAAAATAGCCGATTGTGGGCATCAATCCCTGAAATCCGCCGAAACAGACACCAATGGCAAGAATCTGGCTCTTTTTGATTTTGGAGCAGCACAGTCCGTTTGAAATAGAAACTGCAAAGGCATCCATTGACAGTCCCACTGCAATGAGAAACAATTCAATATATGACATAGAAACTCTTAATCCTCCGGTGCTTTCTGTGCAAGCTTTTCAGAATATTCTGCACGGAACTGTGCAAAGGTGTCCGTATCAATTGCCTCTCGGATCCGCTCGGTCAGCGTATTGTAAAAATACAGATTATGCGTTACTGCCAATCTGCCTGCAAGCTGTTCATTGGCTTTGAACAGGTGCCGCACATAGGCTCTGGAGAAGTTACGGCAGGTCGGACAGTCACAGTGCGGATCCACGGGTCTTGGATCTGTTTCATAGGTCTGATTCTTCAAATGACGAATTCCATCCCATGTGAATACTGTACCGTGACGTGCATTTCTCGAAGGCATGACACAGTCGAACATATCAATGCCCCTTGCAACTGCTTCGATGATATTGGATGGTGTACCGACGCCCATCAAATAGCGGGGTTTATGCACGGGCATATGGGGTGTCACGGCATCCAGCACACGATACATATCTTCCGTAGGCTCACCGACTGCAAGTCCGCCAACTGCATAGCCATCCAGATCCAGCTCTGCGATTTCCTGCATATGCTCCACACGAAGTTTTTCAAAGGTGCAGCCCTGATTGATTCCGAACAGCATCTGCTTGGGATTGACACAATCCGGAAGTGCACACAGACGCTCCATCTCCGCCTGACAGCGTTTCAGCCAGCGTGTGGTACGTGCACAGGATTTCGCTGAATAATCGTAGGCTGCGGGATTTTCAACGCATTCATCAAATGCAATGGCAATTGTAGAGCCGAGATTGGACTGGATACGCATACTCTCCTCCGGTCCCATGAAAATTCGTCTGCCGTCAAGATGGGAATGAAAGTACACGCCCTCCTCTTTGATCTTACGCAGCTTGGCAAGTGAAAATACCTGAAATCCGCCGCTGTCCGTCAGAATCGGTCTGTGCCAATTCATAAACTTGTGAAGTCCGCCCATTTTCTTGACGATCTCATCGCCGGGACGCAGGTGCAGATGATAGGTGTTGCAAAGCTCTACCTGACATTTGAGATCCACAAGATCCGGTGACGAGATTCCACCCTTGATGGCTGCCGCCGTTCCTACATTCATAAAACAGGGTGTCTGCACGGTTCCGTGCACCGTTTCCAATGTGCCTCGGCGTGCAAGTCCCTCATTCTTCAATAAAGTAAACATAGATTTTCTCCTGTCCGATTTTTCCATTTATATAGTATACCATATTTCCGAGAAATTGTAAAGGGCAGAAAACCGATTTTCACAAAGAAAGAGGAATTTTCCCAAAAGGAAAATTCCTCTGATCGTTATTCTTCCTCCAGATTGAAGGTATCCGGCGAAACCGGTGCTTCCTGCTGGATATGCAGCATTTCGCAAAGTGTCATGTACAGGTCATAGTACCACTCTGCAATTCTGTGTCCGTTGGACAGATCTTCCGTCATGAATGCCAGTTCCGTTCCCTGAAGCTGTGAAAGCAGCGGGTTGCCCGATTCTGTGTACACTTTCAGTACATCACTCTGCTCCGCTTCATTGATCTCCTGCACCATGCCTTCCACAGCATCATCACTGATACCATTGTATCTTGCATCATTATTTTTAAAATCGGAAAAAACCACGGTTATCGGGCGGTAGCAGTTGATGCCGCCCATTGCGTAATTCTCCTTGCGTCGAAGTCCTCTCTTATAGGCAAGGTACACTGCCGATACAACAGGACTCAATCCCCTGCCCTGCTCTTTGACTTCCGGAATCGCCACACCTGCACTGCAGGGCGTGAAATCCTGTCGCAGTTTGATCTGTGACCGTTCAATGGCAATGACGCAGATATCGGCATTACTCATGGATTCCGTTCGTGTCATGATTTTCGCAAATCGGTTCATACCCTTATACAGGGCAAGATAGGTTTCATCGTTCATGCTCATGCTGCAGTCAAGGACAAATGTCAGCAGAATACGAGTTTTTCCACGAAGATTCAATCCGCTTTTCACATGGAGTATTTCACGGTCCGCTATCATGGAACGCTTACTGACACTGTTCTTTGCACTCCAGATAATATCTACATATTGACCTTCCACACGGTTGTCCCATGTCTTGATATCTCCTCTTACGATTTCTTCACTCTCCGGGAGTATGATTCTTTTTCTGAACAGTGGCACGTTAATCCTCCTTATTGGCGATATAATCGTTAAAGCTCTTTGTTCCGCCCGTTGCGGAATATGCACTGTAACGCAGTAATTCTGCGGAATCCAGTACGTTGACTTCTCCGTCGCCGTTTACGTCATAGATTTCCATATTATCATTTTCAGCTTGTCCTGTCAGCGTCATTTCCAGAACCTTTACTGCATCAAATACATTGATACTGCCATCATTATTGGAATCGCCGATCACTTCATTTGTTACAGATTCTGTGTTGGCTTCCGTTGATTCGGTTTCCGAAGGTGCTTCTGTCGCTGTCGTTTCCGTCTCATTGGTCGATGCTTCCGTCGTCGATTCGGTTACTGCCTGTGTGGTCTGCTCCGTCTGCGAATCCTGCGGTTTTTCAGGACTCGGATCGCCTCCGAGTGTGGAGATGAGAATCGCACCGACAAGAATCAAAGTCAGGGCAATACCGCCAACAATACCAAAGAGCAGCGTCTTTTTCATTCCCATACGGTTTTCGACTGCTGCAAGCATTTCTTCCGCAGAACGATACCGCATGGAGGCTTCCGATTCACTCGCTTTATTGATGATCGCTGTCACTCGTCGTGCTTCCCTTGACGAAAGCTTTTCAGTCTGATGGATTCGTGCAAGGCATTGTCCCAGCATGAAAATATCGGACTGAGCATCATAGGTTTCTCGAGGATAAAATCCCAATTTTTTGAGAGCTTCTACATCTTCCTCAACACCCGCTCTGCCCAGACAATAGGTTCCATCCTCCAAACGGAAAATGTTTTCAGGGCAGATATTCTTATGTACTGCGTCCGCACGGTGCAGCTCTATCAGGGCTTTACACATATGCTCTGCAAGCTTCAGCGTTTCCTTGGAATCCGCCGTATACTGCTTGCCGATCGGAGTCACCGCACTTCCGCTTTCATGGGAATACACCGCTGTAAAGCAGAATACATCCTTCCCATCCTGTGCATTCTTCAATGTGTGAACTGCTGTTTCACAAGGAAGAATATATCTGCAATTTGAGATTTTTCCCGTGATCTGCAGACGTTCCTCCGCCTGATCAAGATGGTAATCCAACCATTCCTGACGCATCTCCTCATCCTGTTCCGATTCGTCAGTTTCGGCATTCAGCCGTGTGGCTTCCACCCATCCCTTTGCAGTTCTGGATACAAGACTGGCGTCAAATCCGTTTTTACGTTCATGTACTTCGTCCAAATTCCATTTTTTTCGAAAATCAGAAAATGCTTCATCTTGTTTGATTGCTGTTATCATTTGTTCAGTCATAGTTACCCCTCTTTTCGTAGGATATTTTCATTATAACACATTCATATAATAATTTCAAGTATCAAATAATAAAACTGTGCATAATTCACATTATTTTTACATTCTCGATCAAAAAAAATGCCGGCAGAATTTGATCTGCCGGCACAAAGTGCTCAAAAATTTGTTTTGCTTTTGGAAATCTGCCAAGCGTTACTGCTTACGGGCAATTTTATACTCATCTCCGTCACGATAATAGGGACATTGCTTATAATGGCCCTGCATCATTCTTGCATATTCATCCTCATCCAGATTCAGATCACAGACATAGCAGTCCCACTCCTCATCGTAGGAATAATATGCACAGGTTTCACACTGCTCCATTGCTTTTACTCCTGCACGTAGGCTGCCTTAATTCTGCCGATGTACATTTTATGCATGGGATCCTTTCCGTACCACTTCTGACAAATTTCGGGCTGTGTAAAATGTTCTTCACCCATCATCTGTGCATACATTTTTTCACAGATCAGCACAAGCTTTGCTTCTGCAAATGCTGTTGTTCCGTCCAGTTCCACAGGGGTAAGTCCCGTTTCCTTGGCTTTATCAAAATCTCTGCCGGAATGGGAACCGCAGAACTGCAGTGCCTTACGGTATTCCTCAGGAAATACACACACACTGAATATTTCATTTTCCTCCATATAGGAAAATGTATGGCGGGAGGTTCTCACCACTGCCGTCATCGCAGGGCCGCCCCAGATCACGCCCATTGCTCCCCATGACGCCGTCATGGTATTATATCCATCCGGTGTGCCCGCTGTCAGCAGAAACCACTCGTCGCCGATCGTGGTAAATGGATTCAGATTCAACTCACTGACTTCTTTTTTTACAAATGACATTGCTTTCATCCTTTCTGAAATGATAATTCATTCTATGTAATGGTTTCACAAAATATCCGTATGAGAAAACAGCAACGAAAGAAATTCCGTTGCTGTTCATTCTGCTCATTAGTCTTCCGTTTCCGGTTCAAGCTCTGCAAGCTCATCCAGATCGAGATCATCAAAATCAAACTCCAGCTCCTCGCCGCAGTTCGGACAAGTGGTCTCGCCCTCTTCCAGTGTGAACTCGTCAAGTACAATGCATTCGCCGCAGGTGGGACAAATCGTCTCGTACTGTTCTTCGTCATCGTAATCGTCGCATGAGCAGCAGCAATCATCACAATCGCAGTCACACTCATCCTCGTACAGAGCTTCCTCAATATCGCCCAGATCTTCATCCAGAATATCGCAAAGCTCCTCCAGTTCCATGATGCGGTCTTCCAGTTCCTCGGTGTACTGCTTCATATCATCAAGTGCATCGCAAATCGCTGCAAATACCTTGCTCTCCTTGGAGGACGGATCAAAATCCAGACCTGCCAGCAGTCCCTTCAAATAAGAAATCTTATCCATCATTCAGCCCTTCCTTTCGGCGGTTTCATCAAATAATTCTTTATGCACGCTCCATGTACTCGCCTGTTCTTGTGTCGATACGGATCATATCGCCCTCATCAACGAACAGCGGTACTCTGATCTCTGCACCTGTTTCCAGAATTGCAGGCTTGGTTGCGTTTGTTGCGGTATCACCCTTGAAACCGGGATCTGTCTGTGTGATCTGCAGCTCTACAAAATAAGGCGGCTCTACACCGAATACATTGCCCTTGTAGGACAGAACCTTAACTTCCATGTTCTCCTTTACAAACTTGAAGTTGTCGCCGAGCTTGCTTGCTTCGATCGGCAGCTGCTCGTATGTTTCTACGTCCATGAAGTAGTACAGACCGCCGTCCTCATACAGATACTGCATATCCTTACGCTCTACAAAAGCGGTCGGGAACTTTTCGGTCGGGTTGAAGGAACGCTCAACCACTGCACCGGTAATGACGTTCTTGAACTTGGTTCTTACAAATGCGGCACCCTTACCGGGCTTTACGTGCTGGAATTCTACTACCTGCACTACATTGCCGTCCATCTCAAATGTAACACCGTTTCTGAAATCGCCTGCTGTAATCATAAAATAAACCTCCGTAAATTCAATACTTCTCAACCGAAAGTTCCGAAAAAACGAATTCCATCCGGCTGAATACTCATATACTTCTATTTTACACTAAAATCAAATTTTTTTCAATAGTTCTTTGAAAATATTAGATGCATATCAATTTCTTTGTGAACTTTGTCAAATTTTCACATGATTTTTCTCCGATATGCACGAAATCTTCAATACGAACACCGAATTTTCCCGGAAGATAGATCCCCGGTTCGATGGTCAGGATACTTCCGGCAGGAATGGGAGCCCCTGCATTCGGTCCGGCATTCGGGAATTCATGGATCTCCATGCCCACGCCGTGTCCGAGAGAATGCCCAAAATACGCACCGTAGCCTGCGTTTTCGATCACGGTTCTTGCCGCTGCATCCAGCTTACTTCCGCTCATTCCCGCAGTCACCTGTGAAAGTGCGGTTTCCTGTGCTTCCAGAACGATTTCGTACACACGCCGCATTTCCTCCGTCGGCTCACCCACACAGACCGTTCTGGTCATATCACTGTGATAGCCGTCCACAACTGCACCGAAATCCATCAGGACAAAATCGCCCCTGTGCACCTTCCTGTCATCGGGAACTCCATGCGGCATGGAGGTATGGGAACCGGTCAGTGCGATCGTTTCAAAGGACAGATCTTCTGCACCATTTTTCCGCATATGGAAATCCAATGCAAGTGCAATTTCACGTTCCGTCATGCCTTCATGCAGCTGCTCAAGTAAAGCTTGCAGGGCATTTTCCGCAAGATTCTGAGCTGCCTTGATTTTAGAAATTTCCTCCGCACTCTTGATTGTACGAAGCTCGTACAATGCATCCGTAAGGGTATTGTCCGTCAGAAATTCATAGCCTTCAAGTCTTTCTTTGAAAACAGCAAGACGCTGCAATGTCAAACTGCCTGACTCAACGGCAATGGATGCGGCACCGTGACGGACAAGAAGTTCTTTGATCTGCACAAAGGTATTCTTCTGTTCGATGACTTCACAATGTCTGACAACTTCACGGGCTTTCTCGATATAGCGGAAATCTATGATAAGATACGCTGCATCGGGGAATACGAGCACCGTGCCTGCGGATGATTTCATGCCCGTAAGATAACGGCGGTTGATATCATCCGTAATCAGGGCACAGTCGGCTTTTCCCTGAAGTTTCTCAGTCAGGTCTGCGATCCGCTGTCTCATGCCTGCATCTCCGCCAGAGCTGTGATACCCAGATAATAGCTCTGCAGTCCGAATCCGGAAATGCTGCCCCTGCATACGGGTGCGATCACGGAATGGGAACGGAAAGCATCACGGGCAAAAATGTTACTGATATGCACTTCAATGCAAGGAATTTTGATTGCTTTGATGGCGTCGGAAATCGCATAGCTGTAATGTGTATACGCACCGGCATTCAGCACAACGCCGAAGAATTCCTTGCGTGCGGCATGAAGCTTGTCGATGATCTCGCCTTCATGATTGGACTGGAAGATTTCACACTCCAGACCAAGCTTTTCTGCGTGTGCCATGATCTGTTCGTTGAGCTGAGCAAAGCTGACATCGCCGTAAATGCCGGGTTCACGCTCACCGAGCAAATTCAGGTTCGGACCGTGGATAACCAGAATTTTTCTTGCCATATTCTATTCCTCCATACTGAATGTTTTGGGTAAGAACGGTTTTTCCATAAACCGCTTGAATTTGAAAAACGCCGTTGTTTCATGCTCGATCGGCTGTACATAGATGCTCTTTACGCCGTACAGATTTGCACCGAGTATATCCGTGAATATCTGATCACCCACGACTGCAAGCTGATCCTTCGGAAGCCCCATGCTTTCCTGTGCACGGGAGAATCCGAATGAAAGCGGCTTCTTGCTCTCGGCAACAAACGGAATCCCCAGCAGCTTTGCAAAAGGTTCAACCCTTGGCGGGTGGTTATTGGACACCAGACGCATCTGAATTCCCGCTGATTTCATCGACGCTATCCATGCCTCCACATCGGCTGCCGGAACAGGATTGTCATGTGTCGTCAGGGTATTGTCAATATCCAGAAGCAGCCCTCGAACGCCCATTCTTTTCAGCATCTGCGGGGTGATCCTGCTCACCTTTCGCACCGAGGCTGTTGAACGAAATAACATATTGCCTCCATTCTGCCGGTTTCGTCGGCATAACAAAGATAAGGACGCACCTGTCGGTACGTCCTTGATTCTGATTAATACTTACGCTTACGAGCTGCCTCGGACTTCTTCTTACGCTTTACTGAAGGCTTTTCGTAATGTTCTCTCTTACGAACTTCAGCAATCACGCCGTCCTTAGCACAGGATCTCTTGAAACGCTTCAGAGCGGTATCCAGAGATTCGTTCTTGCCAACACGTACTTCTGCCACTTACTATTCCCTCCCTTTGCCACCAAGACAGAGGTTCTATCCGACAGTTCCCTGTACCGGATAGTATACTAAACTTCCCTTTCGAGAAGGTAGTTTATCAACCACTTCTTTATTGCATTGCTATTACAAGCATAAAATAATTATACCATGCGAGGTGTAGTTTGTCAATAGATTTTTAGGTTTTGTTCATTTTTTGTTATTTTACAACAAAATTCACAAGCTTATTTTGTACATAAATCTGCTTGAGCATCTGCTTTCCGCTGATTGCCTCTGCAACCTTCGGTTCTTCGGCTGCCTGTGCAAGCACGGCATCCTTATCGGCACCTACGGCAATGTTCATTTTTGCACGGAGCTTGCCGTTTACCTGCACAACGATCTCCACGGTTTCGTCCACGCAGAGCTTCTCGTCGTACTTCGGCCATGTCTGTGCATTCAGAACACCCTCAAAGCCGCAGATCTCATACAGCTCCTCCGTCATATGCGGTGCAAACGGATTGAGCAGCATGAGCAGCGTGCGGTATTCTGCACGGTTTACACTGCCAATTACATAGATGTCATTCACCAGTGCCATCATTGCGGCAATACCGGTATTGAACTTCAGTCCCTCGATATCCTCGGAAACCTTCTTGATGGTCTTATGCATGGTGGACATAAGCTCCGGACGGTAGTCATCACCGTCAACGAGGAACTCCTGCATTGCCCAGACTCTGTCAAGGAAACGCTTACAGCCCTTGATGCTGGAAGGACTCCACGGTGCGGACTTTTCAAAGTCACCGATGAACATCTCATACAGACGCAGAGTATCTGCACCATACTGACGGATGATATCATCGGGATTGATGACATTGCCTCTGGACTTGGACATTTTCTGTCCGTCCTCTCCGAGAACCATACCATGTGATGTACGCTTCATATAGGGTTCCTTGTGAGCTACACTACCGATATCATAGAGGAACTTGTTCCAGAAACGGGAATAGAGCAGGTGCAGCGTGGTATGCTCCATACCGCCGTTGTACCAGTCTACGGGCATCCAGTATTCAATGGCTTCCTTGGATGCAAGCA